>CBFDAH010000080.1:0-12222 GCA_965602785.1 uncultured Syntrophobacterales bacterium
ACCCAAGAACACTACTTCCCCACCATCACCGAACGCCTGCGGGGTGGGAGGGGCTGAGTAGAGTTGGGGGAGGGGGGTAAGGGGCGCGGCCCCTTACCCCCTCCCCCAAACCCTTACCAGGGTGTTATTAAGCCGGAGAAGGCGAAGCTTGGGCTTTGCCTTCTCCGGCTCCCATATCGGGGTTGGGAGGGGGGCTTGGGGGGAGGGAAGGGAGCCAGGCTCCCTTCCCTCCCCCCAAAACCCTTACCTCAACTTCTTCAGCAGCCAGGCGATGTTTTCGGCCAGGGTGGCGACGGTTTTCATGCCTTCCTCGTCTTTAGTGACTTCTCCCGGGGCTCGGCCGAAAGCGATGGGCCAGTAGGTGGACCCCGGCACCACCATGCCCATAATCATGAAGAAGAACATGAGCTGAGCGTAGGTGAAGTTGACCCCGGCCCGACGGGCCACCGTGATGGGGCTCCCCACTTTACGGGCGAAGTGGTTGTCACCCATGCGGGCCACGTACCCGGCCCGGTCGAGCAAAGCCATCATATTGGGGGTGGCTGAGCCGAAATACACCGGGCTCCCCACGATGAGGCCGTCCGCCTGGGCCATGATCGCATACAACTCGTTGAAGTCATCCTCCTGGGCGCAGCGGTTCTTTTCCTTGGCGCACTTTTCGCAGGCCAGGCAAGGCCGAATGTCCTTTTCATGGAGGGAGACGTATTCGGTTTCGATACCCTGCTGCTCTAAAACCTTGATGGCTTCCTGGAGCAAATGCCAGGTGTTACCCCGGGGGCGGGGAGAGCCGCAAATGGCCAGAACTTTCATGGAGCATGGTCTCCTTTCGTCAGGTAATTAACCGAGAGGAGCTTATCACGGCCGAAGCGGAAAGAAAATGCTTGACTTGTGAGTGAGCGTTCACTATTACATATTCATGAGGGACGGCAAAGCCACCAAAGCCAAAATTTCCCGGGCTGCTCTCGGCCTTTTTGTGGAGAAGGGCGTGGCCGAGACCACGGTGCGGGACATTGCCCGGGCCGCCGGAGTGGCGGAGGGTACTCTCTACCGCCATTTTGCCGGCAAGGAGGAGCTGGCTTGGGAACTGTTTGCCACCAACTATGCCGCCTTTGCCCAGGAGCTGGAGCGTCACCAGGCGGAAGTGGATACACTGGCAGGCAAGGCGGGTGCCATGGTCCGTCATTTCTGTAATTTTTTCGACCAGGACCAGGTGCTTTTCAGCTATCTCCTCCTGGCCCAGCATGATTACCTCAAGCGGGTGCCCTCGGAGATGCCCAACCCGGTGGATGTGGTGCATCAGGTCATTTGGCGGGGGATGGCCGAGGGAGAGCTTCCCCCCGGGGACTCGGCTACCGCTACGGCCATGGTCATGGGAATCGTGCTCCAGGCGGCGGTCTTCAGGATTTACGGACGCATTACGGTAAGCCTCGCCAATCTCTCGGATACTTTGACGGCGGCCTGCCTTCGGGTGCTGCAATGCTAGAGTTATTTGCAATTAATTTTTTATTAACGCTCTTATGTGCAGGTGTTTTTATTGCCTTTTCTCGCCACCTGAGCTATTTTACAAGGGTTTAATTTATATAACCAAGGAACCCACCATGACTCGAGAAGAGTTGCGGGCCAAAATCCGGGCCGCCGCTCCAGAGGATAAGATCCCCTGCGCCGCGGCCTTTCGTCTGGCAGAAGAAATGGAGATATCCCGCCAGGAACTAGGGGACCTCCTCAATGACCTGAGGATCAAGATTATCCAGTGCCAACTGGGTTGCTTCTGAGTATGTCTCACCTGTTCGGTCCAGTGCCTTCCCGCCGGTTGGGGCTCTCTTTGGGAGTGGACCTCATTCCCCCCAAGACTTGCACCTATGACTGCCTCTACTGCGAGGTGGACCCCACCACGCACCTTACCCGGCGGCGGGAGGCTTACCACGTAGAGGATATCATCAGGGAGTTGCAGGACTACCTGGCGAGCCCTCCTACGGCCCTGGACTATGTTACCCTGGCGGGCTCCGGGGAACCCACCTTGAATCTGGGCCTCAAGGATATCATTATGGCGGTGAAAAGCCTCACCGCCACGCCGGTGGCGGTGCTCACCAACGGGTCGCTGCTTTACCTCCCCGAGGTGCGCTCAGACGTCGCCAAGGCCGACGTCATCCTGCCCTCCCTGGACGCCGGCCGGGAGGAGACCTTGCGCCGCGTTAACCGGCCCCGTTCCGGCCTCACCCTGGACCTGTTGGTTGCTGGTCTTAAGGCTCTGCGCCGGGAATTCGCCGGCCAGATCTGGCTGGAGGTCATGCTGCTCAGGGGCTTAAACGACGGGGAAGAGGAATTGACCGCCCTCAAGGGCTTGCTGGGGGACATTGCCCCGGACAAAGTGCAGCTCAACACCGCGGTCCGGCCGGTGGCGGAGGAAACCGCCCAGCCTCTCAGCCGGGAGGAGATGGAGGAGATCGCCGTCTTTTTCGGAAAGGGCGTCGAGGTGATCGCCGGGGCCAGGCGGACCCCGCCGGAGCGGTTGGCTGCCGCGGACCAGGACTTTCTTAGGATGCTGGCCCGGCGCCCCATGACGGCCGGGGACTTGGCCCAGGCCCTGGGACTCTCCCTGGCCCAGGTGCGGGAACGTCTGAGGCAACTGATCAAGGCCGGAGCGATTTCCCGGGATGTGCATCGGGACCAGGATTTTTACCGCAGCCTCTTGACTCCCTAAGCCGCAACGGTCAGAAGCCCTCCGTTGGTTGCGCTTTATGATGACTTAGGGGCAAAAACGTACCTGTAATTCAGGTCTTATGACATGGCAGACAGCCGTTACCCAATCACGTTGACGGCCAGAGGCCGAAAGGCCCATCAGCTTTTGGCATAGGCATTTCCCAACCACTGAACAGATCGCACGTAACCATCGCAATAAAGGATATCGAGGAACTGTAGCCATGCGGGAAAGATATGACGTGGGCTTGGACGTTGGCTCGGTAAGCATCAACCTGGTGATAATGGATGAAACGGGAGAGGTGCTCAAGGAGGAGTACCGCCGACATTTAGGTGAGCCCTTCCGGGTGACCCTGACTCTCCTGGAAGAGCTGGCCCAGGAATTTCCCCTGGAGCGCTGCCGACTCGCCGCCTTTACCGGCCTGGGGGGCAAGAAGCTGGCCGAGATCCTGGGCGGGGTTCTGGTGAACGAAGTCATCGCCCAGGCCCGGGGCACTTACCATTTCCACCCGGAGGTCCGGGCCATCATCGATATGGGAGGCGAAGACGCCAAGCTCATTATGGTGGACGAAGAAGAAGGGCACCTGGTCATCCAGGACTTTGCCATGAACACCATGTGCGCTGCAGGGACCGGGTCGTTCCTGGACCAGCAGGCCCACCGCCTGGGCTACAACATCGAGGCCTTTAGCGAACTGGCCCTCAAGTCTGAAACCCCGCCCCGCATCGCCGGACGCTGCAGCGTTTTTGCCAAAACGGACATGATCCACCTGCAGCAGGGGGCCACGCCGGACTTTGAAATTATTTACGGGCTGTGTCTGGCCATGGCCCGGAACCTCAAGAGCAACATCGCCAAAGGGAAAACGGTGACGCCGCCCGTGGCCTTCCAGGGGGGCGTGGCCTATAACCTGGGGGTGCGTGAGGCCTTCCGGAAGGTGCTGGACCTGGACGAGGGCTCCCTCATCATCCCGCCCCACTTCTGCACCCTGGGAGCCGTGGGTGCTGTGCTGACCGCCCGGGAAAAGCTCCCCGAGCACTTCACTTTGAGCCTCGAACCCTTGCGCGCCTACCTGGCGCAAGAGGCAGAGCCGGCCCGGCGCCTGGCGACCCTGACGCCACCGGCGGTTCTAGGGCCGGAGCACTATACCGTAGTAGGGCTACCCCCGGCTGGTGAAGTAGTAGAAGGGTATCTCGGCGTGGACGTGGGCTCCATCAGCACCAATGTGGTGGTCATTGATAAAGATATGCAGGTCCTGGCCCGGGAATACCTTATGACCGCAGGACGGCCTCTGGAGGCCATCACCGAAGGGCTGCGCCGGGTGGGGGCCAAAGTCGGGGACCGGGTGAAGATCATGGGCGCCGCCACCACCGGCTCGGGCCGCTATCTCACCGGGGACTTCATCGGGGCCGATGTGGTCAGAAACGAAATCACCGCCCAGGCCACCGCCGCGGCGGCCATTGACCCTAACGTTGACACCATCTTTGAAATCGGCGGTCAGGATTCCAAGTTCATCAATCTGAGTAACGGCGCCATCGTGGATTTCATGATGAACAAGGTGTGCGCCGCGGGCACGGGGTCCTACCTCGAGGAGCAGGCCGAAAAACTGGGCATTTCCATAAAAGAGGAATTCGGGCGCCTGGCCCTGGCAGCGAAAACCCCCGTTCGCCTGGGGGAGCGCTGCACCGTTTTCATGGAATCCGACCTGGTGCACCACCAGCAGGGGGGGGCGGTCAAGGAAGACCTGGTGGCGGGCCTGTCTTACTCCATCGTCCAGAATTATCTCAACAAAGTGGCGGAAGACCGTCCCATCGGCAACAACATCTTTTATCAGGGGGCCACCGCGGCCAACCAGGGAATTGTGGCAGCTTTCGAGACGGTGCTGGACAAAAAAATCACCGTGCCCCCCCACCACGACGTCACCGGGGCCATCGGTGCGGCCCTATTGGCTTTGCGGGAGCGCACCTGGGAGGAGTCCGGCTTCAAGGGCTTTGACCTGGCGGACCGGGAGTACCGGATCACCTCGTTTGAATGCCAGGGCTGCGCCAACCACTGTGAAATCCGCCGAGTGGAAATCGCCGAGGAAAAGCCTCTATTCTACGGTAGCCGCTGCGAGAAATATGAAGTGGGCCGGGGCGCCGCCCCGGTGGATTTGCCGGATCTGATTAAGGAACGGGAAGACTGGCTCTATGGGCCGGAGGAAGTTCGGGAAGGCAAGCGTGGACCCATCGGCATCCCCCGCACCATGTTTTTCCAGGAACTCATGCCCTTCTTCCGCACCTTCTTCGAGGAGCTGGGCTTTACCGTGGTCATCTCCCAGAAGACCAACAAGAAGGTGATTCACCAAGGGGTGGAAAGCCTGGCGGCCGAGCCCTGCTTCCCGGTGAAAGTGGCCCAGGGTCACATCATGGACCTGCTCCAGGCCGGGATCAAGCGCATCTTCCTCCCCAGCGTTATCGATTTGCCTCACCCCCATCCCGAGGTCCAGCGGGGTCAAGTCTGCCCCTGGGCCCAAACCCTGGCCTACACGGTGCCCGCCTCCATCGACTTTCAGGAATACGGGGCCAAACTCTACACGCCGGTCATCTACTTTGGCCGAGGGCCCAAGATCCTGCGCCGGGGCCTGCGGGAACTGGCGGCCGAACTGGGGGTCTCCCCCTTCCTGGTGGGACGGGCCGTGCGCAAGGCCGAGGAAGCCCAGCAGATCTATTATGAGCGGCTGGCGGCCCGGGGACGGGAAATCCTAACGTCCCTGGCGCCGGACGAACGCCTCATGGTTCTGGTAGGCCGCCCCTACAACGCCTTCGACCCAGGCATGAACCTCAACCTGCACCGCAAGCTCAGGCAACTGGGGGTCCAGGCCATACCCATGGATTTCCTCCCTCTGGACCAGGTGGAGGAACTGCCCGATATCCAGCCCATGTACTGGCGCTTCGGCCAGAAAATCCTGGGAGTTGCGGACCTCATCCGCAAAGATCCCCGACTTTTCGGCGTCTACATCACCAACTTCGGCTGTGGGCCGGACTCCTTCATTCAGCACTTTTTCAAAGACAAAATGGGAGGGAAACCCTTCCTGGAAATTGAAATCGACGAGCACTCCGCCGACGTGGGGGCCATCACCCGCCTGGAAGCCTTTCTGGACAGTCTGAAGAACGTCACCATCACCGAAGCTCCGGCCCGCTCCACGGCGCACCGTCTGCGGGTCACCCAGACCAGACAGCGCAAGATCTTCTTGCCACCCATGGCGGACCAGGCCCTGGCCCTGGTGGCCGCGTTTGAGGCCTGCGGCGCGGAGGCTGAGTCCTTGCCGGAATCGGACGAGGAAACCCTGGAGCTGGGGCGCCGCCTCACCTCCGGGAAGGAGTGCTACCCCCTTATCCTCACCACCGGGGATCTAGCCAAGATGCTGCGCCGGCCCGACTTCCACCGAGACAAGAGCGCCTTCTTTATGCCCTCCGGAGACGGTCCCTGCCGTTTCGGCCAATATCACCGCTACCACCGTCTGGTCCTGGACGAACTGGGCTACCCCGATGTGCCGGTTTACTCACCGGACCAGAGCGAAACCATGTACCAGGAAATCGGCATGGTGGGGGGGGACTATGACCGCATTGCCTGGCGGGGCGTCGTGGCCATCGACCTTTTGGAAAAAAAGCTTCTGGAAACCAGGCCCTACGAGCGCCAGATTGGAAGTGCCGACGAAGTTTACCAGTTCTATCTTAACAAAGTCTATGAGACCCTGCGGGACCGGGGGGACCTGGACGAGACCCTGAAAGAGGCTCGGAAAACCTTTGAGGATGTGGCTATTACCGCCAACGGGGGCAAACCTTTGGTGGGATTGATAGGAGAAATCTACGTCCGGGCCAACCGCTTCGCCAACGAAAACGCCGTACGGCAAATTGAGGCCCTGGAAGGCGAGGTGTGGATGCCGCCCATCGGAGAGTGGCTCCTTTACGTTAACTACACCTCCAAACGCAAAGCTCGGGACTTCCGCCGTTACCGCCATCTCCTGCATATCATGTTCAAGGAATATTTCCAGAAAAAGGACGAACACCACATCACCCATTTATTTGAAGGGTGCATCAAAAACCTCCATGAGCCCCCCATTCCGGAGACCCTGGCCCTGGCCCAGGACTATATCCACGAGTCCTTCGAAGGGGAAGCCATTCTGAGTATCGGCAAATCCCGGGATTTCGTGCTCAAGGGGGTTTCAGGCCTGGTGAACATCATGCCCTTTACCTGCATGCCGGGAACGGTGGTGAATTCGCTCTTTAACCGCTTTCGGGAGGAACACGACAACATCCCCTTCCTGAATCTGGCCTTCGACGGCCAGGAGCAGACTCACACCCTCACGCGCCTGGAGGCCTTCATGTACCAGGTGCGCCAGTTCCAGAACCGGCGATAAACTCTTAGTAATCTTCAGGTGATAAACAGGGGGAAAAGGCTGCTGGTCTTTTCCCTCTTCCCTTTTGCCAACAAATCCTGCATGATTCTTGAATGCTTGATTCAAGAATCTTTTGGCATCTCCCCAAACACCCGTATAATCCAGGTTTCACACCTTTCCCGGGAGAAAAATCTCTGGAATTACGGGCTAAAATCCTGGGTAAGGTTCGACCTACATGAACCCTTTATTCTCCCGCCGCGGCCTTGCGGTTGCCTGTGAGCCAGATTGACCGAAGGGGAAGCAATTTTTCAGGCTGAAGCCTGCGGCCATATTTTGCTAAATTTCAAACTTTTGTATGGCATACACCGGGAATCAAAGGGAGTACGAAATTTAAATATTTAATTTATCCAGAAATTGTGGCGGAGGGATGAACCATGCCTTATTGTGAGCGGTGCGGCGGCGAACTGAGTGTGAATGCCACTACCTGCGAACACTGTGGCCAAAGTTTGGGTGCCCCAGTGGAATCGGAGGGGACGAGGGCAGCAGAACCTGCGCTTGCGGGGGCCCTTTTGCCGCTCACGTCCTACATCAAAGGCGGCTGGAAGTTGTTCAAGCTTTACCCCTTTGGGTTCATCGGGTTTTTCCTCTTATTAATCGTGATAGCCGGCACCGTTTCCATGAGCTTGATTTTTCTTCCCATTATAGGTGCTGTCTTGCCCAGCGTTTTGTTGACCCCGTTGGGAGTAGGTCCGTCTTTGGTAGCGATCCTCCTCATCCAGCATCAAAAACCACAATTCGGCGATTTTTTCGCGGTCTTCAAATTCTTTCTCCCCCTGGCTATCTTCGGTCTGATTACCGGTATTTTAGGGTTGGGGTTTCAGTTGCCAATATCTCTAACCTTACTTTTTCTCATCCCTTTTGTATATCTGATGGTGAGCTGGACTTTTACCGGTATCCTGATAGTAGACCACAAGTTAGACTTCTGGTCCGCCATGGAATTGAGTCGTCACACCGTAGGCCCCTATTGGTGGAAAATCCTCGGTTTTTTTCTCCTGATATTCCTGCTGAATCTCGGGGGTTTGCTGGCCTTGGGCGTGGGCCTGTTAGTTACGGTAAACGTTTCATGTTGTGCCTTTACCCTGATGTATCAGGATCTTTTTGGCATAAAATCCACATCATTTTAAATTCATCATCCCCTGAATGAAGTCTTCGAGGGCTCTGGTCTCCCCCTTGCCAAGGGCCCTCACCTGAATAGCCCTATGCACCACTCACCCCAAATGCCCCAGGCCCGGCCCCAGGTCAGCGACCTGTGGGAAGTGGCGGTGGCCCTGCCTCTTTTCCAGACCCTGACCTACCGCCTCCCCTCGATGCTTAAAGACACGGCCCGGGTGGGCTGCCTGGTGCAGGTGCCGGTGGGGCGGCGTCAGGTGGCAGGCTACCTTCTGGGACCGGCCCGAGAAATCCCCCAGGCTACTATCCGAGAAGTTCTGGCGGTGCTGGACCCCCTGCCCCGCTTCGGGCCTGAGATTGTCTCTTTGTGGCGCTGGGTGGCGGAGTACTACCGCTATCCCCTGGGAGAGGCCCTGAGCCACCTCATCCCCGGGGGCTCCCGGCCCTCCGGGCCGAAACGGGAGCGGTGGGTGGCCCTTGAAGCCCAGGCAGAGGGAGAGGTGCCCCCCAAGGGGGTGGGACCCAGGGGCCGGGAAATTTTGGCTTACCTCCGGGAGGCTGAGGAGCCGGTGGCGATCTCGGAACTGCGCCAAATCTTTCCCACGTGTCTCGCCATCCTGCAGCGCCTGGCCCGGCGCGGGCTGGTTACCTGGGAGGAGCGGCTTACCTTCGCTGACCCCCTGATGGACCATTCCCTGGCCCTGAAGGAGCCCCTCCCCACTCTGGTCCCCGAGCAGGAAGAGGCGGTGCGGGCCCTGGCCGAAGGCATAAGGCGAGAGACCTTCGCGCCTTATCTCCTCCACGGGGTGACGGCCAGCGGCAAGACCGAGGTGTATCTGGCTGCGGCCCAGGAAGCCCTGGCCACCGGCAGGCAGGTGCTGGTGCTCCTTCCCGAAATCGCCCTCACCCATCCGGTAGCCCTGGAGTTCCGCCGGCGCTTCGGTGGGCGGGTGGCCCTGCTGCACAGCGGCTTGACCGATAGTCAGCGCTTGAATCAATGGCGCCGCCTCGCCACCGGCCGGGCGGACGTGGCGGTGGGAGCCCGCTCCGCCGTCTTTGCCCCTATGCCCCGGCCAGGCCTCATTGTGGTGGACGAGGAACACGACCCGGCCTACAAGCACGAGGGGGGCCTTCCTTACCAGGCCCGAGACGTGGCCCTGTACCGGGGGAAACTCGCCGGGGCGGCGGTAGTATTGGTCTCTGCCACCCCCGCGGTGAGCACCTTCTTCCGGGCCCAGGAGGGATTCTACCACTACCTCAACTTATCCCGCCGGGTAACCCCCCAGGCCCTCCCTGAGATAGAACTCATCGACCTCAAACAGCAGCGGGGCGCCCCGGGGCTGAAAATCATCGCCCCACCCCTGGCTGCGGCGGTCACCGAGGTCCTGGCACGAGGCGAGCAAGCCCTATTATTTCTGAACCGCCGAGGCTTCGCCACCGTGGTCTTCTGCCTCTTCTGCGGTCACATTTTCCAATGCCAGCATTGCAGCGTGGCCCTAACTCAGCACCGTTCCCGGGAACGTCTGGTCTGCCACTATTGCGGGCATGAGGAGATGGTTCCGGAAATCTGTCCCCAGTGCCGGTCCACCGCCTTAAAGAAATACGGGGTGGGGACGGAACGGGTGGAGGCCGAAGTAAGACGCCTGTGGCCCGGAGCCAGGGTGGCCCGTCTGGACCGGGATACCGCCCCCCACAGCGGCCGGGGCCTGAAGGTGCTCCAGGACTTCGCCGCCGGGGAGCTGGACATTCTGGTGGGAACGCAAATGGTCACCAAGGGACACCACTTTCCCGGGGTCACCCTGGTGGGCGTCATTGCCGCTGATCAGAGCCTCTTTTTTCCGGAGTACCACGCCGGGGAGCGCACCTTCCAGCTTTTATCCCAGGTGGCGGGTCGGGCCGGCCGCGGGGAAGTCCAGGGGAAGGTCCTCATCCAGACCTACCAACCGGACCACTACGTGTTTAAGACGGTGAGAGAGCAGGATTATCAGAGTTTTTTTGAAAAAGAAGTGGCCTCCCGGCGGGAGCTGGGCTATCCCCCCTTCACCCGCCTGGCCCTGGTGCGCCTTAGCGGCACCCCGGAGGAGGCCGTCTCCCGACAGGCTCAGAAACTGGCAGAAACGTTACGTCGAACTATCCGGAACGTCCCGGATCTGGCCCCCCTGGTGCGGGTGCTGGGCCCCGCGCCCGCGGGCCTGACCAAGCTCAAGGGTCGCTTCCGCTGGCAAATCCTCTTGAAAAGCTACGGCCGCCCGCCCCTGCTCACGACCCTGAACCACTTGCGCCAGACCTGGTCTCCGCCCCCCAAGAGCAAGATCGATCTCACCTTGGACATCGACCCGGCAAGTTTGTTTTAGAGAAGAAAAATGGGGAGAATTGAGGAAGTCAAATCGACACCGCGGTTGCCCCGCGGCCAAGCGCCGCTGGTCATACTTGCCACCGTGGCCTTCTTGGCCATTCTCCCCTTCTTGTCCCCCCGTTGGTTTATCGGGGGTACGGCCGCCTCTGTCCTGCTCTTTGCGTGGGCTTTAGTCCGGGATGGTGCCATGGCGGTGCATGTAACCTTGCTGGCTTTGCTGGTGGCGTGTTGGGCTGCACTCTGGCCTCCGGGGTGGCCCCTCTCCCTGTTGGGACCTCTGGTGCTCTATGGCGCGGTCTCGGCCATGATTCCCTACCTGCGGAAAACCGCCACCTGGCTGCGGTGGGGGAGGTGGGACCGGACTGTCGGGTGGCTTATGGGCGTGACTATAATCGTTTCTGCCCTTGGTTTGTTGATGTGGTTTTTCTTTGCGCAACCCGATCTCACGCCCTGGCAGGCGGCCATTCCAGCGGGAGTGGGACCTCCGCTCTTGATCATCGGCGGTTTAGGTTTTGCGGCAGTTAACGCCGCGGTGGAAGAAATGGTGTTCCGGGGGGTGATTCTGGAGGGGTTGGAGTCTGTTCTGGGGGCCAAAACCCCCGCCCTGATTCTTCAGGCGATCCCCTTCGGCCTGTTTCACGTCCAAGGCATACCCAATGGAGTCACGGGGATGGCCATGGCCACCATCTACGGTGTGTTGCTGGGATTTATCAGGCGGCAGTCACAGGGCCTGCTGGCGCCCATCGCCACCCACTTCTTTGCCGATATCGTCATCGTCGGCCTGCTTCTCATGACTTCCGGGTGACAGTATCCCGCGGGTCTCAACCGATCTCCCGTAAAACTTTGGTATAGGCCTCGAAGGTGGATTTGCCAAAAAGGACAAAGCGCACCAGTTCGATTTCCGGGTGTTCGGTGAGGTAGTCCTTGATGGTTCCCAGAGCGATTTTGGCGGCGTCGGGAATGGGGTAGCCATAAACGCCAGTGGCAATAGACGGAAAGGCCAGTGACTTGATGCCCTTGGCGGCAGCGATTTTCAGGCACTCCCGGTAGGCGGAGGCCAGAAGGTCCGCTTCCCCCTGGCGGCCGTCCAGGTAGATGGGCCCTACGGCGTGGATGACATATTTAGCCTTGAGATTGCCCCCGGTGGTAATGACCGCCTGGCCGGTGGGGCATGCCCCGATTTTCCGGGCCTCCTCCTGGATTTTAGGGCCTCCGGCCCGGTTGATGGCCCCATCTACGCCGCCTCCCACCCTGAGCTGCTTATTGGCGGCATTGACAATGGCCTCGGTATCCTGCTGGGTGATGTCCCCTTCCACCAACTCGAGCACCGACTGCCCAACCTTGACCTGCATGGCTTCCTCCCTGATGGTGATAATTGTTGAGAGGAGGACCGGGGGAGTGCGGTTCCCCCGCCCTCCCCGGGAGCCCTCTCCTAACCCGTTCCCGAGGTCTCGGTAGCATGGGCATCTTGCCCGTGCAACACGGGCTGGAAGCCCGTGCTACCGTTCTTGCTTAAGGCATTGGGGGCGTGGGGGGGGGGGGGCGGGGGGCGGGGCCCCGCCCCCCCCCCCCCCCCACCCCAAAAACCCCCGCGAAAACCGGTAAGGTGGGGCGGGTATTTGG
>CBFDAH010000081.1:0-11995 GCA_965602785.1 uncultured Syntrophobacterales bacterium
TTACTTTATACGCCTTAAAGGGGTTGGGGGAGGGAGCTTGAGGGAGGGGGTAGGGGCCCACGGCCCCTAGCCCCCTCCCTCAAAACCATAAGCTACTCCTACTACAGGCGGGAAATTTATGCAAGACGGGAGGTGGGGGGGAATTTTTCTTTCCGAGGGCGCCAGTTTTCGCTAAGATAAGGGCATGCGCTACGTCATCATCGGCACCAGCGCCGCCGGCCTGGCCGCCGCGGAAACCCTCCGGGCCTGGGACCGGCAGGGGAGCATTACTCTCATCAGCGACGAGACGCACCTCCCCTATAGCCGACCCCTGCTGACGTATCTCTTGGGCCGGGAAATTTCGCCTGACAAGATTTTCCTCAAGTCCACCGATTACTTTGCACAATGGGGCTTTACGCCGCTCCTGGGTGAGCCCGTGGTTCAGGTGGACCCGGAGGCCCATGAAGTCCGCCTGGCTGGCGGGACTGTGGTCCCTTACGACCGGCTGCTCATCGCCTCCGGGGCCAGGCCTCGATACCCAGATATTCCCGGTCTGAACCTGGAGGGGGTTTACACCCTCCGGCATCTGGCGGACCTGGACCGCCTGGAGGCCGGTCTCCCTGAGGGCGGCACCGTGGTGGTGGTGGGAGCCGGGGCGGTGGGTTTGAAGGTGGCAGACGGCCTGGCTTCCCGGGGCCTGACGGTGCGCCTCCTGGCCCGGGGGGCCCAGCCCCTCACCCGCATTTTGGATCCCCTCTCCGCCGAACTGCTCATGGAGGTCATCAAGGAGAAAGGCATAGATCTCCATCTCCACTCCTGGCCCGAGGCCATCCTGGGGGACAAGGGCCGGGTGGTTGGGGTGGCTCTGAACGACAACCGCGAGCTTAAGGCCCAGGCGGTGATCTTCTCAGTGGGGGTGGAGCCCCGGGTGGGCTTCCTTGCCGGGACTGGGCTGGCGGAATCAGACGGCATCGGGGTGGATTCCTTCATGCGAACCAGTTCCACCGACATCTTTGCTGCGGGAGATTGCTGCGTGCCGCGCCACCTCATCACCGGTCAGCCGAGGGCCTTCCACATCTGGCCAGCGGCTGTGGCCCAGGGGCAGGTGGCCGGGGCCAACCTGGCGGGCGGGTGGCGGCGTTACGACGGCATTCTGCCCCAGAACAGCATTTCTCTTAAAGGCTTTCGTATCATTACCGGCGGTCACTTTGCACCCGACACCCAAGACGGGGAAATTTTCTCCGAACTGGACCGGCGGCGCCGTCACTATCGACGTCTGGTGTTCCAGGAGGGCCGCCTGGTGGGGGTGACCCTGGTGGGGCCGGTCACGGATGCGGGTATTTATTTTCAGATTATGGCCCAAAAAATCCAGGTAGACACATTACCTGCTGATCCCCACGGTGCGGATTTCCATCCGGGCAGGTTGTGGGGGTAAAAGTTTTTGTGGGGGGAGGGCCGGGGGACCGCGGGTCTCCCACCCTCCCCTCGAACTCCCCTCCCCACCCTCTTCAGGGAGTCCGGGAAGGTGGGCCTTTCAGACCCGACTTCACCGGCTTAAAAAGCAACTCCAAGGGATTGGGGGTGGGGGCTTGGGGGAGGGGGTAAGGGGCTGTGCTCCTTAGCCCCCCCCTTAAAATAAACCAAACTAGAGGAAACGCATGAAAACCGTCATTGTCCATCCTGAGCGCTGCGTAGGATGTTTCCAGTGCCGGATTGCCTGCGCTGTGGAACATTCCCGGACGAAAGAGTTGGCGGGGGCGCTCTTCGAAGAGGTCCGGCCCCAGCCTCGGCTGCGCATCTATCCGGGGCGCCAGAACCTGGCCTTCCCCAACAAGTGCCGCCACTGCGACCCGGCGCCCTGCCAGCAGGTGTGCATCGCCGGGGCCATCAGCCGGATGTCCCGGGGCACGGTGCAGATCGACCCGGACCGCTGCATCAATTGCGCCATGTGTGCCATGGCCTGTCCCTTCGGGGTTCTCACCTACGCGGCCACCCATAAAGCACCGGAACGGCACGCCGTGGCCCTGAAGTGCGACCAGTGCCCGGAGCGGGAAGCCGTGGGCCGGATACCGGCCTGTGTCGAGGTCTGCAAGGTGGGGGCGCTTACGTATGGCCAGGTGCAAGACACCCAGGCGGACAAGGGCCGGGCCCTGGCCCAGGCGGTTTTCCAATCCCTCCAGGCGGAGAAAGAAGCCGGCCCCGCCCTCCCGGACACCGTTCTCCTCTGGCGGCAGTTGACCTGAGGAGGCCGGCAGCCCAATTGGTTCAACACCGGCGGGGTCCGTCCGCCGCCGTCCCCCTCCCCCAATCCCTTGATGGGAAAAAAGAAACCGGGGAAATCGGGGCTATCAGGCCCGATTTCCCCGGCTCCCTTTTGCGGGTTGGGTGGGGGGTGTAGGGGGAGGGCCGGGAGCACAGGCTTCCAGCCTGTGCTCAGGTCCCTGGCCTTCCCCCACAATACAGTCAGCCGAACAGCACTGAGGGAGCGTCGTTTTTACGCTCCACAATGTGGCCGATGACGAAGGCCTCTTCGTTGAGGCCTTGGAGGCGCTGGAGGACGTCGGCTTCCGATTCGGGAGGAACGGTCACTACCAGGCCGATGCCGTTATTGAAGGTGCGGAGCATTTCAGGGAGGGGAATGTTACCCTTGTCCTGAAGAAAACGAAAAATAGGGGGCACCGGCCAGCTGTCCAGATGGACCACCGCCTGGCAGGTGCGGGGCAGGATCCGGGGCAGGTTGTGGGTGAGGCCGCCGCCGGTAATATGACAGATGCCGCTTAAGGGAAAGTCTCGCAGGAGGTTTTTGACCGTCTCCACGTAAATGCGGGAGGGCTTGAGGAGCTCCTCACCCAGCGGGCCATCCAGGTCGGGGATATCGTCCAGTACGGCAAGGCCGTGGCGCTCGAAGAGGACCTTGCGCACCAGAGAAAAGCCATTGGCGTGCAAGCCGTTGGAGGCCAGTCCGATCAAGCGGTGTCCCACCGCGATGTCGGAGCCGTCCACCAGGTGCTCCCGCTCCGCCACTCCCACCACGAAGCCGGCCAGGTCGTAGTCCCCATCTTGATAAAGTCCTGGCATCTCTGCGGTTTCCCCGCCGATGAGAGAGCAGCGAGCCTGAGAACAGCCCTGGGTGATGCCTTCAATGATCTGGATGGCGGTTGCGGATTTGAGCCGGCCCATGGCCAGATAGTCCAGAAAAAAGAGGGGGGTGGCCCCGCAGGTGATGATATCGTTGACACACATGGCCACCAGATCAATACCGATGGTGTCGTGGCGGTCCATGAGAATGGCGATTTTAATTTTTGTGCCCACCCCGTCAGTGGCCGAAACCAGGACCGGGCTGCGGTATTTTTCCACGTCCAGCTGGAAAAGCCCGCCAAAGCCACCGATATCCCCCAAGACGCCGGTGCGGTGGGTGGCTTTCACCAGGGGGAGGATGCTTTTGACGAAGGCGTCCGCCTTGTCGATGTCCACCCCCGCTTCTTTATACGTGATGGGCTCGCTCATGAAGCCGGTCCTCCCCCATAAGACGGTAGTGGCGCCGGGAAATGCCTAGAAGTACCAGGAGGGCGAGACAAAACGTCAGGGTGTGGAGTCTTTTTCCTCAGGGTCGCCGCATTTGACGCAGACGGGATCAGCTTCCCCTTCTGCCGGAGAGGGCCCCCGGGTCCCGCACTTGGGGCACAGACACTCTACGCCTTCCAGGATGTACTCCCCCCCTTCGATGCGGATGGCCTTCCCGTGCACCAGGGCATCGGCGACGGTCCGGTGGGCCCGGGCCAGCATCCGGGTGACCGTGGGCCGGGACACCTTGAGTTGTTTGGCCGCCTCCTCGTGGCTCATACCGAGGTAATCAGCAAGGCGCAGGGCCTCCAGTTCGTCCACGGTGATCACTGCGTGTTCCAAAACCCGCAAAGGTATCCCCTGGGGCTTGAAAAAGGTTACCCCCGGTTCCCGCTCCACCCAACGACATTTTCTAGGTCTGGGCATCCTCCCGCCGCGTGTGAAAATTCTTATACTTTTTAATCCGGCGCGCCAAGACTGTCAAGGAGAAACCCTGAAACAAGCTGTTAAGGCCCCTGATTGACGCCCGAAAAAAAAGTCTTTATGGTGAACATGCTGCCTTGGGGAAAAAAGCAGTAGGTAAAAATGACAGCCGTTTCCGCCAACCCACAGACAAGAAGGTAAAATTATGGGAGAGATGTATCGCGGTCAGGTGGCAGAGGTCGCCCGGTTTGTATCTGATAAACTCGAGGGCCGGCCGGAGTGGGGCATTATTATGGGCACCGGGCAGAAGCTCCTGGCGGAGCATCTGGTGGACGGGGGGGCTTTGGCTTACGAGGAGTTGCCCCACTTCCCCCGGGCCACCAGCCCCACTCACCAGGGGCGACTGTGCTGGGGCCGCCTGGCCGGGAGGCCGGTGGTGGTCTTCCAGGGACGGGTTCACGCCTACGAAGGCTATTCCCTCTCCCAGGTGGCCATGCCGGTGCGTCTCCTGGCGGAGCTGGGGGTGAAAAATCTGCTCATCACCAACGCCGCCGGGGGGTTGAATCCACACTTTCAAGGTGGGGAGCTCATGCTCATCGCCGACCACATCAATCTCCTGGGGGACAATCCCCTGGTGGGAGAAAACGTCGAGGAATGGGGGCCCCGCTTCCCTGATATGAGCAGGGTTTATGACCGCGCTTTGATGGTTTTGGCGGCAGAAGTGGCCCGCCGGGAGGGGATCATTCTCCGGAAAGGGGTCTATGTGGCGGTGAAGGGGCCGAGCCTGGAGACTCCGGCGGAGACCAGGTTCCTCCGGCTCATCGGGGCCGATGCGGTGGGCATGTCCACCGCGGCCGAAGTTATTGCCGCAGTGCATGCGGGTTTGCGTATCCTGGGGGTCTCCATTATCAGCAACGTGAACCTGCCGGACGCCATGGCCCCCATAACCCTGGAAGAAATCGTGGCTACGGTGGCCCGGGCTGAAACGCGACTGGTCCGGCTTATCCTGGGGGTCTTGGAAGGGACCGCCGACTTGGGGGAAAAAGAATAATCTCGAAGCCGAAGGGGGAAGAATAAGGGAGTCCCTCTCCTCCCCCCGGACTCTCCGGGGCCTGGTCCGGGAGGGGAGGGAATCTGGGATAGAAGGTGGAGGCCCGCGGCCTCACCCTTTTGCAGCTGGCCGCAAATCTACTTTCTCGTCTTGGCCCCCTTGGGCCCCTTGGCCCTTTTGGGCGGGGGCTCGGTGGAGGCGAGAACCTCCATGGACACCTCCGCCGGGGCGGCCTTGGCCTTGGCTGCGGCAGCTTTTTTGGGGGCCGCGGGGGCGGCCTTCTTGGGTGCAGCAGCTTTGGGAGCAGCCTTCTTGGCCGGATCAGCCTTCTTGGCCGGAGCAGCCTTCGGGGCCGCAGGGGCCGCATCTCCTAAGATATAGACCCGCTGGTCCGCAGGCAGATTTTCCAGAGAGGCGTTGCACGCGGTGCAGGTCTTCAGGTCAAGGGCATTTGCTGCCTGGCATTTAGGGCACTTGAGCCACAGCCCCATGTAGGTTCCTCCATGTTGTTTTTGTTTCCAATAACAAACCTTTAACCAATCTTCAAGAATTTTCTTTAAGGTATTTAGAACACGGAGCCATTTCCCGGCCGGGTTGAAAAAGAAAATTCCCCCCGGCGCTTCGGCCCCGCGCCAGAAAAACCCCTTATTCTCAGAGGAAAACCAAGATATACTGCGGGTGAATCACAGAACAGGGTCATCCCTTAATCAGGGTTTTCGTATCATCTTACGATAACCGCGAGAGGTGCCATGAAAAAGAAGATCATTCAGACCGACCAGGCCCCCCAGGCCGTGGGTCCTTACAGCCAGGCAGTGGCCGCTGGGCCTTTGGTTTTCGTCTCCGGTCAGATCCCCCTCAATACCCAAGGAGAACTGGTGGATGGGGATATTGTGGTGCAAACGGCCCAGGTGCTCGACAACCTGAAGGCGGTCCTGGCCGCGGCCGGGCTCTCCCTCAAGCACGTGGTGAAAACTACGGTGTTTTTGGCAGACATGGCCGATTTCACCAAGATGAACCGGGTCTACAGTGAGTTTTTCCTGGAGAAGCCGCCGGCTCGAAGCACCATTCAGGTGGCCGCCCTCCCCAAGGGCGCGGCCGTGGAAATCGAAGCCGTGGCTCTCAGGAAGGATTGATCAGCTTGAGAAGGGCAGAAGAGCCCTCGTTTTCTGAGAAAACTGCCAGGACATCACTTTCGGGTCAATCTGACCCGAGAGGGGGAAGGTGGCGGAACTATGCTAGATTTCCGGTTAGAGCCGGCGGCAACAAGGGGGGTATCGTTTGAGCGGGGTGCCCCGGCTCCCCCTGGAGCGTAAGGAGCACCCCAGCTCAATGAGCCTCCACAAGGATTACTGGGCCTCTTTTTCAGATTCCTCATAAGATTTTTGCCACGTCTCCAGGGCCTGGTTTATGGCGCCTTTCAGCTCTTCCCAGGCCTTGCCCGAGGCGGTTGTTACATCCTTCAACTTTTTCTCAAGGGCGTCGACCTGTTGCTGCATAGTCGCTATCTCTTTTTGGAGCCTGGACTTCAATTCCGGGGCGGCTTTTTCGATTTTGCCTTTCAGTTCCGCCAGCTTCTTTTGCATGTCTGCCAAATGGTCGGTAACCTTCTTTTGGTAAGTTTCTTTTTGTTGTTCAGTATAAGCCTTGAGTGATTCCAAGGCTTCCCCGGTTTCTTTCTGGACTTGTTTTTCCGTCACCGGTTTTTTGGCCGAGGGCGGCTCCTCTTTTTTGCCGCAGGCCAGGACCGTCACCGCGAGAAAAACGGCGACTAGGGCCAGGACCACTCTGTTCATAATAAAAACCTCCTATCTTGCGGATTCTTAAATTACAGGCGTACCTTCACGCCTTTTTGTTGCAGGTATTCCTTGGCGGCCCGGATGGGAATCTCCCGGAAGTGGAAAATGGAGGCCGCCAGGACCGCGTCAGCCTTCCCCTGAACCACCGCTTCATAAAGGTGTTCCACTGTTCCCGCGCCTCCCGAGGCGATGACCGGCAGGTTGGAAGCCTCCTTGATTTTCCGGGTCAGCTCCAGGTCGTAGCCATCCTTGGTGCCGTCGGTGTCCATGCTGGTGGGGAGGAGCTCCCCGGCCCCCAGATCCCGGCACTCTTTGGCCCAGGCAATGGCGTCCCGGCCGGTGGGCGTGCGGCCGCCGTGGGTCACCAACTCGTAGCCGGACGGCAGATCCGGGTTGCTCCGGGCGTCAATGGCCACCACCAGGCGGGCTGAGCCCACCTGGCGAGCAGCTTCCTCCACCAGGGCCGGACGCTGTACCGCCGCAGTGTTCACCGACACTTTGGCCACACCGACATTGAGCAGGTTTTCCATGTCGGCCACCGAGCCGATGCCGCCCCCCACCGTCAGGGGGATGGTGATGGCCTGGGCCACCGTTTTCACCAGCTCGAGAGTGGTCTTGCGGCCCTCTACGGTGGCGGTGATATCCAGAAAGGCCAGCTCGTCCGCACCCTCTTTCTCATAGAGCTGGGCGTTTTCCACCGGGTCCCCCGCATCCCGCAGGTTCACGAAATGAATCCCCTTGACCACCCGGCCGTCCTTGATGTCTAGACAGGGAATAATGCGAATGTAATCCATGCGCGGCTCCTTTGTGTGGGTTTTGTGAGGGGAGGGCCAGGGGAGCGCGACTTCCCCGCCCCCCCCCTCAAACTTCCCTCTCCACACTCGTTAAGATTACTCGGTAGCACGGGCATCTTGACCGTGCGGCACGGGCTGGAAGCCCGTGCTACCGTTCTTGCTTAAAGGATTGGGCGAGGGGATAGGGCTCTTTGAACCCTGGCTCCCTGCCCCACTCTTCCGTCTTTCCAACCTATGGAAAATCAACGCCGCCACCGCCAGAGTAAACACGGTGGAGGCCAACCGTCCGAAAATAAAAGGACCAGCCAATCCTGAGAAGATGGGGTCCACGGTGATGACCCGGGTGCCGAACGCGGCAGTTCAGGTGAGCGCCATGAAGTTGGCAATTATACTTCGCCTTCATGGGGCGTGGTTTATTAAGGCTGGTGCACCCGTTTCGGCCAATTCACCAAGACAATGCCGGCGGCCACGAAGGCCAGGCCCAGCCACAGGATCGGCGGGGTGGGCTCCCCCAGGAAAATGGAGCTCAAAATCACCCCCACCAGGGGCACCAGAAAGGTGAAACTGGCCACCTGGCTCACGGGGAAACGATAAATGAGCCAAAACCACAAAATATACGACAGGAATTGGACCACCAGGCTCTGATAGCCGAAGGCCAGGAGATCGCTCAGATAAATCTTTATCGGGTAGCCCCATTCGAAGATCAGGCTTGAGATTAGCAGAATGGGTATGGCAAAGAGCATCATGGGAAAGAGGGTCTGAAAGGGATTGAGCTTCTCCCGGTTGTTCAGCCACTTGGTGTACAGGGCGATAGCGGAAAAACACAGGGCGGCGGCGATTTCCATGAGATTGCCCCGATCCATTTCCGGACCTGCCGCCCCCGGGCTCCAGAAGGTCAGATACACCCCTACCAGGGCCAGGGCCAAACCGACGAGCTTGCGGGGCGTGAGGCGGTCCCCTGACACCAAAAAGTGGGCCCCGACGGCCACCCAGAAGGGCTTGGTGCTATAAAAAATGGTGCCCCGGGCCGCGTTGGTGAGGACGAGCCCCAGGTACACCAAGACCATAGTTAATCCGAACAGGAGGCCCAAGGCCACCCCGTGCCATCCATAATGGCGGGGCAGCATCACCGGCTCATGGGTGAATCGGGTATAGACTAAGAGGAGCAGGGTGGCTAAGGCAATGCGGCCCGTGGCCAAGAGGAGAGGCGGGAGGCCGTGCTCACTCAGCTTGATGGTGGGAATGGACCCGCCCCAGAGAAGACAGACCAGGACCACCACCAGGAAGCCGGTGAGGGAAAGGGTTGCGGGGGTGGGTTTGTCCGTGGGGTTCATCCCGTCATCCGATTACCAGTTGAGACCTCTGGAAAAGTGCTCATGTCAACCTTGGCGCGAGAGGAGGGGTTGGATAATTCCCCTGGCCCCCCTTGAGAAAAGGGAGGGGATGAGAGGAATCCCCCTGGCTTATTCAGGGAAAAATCGTTTAAGTCCCAATAGTGTCCGGCCTGATAATTACCTTAGCTAATCGCTAAGTACGACGGTTCATAAGTTCGGTCAGATATTTTATACTCGCCTACGGAAAGTTCCTCAAGCTGTAATATTAATCAGAGCATAAAATTGAGTAATCAAAAACCCTCCTTAAATTCCCTCTCCCTTGCGAAAGATGGTTAGGGTAAGGGTGAAAAATTAATTTCTTTTTTGCTCCCAGCAATAAATAGGTGGGGCGGCCGTCCCTGGCCACCGGAGAACATTGGCGGGTAGGGAGGCCCGCCCCCAGAAGGACTACCGCCAGCCACCGGCAGCGTTTAGGCCTCGGTGGCGCCCCGAGCCATTATAATCCTGGCAGGTCTTCATGACAACGCTTGACGGGACCGGCATGAAACCTAAGGTTAATTGGCGGCAAGGCCATCCGGACCCCGGGAATTCTTCTTGCCCGGCAGGAAGGGACATAGTAAGGTAGGTCTGAAGCACCTGAAAGGAGACCCCCGCCACGCCGTCGGCCTGCGCCACCGCAAGATAAACCTGATATAGCCCTCACCTCGGTAAGAACGGCGACGATACGGTCTCCGGTCCCAAGTAATCACAGGTATGCTGCTTAATAGAGGCCATTATGCGGACGTTTGAGGAAGTCCTGGACGACTACCGCCTGGGGGACGCCGAGGTGGAGATCCTCACCAGCCTGGTCCCCCTGATGGAGTCCCAAGCGGACCAGGTCGTGGAGGACTTTTACCAATTTCTCCAAGAAATGCCTTACACCGCCAAATTCCTCCAGGACCCCAATCTTTTGGCCCGCCTCAAGATTTATCATCGCACCTGGCTCATGGCCCTGTTTACGGGCCCCTTTAATGACGGCTATTACCGGCGCCTGCAGCGTATTGGGATGACCCACGTGCGCATAGGGCTGTCGGCCCATTACGTTTACGTGGCCATGAATTTCATCAGAAACCGTCTCAACAGAATTCTGGTGGCGGAGATGGACCCTTTCCGATTGGAGGGGGCCAAGGAGGCCCTGGACAAGATCCTGGACCTCAACCTGGATGTCATTGCCCGGGCTTACCACCAGGCAGAACTGCGCCGCTTTTTTCTCAACTACAGGTTAGACGACATCCTGATCCGCTTTGCCCGGCGCTTCACTTTTGGGCTCAACCTCCTGCTGCTGTTGGGCCTCATCGGCCTGGCGGCGGGTATGGTGGTGGTGCTCTTCAATGACGTCAGCATGATTTTCCGGGGAAATCTGGACAAGGGCCTGATCTCGGCCCTGGGCTCGCTACTGGTGTTGTGGTTGGCCATTGAGCTCCTGGAAGCGGAGATCGACCGGCTCAAGGGCGGGGAGCTCATGCTCAGCCTCTTTGTGGGGGTGGGATTAGTGGCTTTCATCCGCAAAATCCTCATCGCCACCCTGTCCCATGAAGATATCGAAATGGAATTGGTTTATTTGGGAGGTATCCTCATCTTCGGTATCATCTACATGGCTCCTCGCCCGGATCGAGGCCAAGAAATAGCACAGGTTGCCAGTTTCTTTTCCGGCTTGTTGATTAGGCCTGAAAAAGTCGGGAGGGCGAACTTGCGGGTCCGCCCTCCTGTTTTGCTAGTGGCAAGATCAACCCGCCAGAGTAGCTGCTAAGGTTCCTAACTGGAATTTTCAGGAAATTTATCCTAGAAGCTATTGCAAAACTTATTTTTCTGTCATCCTGAACGAAGTGAAGGATCTCAAGTCATTGAAAATTCGAGATTCTTCGCTTCGCTCAGAATGACATTTCAGGAGAACCGCAGTTTTGCAATGGCTCCTAATAGATTTTGTTTGATAGCATGCTTGCCACCAGAGGGGCTGGCCCAAAGATGATGGGTTTTTTAGGTGGTCAAAATGGGGCCAAGGGTTCCCACCCACCGATTGGGGACCAACAAAGCTACGGAGGCAGCCCTATTTCGGTTATTATCCCCACCCTGAATGAAGGGCAATATGTCCTCTCTGCCATACGGAGTGCCAAACAGCCGCCCAGAAAATGTGAAATCGTCGTGGTGGACGGCGGCAGTACCGATGACACCGTGACAGTGGCCCGAGCTCACGCGCTGGTCATCAAAAGTCTACGGGGCCGGGCTGTGCAGATGAATGCCGGGGCGCGGCATTCCACCGGCGACGTGCTGCTTTTTTTACATGCCGACTCTTGCCTTCCTCCCCATGCCTTAGCCAATCTGGCGCAGGTTATGGCGGACCCACAAATTGTGGGCGGCACCTTTATGTTGAGATTTGACCATCCCAAGTGGCTCTTACGTTGTATTGCATTTTTCAGTGGCTTCAAGTTCAGGTACTTTCATTATGGGGACCAGGGCATTTTCGTAAGGAGAGATATTTTTGAACAACTGGGAGGGTTCCAGGAAATGCCGATTATGGAAGACCTTGATTTTCTGCGGCGATTGCGTAGGAGGGGCCGGGTCGCGCTTATTAAACTGCCCATCACCACCTCGGCCCGACGTTTTTTGGAAAACGGCATCCTGCGCCATCAACTGCATACCATGGTTCTGGTAATCTTGTATCTTTTGGGGACAAAGCCTCAAGCTCTCTCAAGATTGTACAAGAGAACTGATGACCGGCGACTGGGTCAGAGGATATGAAAGCCGCTAGATTAGCTCGAGAAGATACCTGGGGAACGGTGGAGAGGAAGCACTTTAAACGGGGAGGGATTCTTGTAGAAGCTCAGCTCCAGTCTTGGCTGGCATCATCCTGATGCAGCTAGGCACAGCATATCTGCAATTTTTCCAGAAAATCCGATATGTTCTGCTTTTGGCAAGCTAACACAAATCGGGAGGAATTGAATTTTGTGCTACGATGCTTGCCGTAAAAGAGGCCCCAGGGAGCAATGGGGAGTAGACTATGCTGAGGCTGCCACA
>CBFDAH010000082.1:0-11963 GCA_965602785.1 uncultured Syntrophobacterales bacterium
CCTCCACGGCATCAAGGTAGGGGACCCGGTAAAACTGCAGTCGCCGGGTCTGTCACGGAAGACACCCTGAGACTGTCAAAAAAAGAGCACCCTGGGGGCTTGCTGTCTGAGTGGGAATCTAGGACCGGAACTATTTTTTGATATTTGATATTATGACATGATAATTAAGCCCCTTAAATAATGGGAGACGTTCCATGAAATCCCCTAAAAAGAAGAAAACCCCACCGAAGCAATCAGAGTGGGCTGAAAAGCATCCCGGGGAACATCTTTTTCTGCATCGCACAATTCTAGTGGTAATTGCGTTCATCGCCGGCGCCGCCATCATGATTATCGAACTTGCAGCCATACGGATCCTGGCCCCCTGGTTTGGCAACAGCCTGTACACGTGGACGGGACTGATCGGCGTCATCTTGATTGCCATGAGTGCCGGCTACTATGCAGGAGGCTGGCTGGCTGACAAAAAAACGAGTTATTCCCTTCTCTCCCACATTTTGGCGGTGGCTGCTCTGTTTATTATAGCCATTCCGTTATTTTCCCATTATATAGGGACCCCATTGGCGAAATATGATGTTATTATGGGTCCGGTTATCGCCAGTCTATTAATGTTTGCCTTGCCTGGCTGCCTCTTAGGTACTGTTTCGCCGTACACCATTCGTCTGGTCAGCCTCCTGTCGGCCGACAAACACATCGGCGTGTCCGCCGGCACCATCGCCATGGTTTCCACCATCGGCAGCGTCTTGGGAACGTTTGCGGCAGGCTTCTGGCTGATTCCTAGCCTCAACCTGGAAAATGTTTTTTTGTACACCGGCATCGCGGTGGCCTTCCTGGCTTCCCTGGGATATTTCTTGTCATTTCAACGGCGGGGGAAGCTTGCTGTTCATATCGTCGTCCTTATGGCAGCCATCCCTCTGCTGGCGCTGGCTTCGGCCCTGACCAAACCCCCCCGGGATGCGAACGTTCTGTATGAGAAAACGAATTCTTATCATCGCATCCGGGTGGTCGAAGAGGATTTCCCTTCTGGTGTAAAGGTAACAGCCCTAATGCTGGACTCCACCATTGAAGGAGTGCTATTCAACGAATCTCCCACCACTCTCCTTAAATACCAGCGGTATTGGGAACTCGCTAAATTATTCTCTGGGAAACTTGAGAATATTCTCGTGCTGGGAGGCGGGGCCTTCACGTTGCCCCAAGCCTTAGTCAACCACAACCCGGGGGCCCGGGTTGAGGTGGTGGAGATCGACCCCGCGGTGGTGGAAGTCGGCCGACTTTTTTTCCAGGTGGACCAGTACCCGAAGATGCGCATCGTGGTTGACGACGCCCGGCGATATTTAAAGCATACGAACCGGAAATATGATTTGATTTTTGGGGATGCCTTTCAGGGTGTGCATTCTGTTCCAGCTCATTTGTTAACCAAGGAATTTTTCCAGGAGATAAAAAACCGCCTGAATGAACGCGGTATCTTCATAATCAATATAATCAGCGCTGTTAAGGGTAAACATACGACATTGTTTTTATCAGTCATCAATACGTTAAAACAGGTTTTCCCAAATACCTATGTCTTTGCAGTAAAACCCCAAAAACAAACCTCATCAGCGGAAAACATTCTTATTTTCGCGACCAACTTTGACCTCAATATAGACTCCATAAAATCCGCCCTGCCGCCTGAAAAGCGATCCCTTAAGAAATTGCTCGATACCCTGGTTCCCCCCAGTGAATATAACCCCCAGGATGGGTATCTCCTTACGGATCGTTTCAACCCGGTGGAGTACCTGGTCGCCAAGACGCTCCCCGAGGTCCTCCGGAAATGAGGGGGCTCCAGGATCACCTTGAAAGCTGGCGACCCAAGTCCGAGGCTCCCTGGGGCTTGTTTTAAAAGGCCAGACAAAAATGCCCGTCAGGACTATAATTTTTCCCATCCTGAGGCTTTTACCACCCCAACCCTATGAGCCACGACCTCACCGATTTTGAAGAGCGGGTAATTTTAGCCCTGCAACGGGACCTGGACATCGCACCCCGGCCTTTCCTGCCGCTGGCCGAGGGGTTGGGGGTCTCCGAGGCGGAACTCCTGGAGGCCATTCAGAGACTCGCTAACAAAGGCTATATCCGCCGTTTCGGAGCCACCCTGCGCCATCAGCTCTCCGGCTATGGGGCCAACGCCCTGGTGACCTGGGTGGTGCCTCCCGCCCAGGTGAAACGGGTGGGGGAACTCCTGGCCCGGCACCGGGCCGTGACCCATTGCTACCACCGGGAGCCGGCCCCGGGCTGGCCCTACAATCTCTACTCCATGCTCCACGGCAAGGACGCCGGCCAGATTGAGGAAATGGCCGCTCATATGGCGGCAGAGATCGGCATCCAGGACTACGAAATCCTCTTTTCCGACGTAGAATTGAAAAAGACCACGATGCGCTATTTTCGGGAGGAAGCTCCCAATTCCTGAGGGCTTTCTGGGGAGTGGGGCAGGGATCCCAGACCCCTGTCCCCTTCCACACCCCCCGAAAGCAGTAGCGACCGGCTGGTATTTTGCAGGATCGGTCCATCTACAGAAAAAAAATGTAGCCGCAGGCTTTAGCCTGCGCCGGCACAGGTTGAAAACCTGTGCCACCAAAGCTTTGCCCTATTGCAAGAGTTATCTGGAAATGAACCGGGTCTTATGTCCCAAAATTCATGTCGGGCATGGGACGCCCTACGAAAATCCCTGATTTCACCATATCGAGACACAAGGAGTGCCGCCATGCCGAGTTTCACCACTTCGGAAAGCCTTTACGCCAAGGCCCGGGACCTTATGCCCGGAGGCGTCAACAGCCCGGTGAGAGCCTGGCAGGCCGTGGGCGGAACCCCGCCCCTCTTGGCCCGGGGGGAAGGAGCCCGGGTCTTCGACGTGGACGGGAACAGCTTCCTCGATTATGTGGCCTCCTGGGGGCCCTTGATACTGGGCCACGCCCACCCTCGGGTAGTCGACGCGGTCCGGGAAGCCGCGGGCCGGGGCACCAGCTTCGGCGCCCCCACCCCGGGGGAGGTGGAGTTGGCGGACCTCTTGTGCCGGGCGGTGCCGTCTTTGGAGATGGTGCGCCTGGTGACCTCGGGCACCGAGGCTTGCATGAGCGCCCTGCGCCTGGCCCGGGCCGCCACCGGCCGCCCCCTGGTGGTCAAGTTCGACGGCTGCTACCACGGCCACGCCGACTCCTTTCTGGTGGCGGCCGGCAGCGGAGTGCTGACCCAGGCTATCCCGGGGAGCCCCGGGGTGCCCCCGGAGATCGCCGCACTCACCCTGTCCCTCCCCTACAACGACCTGCCGGCGGTGCGTCAGGCCTTTCTCGCCCGGGGCGGGGACATCGCCTGTGTCATAGTGGAGCCGGTGGCGGGCAACATGGGGGTGACGGAGCCCGATCCCGGATTTCTCTCGGGTCTGCGTCAACTCTCTGATGAGCACGGCAGCCTTCTCATCTTCGATGAAGTCATTACGGGCTTCAGGGTGGGCTGGGGCGGAGCTCAGGCACGCTACGGGGTGCTTCCCGATCTTACCTGCCTGGGAAAGATCATCGGGGGAGGCCTGCCCATCGGGGCGTACGGCGGCCGCCGGCATCTCATGGAAAATATGGCCCCCGTGGGACCGGTGTACCAGGCCGGGACCCTCTCCGGCAATCCGGTGGCGGTGGCCGCGGGCCTGGCCACCCTGAGGGAGCTTCAAGACAGCCGCGTGTACGATGACCTGGAGGCCAGGGGAGCCTGGCTGGCCCGGGAACTGCGCGAGACCGCCGCCCGGCAGGACCTGCCGGTGACCGTCAACCGGGTGGGCTCCATGCTCACGGTGTTTTTTACCGCCGGCCCCGTAGGCGCTCTGGCGGAGGCCAAAGGCGCGGACCTCACCGCGTTTGCCGGCTTTTTCCAGGGGATGCTCCGGCAAGGGGTGTATCTCCCCCCCTCCCAATTCGAGGCCTGGTTTATATCCGCGGCCCACACCGAGGCGGACCTGGAAACCACCGTGGCTGCGGCGCGGCGGGTCTGGTCGGCAAAGAGCTGAGTCTCTGAAGAGAGTGACCTCCCAACCCGGTTCTCAGGGCCCGTGCCCGGCCCGCCCCTCAAGATACTTTTGTAATAGTCTCAAAAATACGTGGGCAGTTCTCCGATGAACTGCTGACGAATGGTCCTACTCTAGGACTTTTTTTGAACATAGGGGTCGTAAATAAAACAAAAAACATGGTGCTCGTTAAACTTTTCCCTTGCCAAGCTGAGCTGAGCCGCTGTAATATGCATCAAAGTTCTGCGATTAATACCCTTCCTACAAGCAGCCCAGCCCCGGAAAGGAGGTGTTGGAACCGGTGGTTTACCGCACGGTAGGGGAGGAAATTGAACTTATTAACCTTTTATTTTTGATGTGGGCTTTTGGTCAACGGTAACAAAAAAGGAGGGATCATATGGCAGCAGACAAAGTACCCGGAAGAGCTTGGCGAGTAGTATTTGCAGGTACCGCCATTAACCTTTGCCTGGGCGTGCTTTACGCCTGGTCGGTTTGGAAAAAGAGCCTGGTCGTGCCGATGAATAAAGCCACAGGCAAACCCGCCCTAGAGCTGGTGGGTACGGCCAATGCGGCTTTCCCTGGATGGAATTATATCAGCAACGACATGGCTGCCACCCCATTTTCTCTGTGCGTCATTATCTTTGCCTTATTTCTGATTCCCGGCGGACGTATTCAGGATAGGTTGGGGCCCAAAGTAGGCGCCATCACCGGCGGTCTCTTACTGGCCCTTGGCTGTATCATCGCCGGGGTTTTAAAGAGCTATGGCGGGCTGGTCTTCGGCTTCGGTATCCTGGGTGGTCTCGGCATGGGTATCGGTTATGCCGCGCCCACGCCGGCGGCTTTGAAGTGGTTCGGGCCGCATCAGCGGGGCCTGGTGGCCGGTCTGGTGGTCAGCGGCTACGGCGGCGCCGCCTTGTACATTTCACCCTTGGCACGATTGTTAATTAACACCACGGGGCTGACTGGCAGCTTCGTAATTCTGGGATTATGGTTCGGTATTGTCACCATCATCGCCGGTTCTTTGCTGGCCTGGCCTGAGCCCGGCTATGTGCCTCCGGCCGCTCCGGGGGTAGCCACTGGTGCGGCAGCAGCAGCCACAACTATCGACTGGACCCCCTCGGAAGCCCTCAAACACTGGCAAATTTACGCCCTGATTATCTTGTTTATGGGCACCACCCAGTCGGGTCTGTTGATCATCGGCAACGCTGCCACCATCTTGAAGAAAGCGGCGAAAGATGTTCCATTCCTGGTTGAAAACGCCTGGATTCTGGCCTCCTTCGGCGGTCTGGTGAACGCATCCGGACGAATCGGCACGGGTAAGTACTCGGATATCATCGGCCGAGACAATGCCTATACCATCAACTGCCTGATTTCGGCGGCATGTCTCTTTGCACTGCCGGCAATCATCGCCTCGCAGAACCTTTTCCTGCTGTTCATCGCCGTGTTTATCGCCTTTTGGCAGTACGGCGGCGGTCTGGCCCTGATGCCCTCTTACACCGCGGACTTCTTTGGCACCAAGAACCTGGGTATGAACTATGGCATTGTGTTCCTGGGCTGGGGTCTCGGATTCTGGACCTATAAGATGGGCGGCGCGATTGAGGACGCTACCGGCAGCCTGACTTACGCTTTCGTGATTGCGGGGGTTGTCCTGATCCTTGCGGTGATACTGTCCCGGTTCACCAAGCGGCCCATGCACGTTACTGAGTAAAACGGTAATCCGACCCCCGGGTGCATTGAGCTTGCGCCAGCAGCCTTGATGACTCGGGGCCCGCACCTCGGAAGGCAGGGGGTTACTCCCTGCCTTCTCTCTTATTACAGGTAAGGCAAGGACAGATTCATGCCTCAGAGTAGTCAGTGGCCGATTCCCTTTATTCTTGACCCGCACCATCTGGCCCTCGATTCCACAGTCTCCTTCATAGTCTCAGCCCTGTTGGCCCTTATGATTAACGCCGAAGGGCAGGCCTGGGTGTCCACCTTGCTGGGCGATACCCGGCAAAAAGCCAAAGATCGCTTCCATTTTAATGCTTTTTTGCACGCAGACATCACCGGCAGCATTTGTTATTTGATAGCCGGCTTCGGCTGGCCCAAATACCTGGACATAGATCCCAGTAAGTTTAGATTTCCTCACCTCTATCTGGTTTTGTCCCGCGCGGGCGGCCCCTTGGCTAATTTACTGATGGCCAATGTGGCCGCCACCCTGGTGTTTATCATGAGATTCCTGGATCTCGATCCCAGAGTCTTTCTCCTGGTGATGGGGGTGAACATTACCACCGCGGTTTACAATCTTATTCCCATACCGCCGTTGGCAGCCAGCACCTTGATAACTGGATTTATCCCGGAGGAGTCCCAGGGGCTTAGAAAGGCCATCAACTTTGCCGGACCATTCATCATCGTGGGCATTTTCCTGGCAGAACGCATCACCGGCGAGGGCATCATCAGTCCCTACCTGAACCCCTATGTTGATTCGCTGATGGAATTCTATTCTTGATAAACTGACGGAACAACTAGTCAGGTTTCACTCCCAGGGTGGGCCCCCCTAACCGCACTCCTCGATGGTTGGCCCCGGAGCTCCGCGGCTAAACGGGCTAGCCACACCGCGTTGTTCGCCCTGCTTCACCAATGCTACCGGCCCTTTTCCCCCGTAAGCTGGGGGAAGCTGCTGAGGACCGCCCAGATTTCTCGGAGGTGGCGTTAACCTCTCGTCTGCCTGGGGTATCGCAGTTTCAGCCGGTGGGGCCATGGCCCGGGGGCAGGTAAATTTCGGCAGCCAAGTTTTTGTTTGTCCAAAAAAAAAGAAAAAAAAAGGGCTTGTGTCAAATTTTTTGGAAAATCTCATGGATTACCCGAAGAAGACCTATTATAATAGGGTTTGATACTGGGGTTCATTTACCTGGGCGGGGGATACCTTTTCGGGTGGTTCTCCGCATCAGGTTTAGGTGAGGTTGACGTCAGCAATGGGGGATGGCGCCTTCACCTGTGGCGGACAGAGAAGAAGAACGGAGGTCAGGGGTCTCTCAAAAAAAAATGGCGTAAAGAAATCGGCAGCCCTTACCGAATAGTAAACCATTGGGGAGAGGTACTAGGTAGCGGCCTTAAACCACTCTGAGTAAGAGGGACCATGAGAGACACTCCGTATATCCTTGTGGTGGATGACGATTCTAGCATCCTGGAACTGGTGCAGGGTCTGCTAAGCCCCACCTACAAGGTAGACACCGCCAGCAGTGGGAAAGAGGCTCAAAGGCGCCTTGAAAGCCAGGCCTACGATCTCGTGCTCACCGACATGGTGATGCCCGAGATGGGAGGCATGGAACTGGTGAAACACCTGCGCCTCCACCACCAAGAGATTCCTGTCATCGTCCTTACGGGCTATGCCAACTTCCAGGACGCGGTCACTGCGGTGAAGTTGGGGGCCTTCGACTATCTTACCAAGCCCATCCAGACGGAAATCCTCCGGCACGCCATCGCCCGGGCGGTGGAATTTCGCAGCCTATCCCAACAGCAAAAGGACTTAGAGGTCATCTTCCAGGGGGCCGAAGCCCTGGGCTGGCAGGCCCTGGAACTGATTTCGGACACCGCCGAAGCCGCCATCCTCACCTCTTTGCGGGAGGCGGGGGGACAGGCCCGCACCCTGGCGGAAGTAGGCCAGAACTTCCTGGAAGGCGCCGAACGGCTGATGCAGGCCACCCGCACCTCCATTTTTCTTTATGATGGCAACCAGAGCCAGTTCTCCGGGCTGGCCGCCAGGGGTCCTGAGGCCAAGGCCCGGCTGGCCGCCACTGTACCCCATAATGAAAGTCTTATGGGCTACGTGGCCGAACAGAGGCGGCCACTTTTAGTGGTGGACCTGGAGCTGGACCAGCGGGTATCCCTCTGGACCAGGCGCTACCCATACACCACCCTTAGCTTCATGGTTATCCCCCTCATCGGTACGCGGTTTTGGGGGGTGCTCAATCTCACCGACCAGGCGGACCAACAGGCCTTCACACCCCGGGACCTCTTCCTGGGCTGGCTTATGGGCCGCCTTCTGGTGGAAACCCTGGAGACCTGGAAGGCCGCCGAGGAGGTGGAGACGCCCTCGGCCCTTGGCGCCTTCTTCTATGAACACCTTCCTCTAGGGGTGGCCATGGTGGACCGGGGCCTCCGGGTTATCCAGGCCAACACCACCCTGGAGCGGCTGCTGCGTGGCAAGGGGGAGCTGATAGGCCAGGAGATGACAATACTCCTGGGTCTTGCTCCCGGGGAACAGGGGGCTCTGAAAACTGCTTTCTCCCAGGTCCTGGAGAACCATGAAGTCCAGGAGCTGTCCAACCTAAAAGGTAGCCTGGGGGAGGGTAGAACCCATTTCTTGGGGGTCAGACTCATTCCCTACCTCCTGCCCCATGATGCCTGCCAGGGCATCATCATGGTGGAAGACGTGAGCGAGTTGGAGGGGCTCAAGCAACGGCTCCACCTCTATGAGCATCTGGCCATCATGGGAAAGCTCAGCCTCTGCGTGGCCCATGAACTCAACAACCCCCTGGACGGGGTGCGTCGTTACCTGTCAATGGCCCAGCGGAAAAAGGATGAACCCGGGGAGGTAGAGCGGTTTCTCAATGAGGCCCAGAAGGGACTGCACAAGATGTCCATGACCATCCGGTCGCTGCTGTCCTCCGCCAATCCCCTGAAAGCGCCTCAGACTACGGATAACCTGCTGAACCTGCTCCAGGACGCGGTGAAGATCATGATGTTCCAGGCCACCGACCAGCGGGTCCAGGTGAGCCTGCACATCTCTCCGGAACTTAGCCAGGTGCCGGTGGACGGGGATATCTATCACGTCTTTGTCAACATCATCAAGAACGCGTTGCAAGCCATGCCCCAGGGTGGGGAGCTGAAAGTGGACGGTAGTGTCAATTCCCAGGATATCGCCATCCGGTTCGAGGATACTGGCTCGGGCCTTACCTCCCAGGAATTGGGACAGATCTTCCAGCCCTTTTATTCCACCAAGGATGGCGCGCAGGGACTTGGCTTGGGGCTTCCCATCTGCCGGAAGATTTTGGAGAGATACGCCGGCCAACTGGTAGTAGAGAGCCAGCCCGGCCGGGGAACCAAGGTCATCATCCTCTTGCCCAAATCAGGCCTGGGAGGGCACCTTGCCGCATAAAGAAATCCTCATTGTAGACGACGACTCCCTGGTATGCGACTCTCTAAGGGAAATGCTCACCTTCGAGGGCTACACGGTGGACACGGCTTTGAGTGGCGCCGCGGCCCTGGCCAAGCTTAAGGAAGTTCATTTTAGTCTGATCCTCTCTGACATCCAGATGCCCGGGATGAACGGCATCGATCTCTTAAAGGAAATCAAGGGACACACACCGGACGCCCTGGTGGTGTTCATCACCGGCCACGGCCACATCGACGGCGCCGTGGAGGCCATCAAGCTGGGGGCCTACGACTACATCACCAAACCCATTGACGACCTACGTCTCAGGGTCACCATTCAGCGGGCCCTGGAGCAATACAAACTCATGGCTTCCTATGAGTCCCTGAAGCAGCGCCTTAAGCCCTGGGACCTTCAGGACAAAATGCTTTTCCGGGACCGCAAGATGGCGCAGCTCCTGGAACTGGTCCACACCATCGCCGACACCCAGGCCACCGTGCTGGTTACCGGAGAGTCCGGCACGGGGAAGAGCCTTTTAGCCCGTTATATTCACGAGCATTCTGCCCGCCACCAACGCCCCTTTGTCAAGATCAGTTGCGGCTCTCTTTCCGAGACCCTCCTCGAAAGCGAACTGTTCGGGCACGTCCGGGGGGCCTTCACCGGGGCCATCCGGGACAAGAAGGGGAAATTCGAATTTGCTCATGGGGGCACCGTTTTTCTGGACGATATCAACTCTGCCTCCCCCAACCTCCAGGTAAAGCTCCTGAGGGTCCTGCAGGAGAAGGTCATCGAACGGGTGGGAGGCAACACTCCCCTCCACACGGACGTGCGCATCATCACTGCCACCAACACCTCCTTGCAGGAAGAAGTGGCCAAGCAAACCTTCCGGGAAGATCTCTATTATCGAATCAATGTGGTTTCTCTAAACATCCCGCCCCTCAGGGAACGCCTCTCCGACATTGCTCCCCTGGCGGAACACTTCATCGAGCAATTCAACCTGACCCACAGCCGGAAAGTCCGGGGCATCTCTAAAAATTCTCTGCAGTTCTGCCTCAGGCATCGCTGGCCGGGAAACGTGCGGGAGTTGGAGAACGTTATCGAACAGGGGGTGATCTTGAGCCCCGGGGAATATATTGTGCCCGAATCCCTGCCCCTCTACCTCCGGGAGGCCAGTTCCACCGCCGCAGTCTCCACCCAGGACCTCACCCTTGAGGAGGCCCTGGCCCAGGCTGAAAAGCAAATCCTCCTCGAGACCCTGGAACGCCTCAAGTGGAACCGACAGGTGTGCGCCCGGGCCCTGGGAATCAGCCGCACCACTCTTTTCAACAAGATGCGGCGCTTTCAGTTGCAGGACCCCCGCCGCCAGTCCCCGATGCGCAAAGACTCTTCCTCCTCTCCCCCCGAGGCCCTCTCAGCCAGGTAAGTCCTTGCCTGACCGGCGGCCCCGCTTCGTGTTACAATAAGACCATAGTAAGGCGGGTGCCGGGGGCTGAAGCCCCCTCCCCTCCCCCATTATCTAAACCAGGAGAAACCCATGCCGTATGACTACGATACTCTGGCCCGCTGGGACCGAGAGCACCTCTGGCACCCATTCACCCAGATGCGAGGCTTCGTCGAGGAAGAGTTGCTCATCATCACCCGGGGTGAAGGCGCGTATCTCTATGACATCCAGGGCCGGCGTTACCTGGACGGGGTGTCCTCCCTATGGTGCAACGTCCACGGCCACCGGCGGCCGGAGCTGGACCGGGCCCTGGCGGTGCAGGCGGAAAAGCTGGCCCACAGCACGCTGCTGGGCCTGGCACACCCCCCGGCCATCATACTAGCCCGGCGGTTGGTGGAAATCACCCCTCCCGACCTTGTTAAGGTGTTCTTCTCCGACGATGGCTCCACCGCGGTGGAAGCAGCCTTGAAAATGGCCTACCAGTACTGGCAGCTCAAAGGACGCTGGGAAAAGCGGCGTTTCCTCAAGCTCAAGGAGGCCTATCACGGGGACACCCTGGGCGCCGTGTCCGTGGGGGGCATCGACCTCTTCCACGACACCTACAGCCCTCTCCTGTTCGAAACCCTCACCGCCCCGGCCCCTTACTGCTATCGCTGCCCGGACCGGGATAACTGCCGGGAGCAATGTCTGGCCGAACTGGTCAAGCTGGTGGATCAGCACCACCGGGAGTTGGCCGCCGTGATCATGGAGCCGTTGATGCAGGGGGCCGCGGGCATGATCCCCCAACCGCCGGGATACCTGGCCAAGGTCCGGGAAATCACCCAGCATAATAACGTGCTTCTCATCGCTGACGAGGTGGCCACGGGGTTCGGCCGCACCGGGACCATGTTCGCCTGCGAGCAGGAAGAGGTGGGCCCGGATATTTTCTGCCTGGCCAAAGGCATAACCGGTGGGTATTTGCCCCTGGCCGCCACCCTGGCTACCGACGAGGTTTATGATGCTTTTTTAGGGGAATTTAACGAATTCAAGACCCTTTTTCACGGCCATACTTACAGCGGCAACCCTCTGGCCGCGGCGGTCTCTTTAGCGAGCCTGGATATTTTTGAGAAGGACCGGGTCCTGGAAAAGCTCATTCCGAAAATTGAGGCGTTAGGGGAGCGCCTCGGTCAAATGGCGGCTCACCCCCACGTGGGGGATGTGCGCCAGCGGGGCTTTATGGTGGGGCTTGAACTGGTGGCGGACAAGGACACCGGGGAACCCTTCCCGCTGGCCCGGCGCACCGGCCACCGGGTGACTCTCGAGGCCCGGAAGCTGGGGGCCATCGTGCGCCCTTTGGGAGACGTGCTTATCCTCATGCCGCCCTTGTGCAT
>CBFDAH010000083.1:0-11959 GCA_965602785.1 uncultured Syntrophobacterales bacterium
GTGGGCCGTGATCTTTGCTCTTGATTATCTCAGGGCAATCGCTTCCTCAAACAATTACCTGAAGATTCGTCCCCGCAAGCCCCTCTTGCCTACACAAGCCCACCTGCCAGAAAAGCACACCGGTGCTTCAGGCAAACCTGTCGATGGTGTGGTCTTCCTCTGCCTGGGGGGGCTCGTGGTCGTGCTCTGCCATTTGCTGCCGCCAGTGCTCATTGGCCATGCGGCCCAGTTTTTCCCGGGGAGCTAAGTCCTTAATAACAGCCGCCTGGGTGGTGGGCTGGATTTTCCCTTCGAGCACTACTTCTCTACCGGCCTGGGCTGCAGCCGCCAGCACCTCTTGCACCGGGGAGGCCAACTCGGGGATGGCAAAAAATTCGGACGAGTGACGATAAACTTCCCCCACTAAAAGATTCCCAAAAATCATGCGCAGATTAAGGGAAAGGACATCAAAGTTATGGTGCTCCGGGAAGGCACCCACGCTGATGGCCACCAGGCGCGGGACTTTCTGGAACCGCCAGGGACGGGTGATGGCGCGGCCGTCGAAAAACGCCGGCTCCAGCATGGGCAAAGTACGTTCAATGAAGGCCTTCATGCGAGCATTCATGGTGAAATGGTACAGGGGCGTGGCCAGGACTGCCAGGTCGGCTTCGAGAAACCGGCCAAATAATTGTTCCGTCATGTCGTCCTCCAGCACGCAGCGCCCCTTTTGCTTAAGCCAGCACCCAAAACACCCCACGCAATGCTTGATATGATACTTTTTTAAATAATGCGTTTCGGTGGCCGCCCCCGCCTCACGGGCGCCGCTCAGAAAACTTTGCAACATCATCTCTGTCTTGCTGGCTTCCCCGTCCCTGGGGCTGCTATTGAAGGCGACAATCCTCATACAAAACTCCTGCCATACTTCCGCCAGTTGCTAGCCGGGATTATGCGGACCTCTTAGCTGCGTTGCTGCCAAACTGCTGCCAGAAAAACCTTTTTCTTAAGTAAGACAGTAAAACCCGCATTTTTTAAGGCAACCATCAAGTTAGAAGCATGATAATAGAAAATTTTTAAATAATTAATATCGCTTATGCCTTTAGCTCCGGGAAAAAGCTTGGCAGAGGCAAACCTGGGCTGCTTAAGGGGAGCGAGCCTAAATGCCATCTTCTTCAGGTTTCGCCCCCCTCACCCCACCCCTTTCCCCCCCATCGACGGGGGGAGAGGGAGACGAGCTTATCGGGAGCCAGGGCTGACTCGGGTTTCTGCCTTTTTCCCTCTCCCCCATCGGGGGAAAGGGTTCAAAATTATCGGTGACCAAGCCCATGATTGGCTTGCAGTCCATGTTCCCCGTGCCAGCACCACCCGAAAATGGTGAGATGGGGCAAGAGGAGGGGTCACATGCACCTGAGACCTCCTGGCTTGGAGCGTAATCTGTTTCTAACCTCTGGCCAACTGGTAAACATTTTCCTTTGAAAAAGTAATTCGGAACAATGGCTTATTGTCATTATCAAAATCTTTTAAAAAAGAAAGGCGAAGCCTGGGCTTCGCCTTGTCCTTGTTTATTACGAGGATTCTGTTAAATCTCTGCGCCCACCTCCCGCAGGGTCTGAAAATAGATACGACGGATGCGTTTAGCCCGGCGCTTGAAGCACAGGCCCAGTTGTATGCAGGCGGTGTAAAAGGAGTCCCGGCTGAACTTTAAGGGCAAGAGTTTGCTCCAGCCCTCCTGGGTGAACTCCTGGGATATATCCCCGACCTTTTGACGGGCGGCCTCGAGATTTTCCCAGATGGGGAGCAGCACCAGGTCCGACTTATCCTGGAGGCGGGGGATCTCGGCCCGCACCGCGGCCAGGGCGTCTTCTTGCGCCATCTCCGGCTCGTACTCCTGCACCACCTCCACCCCCAGCTTCTCCAAATAGCGCAGGAGAAACTCCCGGGAAGCGTTTTCCCAGGGGCCGATACGCCAGGCGTCCGCCGGGATGCCCACCCGGGTCACCGGCCCCTTCCTCTTGAGCCAGCGCCTGAGATTCCGCACCCGGGTGAAGAATTGGTCCTTGAGGGATTGCACGTAGTTGCTCTTATCAAAGCGGGATCGCCACAAAAGGATGCGGCCGTACGCCTTGAGCTTGACGTAGAACCAATCCCGGGAGATGAGGCGCTTCACCACCGATCGCCAACTGTAAAACTTCTTCATGGCCCGGATGGTTTCTTTCTGGAGCTCATAAGGGGTGAACTGGCGGGGCTGGAAAACGATATGGTGCCCGTCGTATTGGCTCCAGTCCCGGCAGATGATGCGGTTCTGCTTCTCCAGCTCCTCGAATACCGGGGTGCCGGGAACCGGCGTGAGAATCAGATATTGGAGGGAGTCCAGGTCGAGCTGGCGGGAGACTTTCACCGTGTCCCGTATGACCTGGTAGTGGTCCTCCTCGGAGCCGAAGACGAACATGCCGTGGACCCGGATGCCGAAATTGTGAAAGTTGACCACGCACTCCTTGATGCTATCCACATCCTGGGACTTGTTGTAAGCCTTGAGGGTGGCCGGGTTGATGGACTCCAACCCCACAAAGACGGTGTAGCAGCCGCTGCGGGCCATGAGTTGCAAAAGTTCCGGGTCCCGGGCCGCCTCCACCCGCACCTGGGCGCTCCACTCGAGCTTGAGGTTTTCCTGCAGGATGCGATCGCAGAGTTCCTTGATGCGCTGACGGTTGGCGGTGAAATTATCGTCGCAGAAGAAGATGTGCTTGGCCTGCGAACCGTTGACCTGGATTTCCTCCATGACCCGGTCCACGCAATTGGAACGGTATTTGCGGCCAAAGAGGAGGATCACCGAGCAGAAGCTGCAGTTGAAGGGGCAGCCCCGGGAGGTGGCGATGGAGACGCAGTGGGCTCCATTGCCTTTCCATCCATGAATCAAACCATAATCCGGAATGGGCAGGCTGTCCAGGTCTTCCACAAAGGGCCGCCAGGGATTCTGCCGGACGAGGTCGCCTTCCATGTAGGCCAGATTGTGCACCTGGCCCAGGTCGCCCCCGCCCTCCAGCATGTGTACCAGTTCCGGTAAGGCTTCGTCCCCTTCGCCACAGATGACGTAATCGGCGTGCTGCAGGCCTTCGCCTGGGAGAAAGCTCGAGTGGGCTCCACCCAGAACCACGGGGATGCCCTGCTCCCGATAGGAGTCGGCCAGGGAATAGGCCCGGGGCGCGGTGGAGGAAATGCTGGAGATACCCACCAGGTCCGGTTGAAAGTCCAGATTACGATAGTCAGGCTGGGCGATCTCCTCCACCACCACCTTGACTTCCACCCCCTGATTCTGAAGAATCGTCCCCAAGAGGACCGAGCCCAGGCGGGGGATCGCCACCCGGCTGAAGATGTGGGGCCGGGGAGACCGGGGCTCGATGAATAATACCTTTTTTATCGGCCTAGCCATTAAACCATGCTCCTTGCGACTCTCAAAAGCCGCGCGAGTGGGAATTCTATCAAGCACTATCTAGAAACTGTAATGAGGAAACGAGCAAATGTCAAATAGTTTGAAGCGCCGGGGGGGCTGGTGGACTCGCCTTACCAATAATCAATAGACCGGCCAGCTCTCAAAAGGTCGGAGAAGGGGGCAGGACAGCAAAGCTTGTTCGCACTAAGGCCGACAACATCGAGGCAGATTCCCAGAAATCGATAATGGGAATCTGCCTCTGTATTATTTCCAAGGTTGCTGCTGAATAAAGATGGCGCTTAGACGCAGCCAGTGGGCTTGGGCAGCCCCGCCATTTTACAGGCACCCTTCCCGGGGCCTGAGGGAAACAGCTCATAAATATACTTTAGCTTGAACCCAGTCACCTTGGAGAGAATGCGCACCATGGGGGCAATGCCGTTCTTTTTGAAGTAGTCCTGGAGCATGTTGATCACCTTCCAGTGATCATCTACAAGCTCCTTGATGCCTTCAGTTTCTTTGACGTAGTCAACCCACTCCGTTCCCCACTCGTCCAGGTTGGCCAGGAAGCCGTCCTCGTCAACCTCAAATTTTTTGCCCATATGTTCCACTACGGCCATATTGAAATATCCTCCTTAAAGATTTATAGGCCAATTTTACAAAACCTATGCCATTGTGAAATTTTTGTCAAGAGTTAATATCGCCCCACCTTAAGCTAATAGTTCCAGGAGGTGAACCACTCTGAGGCCCTCGGCCACCCGGTGGAGCTGCATCAGGCAGCCGCTGCAGGAGGTGGCCAGCACCTTGGCCCCGGTGGCCCGGTAGGCCCCGGCGCGGGCCTGGCCCAGCTCCCGGGAGACCTCAGGGGAGACCACGCCGAAGATGCCCCCCAGGCCGCAGCAATCCACCTCCCCGGCCTCCCGGGGGGCTTCCCCCGTGGCTGCGGTTAACAACTCCCGGGGCTCAGCATAAATGCCCTGGCCGCGGTGCAGGTGGCAGGGATCGTGGTATGCCACCCCTTCGGGCCGGGGTCGGGGAGAGGGCTGAAAATGTGCCACCCCCACCAGAAATTCCGTGGCCTCCAACACCTTCCCGGCCAGACGGGCCGCAGCCTCGGCCTCCGGCTCCCTTTCCAGGACCTGCCCCAAACGTTTCAGCCGGTAGCTGCAGGAGGCGCAGGCAGTGACCACGAAGTCCACCGGGAGCCCCTGGAAGGCCTGGACCAGGCGCTTGCCCTGGGCCCGGGACAACTCCACCTCTCCGGCGCTTTCAGCGAGCAAGCCGCAGCAACCCTGGTCCGGCGGAAACACCACCTCGATCCCTAAACTCTCGCAGACCCTGAAAAAGGCGAGACCGGCCTGGGGGAAGAGGGCCTCAAGGCCGCAGCCGCTGAAAAAAGCGATTTTCAGAGGGCCGCGTCCCGGAAGAATGGCGGGCGCCTGCCGGCGCAAGGGCATGCGGCTCAGGTTGGGAAACTGACTCAGGGACAGGGAGAGGCCCGGCCAGAGCCGATAGACCAGGCCGCTTTCCTTCCCCACCCAGTCTTTCAGCCGGTTTAACAAAGGTGCGAAGGGAGCGGCTCCGGGAATAAGGTGGGGAGCCTGCCAAGAGGCTCGGGCCAGGAGCCAGGCCGGGTGGAAGACATCTCCCAGCCGAGACCGGACCTCGGCTCGAGCCTGCTTCACCATCTCCGGCACATCCAGTCCCACGGCGCACTTCTCGGTACAGGCGCCACACAGGAGGCAGAACTCCATAAAGTCTCGCAACGCCTCCGGGGAGTTCAGTCGACCGGATTGGAACAGCTCCCACAAGGTGAGCTTGCCCCGGGCCACGGCCCCCTCCCGGCCCGTGACCTTATACAGGGGGCACACCGCCATGCAAGACCCGCAGCGCACACAGGAGTCAGGAGAAATAAGGCTGGAGCCCTCCAGGGGCCCGGAAACCACCTCCCCCCCAGGGGTCTCCTGGAGAGAATCGGCCCCCAGGGGCATAGCGTCCTGGGAGACGCTCTTCACAAGCGGCTTATTCAAAAGTGATGCTCCGGAAAACCGGCTCAAAAAACTCCTTATTGGCCTCCTGGAAGCGGTCGGCGTTCGCACTAGCGGTAAAACAGAGGCCCTTACCTTTGCGGATGAAAAAGACCTGCCGCATGGTTCTGGCCGTATTGCCTCCCTTATGGAAAATGTGCTCCACGGCCCGGATCCCTTGATTTTTTCCAATAGTGTTGTATTGCACCGAAACTCTTTTGTAGCCTTCCTGCGGCGATTCTCGGGAATCAAGACTGGACTTCAAATTCTGCAAGTCTTTTTCTTTGGCGGCGAACACATTCATCATGATAAATTCGCTGGGAATCATCCTATTGGCCAGAAAAAGAATATTGTCTGATTTAAAGGTGAAGGGGCCGGGATGCTCAGGCGTATACAATTTCATGCCCTTAGGTATGGGAAAGGAAAATCCATATTGTTGATTCGTGTATGTCCGTTCCTCTCCGAGGGATGCCTGACACCAGAGAAGTGTTACCGCAACGACTAAAACTGAAACCACTAACAGCGTTTTCCTCATCATCTCCGGCTCCTTGCCATCACCCTTGCCCGGGTGGGGTGGGGGCGGGAAAAATCTTCCCGGGATTCATAATATTGTGAGGGTCAAAGACCTGTTTGAGGCGCTTCTGGAGAGCTATGGCCGCCTCGCTGAGTTCCAGGCCGATATACGGCGCCTTGGTAAGGCCCACACCGTGTTCTCCCGACAAGGTGCCTTGGAGGCGGCGCACCAATGCGAAGAGGTCCTCCACCGCCTCATGGGCCGCCTGCCGCTCCGCTGGCCGCCCCTGGTCGAACATGATGTTGACGTGGATATTGCCGTCCCCGGCGTGGCCGTAGCAGATGACGGGAAGGTCCCGCCGCTGGGAAATCTCCTGGACTTGGGCCACGAGGAGCGGGATGGCCCCCAGAGGTACGGCCACGTCTTCACTCACCTTATGGGGCTTGATTTTGAAGGTAGCCGGTGAGATGGCCCGCCGGGCGGCCCACAAGCGTTCAGCCTCGTCGGCGTCCTTGGCTTTCAAGAGTACTTTAGCTCCGGCATTTTTGCAAATCTGCCCCAGGCGCTTGACCCGCTCGGCCACGTCCCGGGAGTGCCCATCCACCATGATGAGCAGCAGGGCCGTCACCTGGGGCTTTAAGGAAAAGGGCAGCATTTCCCGAACGCACCTTAGGGTGGCCTGGTCCATGAATTCCACCGCGGTGGGGGTCAGGCCGGACCTGAGGACTTGTCCCACAGCCGCCAGAGCCGTCTCCAGGGTGGTGAAGCCGGCCGCCAGGCTGAGACGCGTGGCGGGCTGAGGCGCCAAACGCAGAATAATGCGGGTGATCACCCCCAGGGTCCCCTCCGAGCCCAAAAAGAGCCGGGTGAGATCATAGCCCACCACCCCTTTCATGGTGCGGGCTCCCGCCTCGATGATTTCCCCCGTAGGGAGCACCACGGTGAGCCCCAGAACATAATCCCGGGTGACGCCGTACTGCACGGCCACCGCGCCCCCGGCGCCCGAGGCCACATTGCCCCCGATGGTACAATAATCGGCGCTGCCGGGGTCGGGAGGATAATACAGGCCGTGTGCCGCCACCGCCCGTTTCAGCTTCCCGGTTATCACTCCCGGCTCCACCACCGCCACCATGTCCTCGGGGTTGATCTCGAGGATGCGGTTCAGGCGGGTGGTGACCAGGACCACACCGCCAGCTATGGGCACTGAGCCCCCCGCCCGGCCCGTCCCCGCCCCCCGGGGCACCACCGGGAAGCGATGGCGGTTGGCCAGCTTGACAATCCCGGCAATTTCTTCCGCCGACCCCGGAAACACCACGAGATCAGGCAGATGGGTGAGGTCGGTGGCGTCATAAGCATAACACCAGCGGTCCTCTTCCCTAGCGAGGACGTGCTCCTTGCCTACCACCGCGGCTATTTCTTTTATGAGTGAATCCTGCATGAAGGGGTTTCCGGTTTTCTGTTTTCGGTTTTCGGTTTTCGGTTTTCGGTAAAAACATCTGGATCAGGCGCTTCGACTTCCCAGAAGGAGGCAGAGGGGCTATCTAATTGTTTCCAAACTTGTGTTTTGGAACCCAATGGATTGCAAGACTTTGCTTCGCTAATGAAATATATCTTTTAGTCAGGAAGCGCTATTCGTCATTTGTTTGCCCAAACGAACTTTAACCCTCGTGCCCAAGTTGCACTTGGGCACGCACGCATGGCACAAAGCTTTGCTTTGCTTCATAATTCAACCAAATCAATCTCCAATACTGCATCCTGCCCGAAGTAATTTCGGGCGCTGGAATAGCGCCAGTCCTCTGGGAGGTCCACTAATCCGAGCTTCACGGGATTATAATGAATATAATCCAGCTTCTGTTTTAGCATATCTTCTGTGGTTATAGACTGTGGGTGGAATCCCTCTTGCCAGACCTGATACTGACTGTTTCTTTTATGCGCACTTTTGAAGAATTCGAACTGCTTGAGTAGCCATAGCTTGTTTTCTTGCTGGGCGAGCACCAAGATTTCTTTGGCAGTATGTCTTTTAAAGTCTTGAATAACCTGTGACAGATTATCTGAGGAGACCACCATGTGAAGATGGTTATCGAGAATGACATATCCATGGAGATGGAGCCCCTTTTGTTGTCGGCAGAATGTTAGAGAAGCAGTGATAATGTCCAGATATCTTGCGCGGGTGAAGACGGGCAGCCAGCCCACAATGGTGCAGGTAATGAAATGGGGAGATTTTAGTTCGCTGATCTTATATCGGCTTCGCATAATGATGATAAGGTGTCAAAGCCAAGCTTTGAACAATATGGCGTTCCCAAGTCCAACTTGGGAACGAGGGTAATTTGAGGGGAGGGCGGGGGAGTTGCGCTCCCCCGGCCCTCCCCTCAACAATCTATAACATATCATGCTCCGCCAGACTGAAGTATTCGTGGCGGCTGATGATCAGGTGGTCGTGCACCGTCAGGTTCAGGGCCTTGCTGGCCTTGATCACGGTCTGAGTGAGTTCCTTATCCGAAGCCGAGGGGGTGGGGTTGCCGCTGGGGTGGTTGTGGACCAGGATGAGTCCGGCGGCCTTGTGTTTCAGGGCCAGTTCCAGGATTTTCCGGGGGTACACCACCGTCTGGTTCACCGTGCCTTCCTGGAGAATTTCCTCGGTGATGATTTCGTTCTGGCTGTTCAGATAGAGGACCCGAAACTGCTCGTCTTTCAGGCCCCCCATGGCGGTACGGCAATAGTCCACCAGCACGTCCAGGGAAGGGATGCGCTGGCGCTTCATGGCCTCCTCTTTCAGGTAGACTTCGTGGCAGGCCTTCATCAGGTGAATAAGGCAGGCGGAGTATTCCTTGAGGCCCATGAACTCCATGAGGGTCTCGGGAGGTGCATCCAGGACGCCCCCGAAGGAGCCGAAGTGGTTGATGAGGTTCTTGGCCAGGGGTTTCACGTCCGAGTATGGAATGGCGAAGGTAAGGAGAAGCTCCAAAAGCTCATAGTCCTGGAGCGCGGCAGCCCCGCCCTGGAGAAAGCGAGCCCTGAGTCTGCCTCGGTGGCCGTGGTAATGGGGTTTGGCTTTTTTCGACTTCATGGTGGCGCCCCTCTCCGGGAATTCGGAGGGCAAGGGGCCATTCCTTAACGATCTTTATGAAATTTATTAATAAATCAAATAAATTAATTATAAAGGAAAATGAGGTGGCGCGCCAAAGGGAAAAGGAGAAATCCATACTCTCCCTGGATGGCAGGATACCCCTGGTTTTCCTTGATCGCCTGGACTTCTGCGGAGGTGATCAAGGGGCTTGCTTGCTAGCATCGCTGGCAGCCCATGGTCCTAAAGCTGCCTTCCACCCGTGCTGAGAAAAAATCATCCGGTTCTCGCGCCGATTTTCTCTCCTGTGGGGTTTGATGAGGTAAACAGTTTTGCAACTCCCACCTTACCGGGAAAGGTGCCCCCAACGGTGGTTGCCTTTGGCACCATATATAAAAAGCCAAACGGATGGGGAGATTACCCATGGAAAAATACTTGCCAATTTTACTTTTGGTAGCGACCCTGACCATTCCGGCCATCTCTTGTGCCCAAGGCTGGGATTTTGGCCAGAGGGGAAGCCGTGGAGGGGGAAAGGGCTTGGCATCTTTAGAAAATCCGCCCCTGGCCAAATCAGATGCAGAAAAGAGAATCTTAAGCGTCCTGGATGACATTAAAAAAGGGCCCCGGATGGCAAATGTCCATACGCTGCACGGGAGATTGTTGCGCATCCTGGCAGAGGCCACCAATGCTAAAAATGTCGTGGAGATCGGCACCTCCAATGGCTATTCGGCCCTCTGGCTGTGCCTGGGCCTTCAGACCACGGGAGGCAAGCTCTTTACCCATGAAATCAATCCCGAAACGGCAGCTTTGGCCAGGGAGAACTTCAAACTGGCCGGGGTGGATCATATGGTCACGGTGGTGGAGGGCGATGCCCACGAGACGGTCACCCGGCTGAAGGGGCCCATCGATATTCTGTTCATTGACGCGGACAAACCCGGCTATCCGGACTATCTCAACAAGCTTCTGCCCCTGGTCCGGCCAGGCGGCTTGATCCTGGCTGATAATGTGAGCCGACCCTCGCCTTCTCCGGAGTTCCTCAAGGCCATCACAAAAAACCCCAACCTGGAGACGGTCTTCTTGAATATGCAGGCCACGGGGATCAACCTGACGGTCAAGAAACGCTAAGGCATCCGGCTCGGGCTCGGGGAAAGCCTTGTGGGTAGTACTTACTTGCCGAAGTTGGGGAATTTTTAAAAACGGTTTTTATTCCCCCCTTTTTTAAAGGGGGGTTAGGGGGGATTTCTCTATCCGCTTGAAAATCCCCCTAAATCCCCCTTTTCCAAAGGGGGACTTTATGCGTTCCTGCTCTTCAAGCATGCGCTCAATTGTTCACGCTGATTTATCCGAACTAAAGTACTAGCCTATAAACTGCGAGCCTTTGAGCAAAACAACCTTTGGTCTCATCAGAGCGTACCCCCCGGGGTGGAGATTGTTGTGGCAGGACTTCCCAAGCAAGAGCTGTCTCTATTTGACTCAACCTGCATCATCGTGGGGATCATCATCGGTGCCGGTATCTATGAGACCGCGCCGACGGTGGCTCGATGCATGGGCAGCGGACCGGGCGTCCTGGCCATCTGGCTGGCGGGGGGGTTCCTGGCGCTGACCGGGGCCCTGTGTTATGCGGAACTGGCCACCACCTACCCCCGGGAGGGCGGGGACTACGTCTACCTGACCCGGGCCTATGGTCGCTGGGCGGGGTATATCTTCGGCTGGTCCCAATTGGCGGTGGTGCGGCCCGGGGATATTGCCCTCATGGCTTTTATCTTTGCCCGCTATGCCCAAATCCTCTTCGCTCCCTTTACCGACAGCCGCCTGTTTTATGCCGCCACTGCCATTGTAGTGTTGACTGCCATTAACATCCTCGGGGTGAAAGCCGGCAAATGGACCCAGAACCTGCTCACCGTGACCAAGGTCTTGGGGCTGGTGGGGATCAGCATTGCCGGTCTGGCCGCGCCGGAGCAGGCGGCAACCCTGGCCCAGCCAGAGGCTTTCACCTGGGGAGGCCTGGACCTGGCCCTTATTCTGGTGCTTTTCACCTTTGGCGGCTGGAACGAAATGGCCTACGTGGCCGCCGAGATCAAGCGGCCTAACCGCAATATCGTGCGCGCCCTGGTAATCGGCACCGTAGCCGTCACCACCCTTTATCTGCTAATTAACAGCGCCTTTTTGTCCGCCCTCGGATTGGTGAACATGTCCACCTCCCAGGCGGTGGCCGTGGATACGGTGAGCCAGGCTATCCCTCGGGCCGCGGGCCGGGTGATCGCCGTCATCATCTGCATCTCAGCTCTGGGCGCGGTGAATGGTCTTATTTTTACCGGGGCGCGCATTTCCTATGCCCTGGGCGCCGATCACACCTCCTTTAAGCCGCTGGGTATCTGGCACCGACGCCTGGGCACCCCGGTATGGGCCCTTGTGGTGCAAGGCGTCTTGAGCCTGGCCATCGTGGGCCTGGCCGGTTCCTTTATCCATACTATCTTGTATACGGCTCCCGTGGTTTGGGTATTCTTTCTAGCCACCGCTCTGTCTGTCTTCGTTCTCCGCTATACCGAGTCTCAAATCAGGCGGCCCTATCAGGTGACGGCCTATCCCCTCACGCCGCTCATCTTTGCCGCCTGTTGTCTGTTCATGTGTTACAGCTCCGTGTCGTACGCCCTGGCCCACACACCCACCGGTCTCATCGCCGTAGGGGGGGTTCTGGTGGTGGGGATGATCATTTACGGGCTTACCAACCAGCGACGCGGTGGCGCCGGCCTCACCTGATCTGAAATCCGGCCTCAGGACTGCTGGGAAATTTCTCTTCACGCCGTTTCATCCCCAAAAAAAAGAAGCCGGGAAAACCCCGGCTTCTTTTGGTTTAAAGGGATTGCTCCCGGTTAAGCCTTACATCTCTTCGGCTGCTTCGGCGGCTTCTTCCAGTTCCCGGCGCATGGCCATGTCGTAGAGCACCCGCT
>CBFDAH010000084.1:0-11919 GCA_965602785.1 uncultured Syntrophobacterales bacterium
TCCCTTTGCAGTCTTAGTTAATTTTACTTATTAGTAAGTAATTATGCAAGGGGTGCAGTGCTAAAGGAAGATAGTCAAGCCGCAGCTTGGGAAAGGAGGAATAGATTCTCCTTTTTTAATTGACGGCTTTGAAAATTTCCATGCTCCCACCTCCTAAATTTCATAGCACCATGCGGATGCTGATAGGCAAGGCATGTCAAATTTTTCCCAAGAAATACGCTAAGTTTCTGTCATGGCAAGTGATGCGCAATTCTTATAAATCTACATTAAGCGCAAAAGCAAACCGCTAGAGGTAGGAGCTAGGGTTCCTTACTATGCCCGGTGGTGGTATGTGCATGTGGCCTCAGCCTTCCCCCTGGCGCCCCACTACCGGGCGCTACTGGCCAGGGGTTCATAGGTTGCTAATCAAGCAAGAAGTTGGCCATCGATGGCCCAGTATGTCCAAAATTCGAGGGGAAATTACTTTTTCAGCGCAAGTTGTGCAATCATGCCTTCGACGAGAGGATTCGGCTTGTAGAACAGAAACTTTGGGGGATTTTCCCCTTTGAATTGTTTAGACATATTTGTTCCCCTTAATTAAAATAGAGTCTTATTAATTTGGGAATACCACTCTTGGAGGATGGTAATCATGGTGGACCAAGGGCAATCCAAGCTGAAAGGTCAAGTAGCGGTGGTGACAGGAGCTAGCTCCGGCATCGGTGCGGCCATTGCTAAGGAGATTGGCCTGGCTGGTGCCAGTGTCTTGGTGAATTATGCTGGCAACCCTGAAGGAGCAGAAAAAGTAGTGCAAGAAATTAGAGAAGCAGGGGGAGAAGCTATCTCCTGCCGTGCCGACGTGAGCCAAGAGGAACAGGTACGTAACATGATCCGGACTGCGGTTGACGTCTTTGGCAATCTAGACATCCTGGTAAACAATGCCGGAGTGCAAGACGATGCAGATTTCCTCGACATGACCCTGGAACAGTGGAACCGAGTTATAAGTATCAATCTGACCGGTGCTTTTCTGTGCGCCCGAGAAGCGGCTCGGGAGTTTCTTCGCCATGTTTTTGATCCGACGCGCTCCTGCGTACTCGGGAAAATTATCTTCATGAGTTCTGTGCATGAAGTCATCCCCTGGGCCGGCCATGTCAACTATGCTGCCTCCAAGGGCGGCCTGATGATGTTCATGAAGAGTATCGCCCAGGAGTTGGGGCCGTGGCGCATTCGAATAAACAGCATCGCTCCAGGGGCTATCAAGACCCCCATCAACATCGCCGCCTGGAAAACCTTAGAAGCTGAAGCCAAACTTCTGGAGCTCATTCCGGTGAAACGGGTGGGTGAGCCCCCTGACGTCGCTAAGGTGGCTGTCTGGCTGGCCTCAGAAGACGCTTCGTACCTCCACGGGGCCACCATTTTCGCAGATGGCGGCATGACCCTTTACCCAGAATTCGCCAAGGGTGGCTGAACCCCTGATAGGGGAAATCGGCAATTAAGATCGGCTGACTAGTCACGAACACACTCATTTGCTATCCACATTCGGAAATGGACTGGGGGGTCCGGCTAATCGGATTATGAAGTTTGCTCCATGGCTTAAGGGGTTGCTGGCAGTTGTTCTGATCCTGGGACTCATCACTGCGGCATACAGGTGGGATTTTTCTGCCTGGGTTCATCCCCAGCGGATAAGAGGATTGTTGGACCAGGCCGGTATGTTTGCCCCTTTCCTTTATATGATGCTCATGGCTCTTGCCGTGGTCATAACTGTCATTCCTAGCTTACCCCTGAATGTGGCCGCAGGAATTTACTTTGGGCCCATCCTAGGAACGCTTTTTTCGGCCCTGGGAGCTCTGGCAGGGGCGATGTTGAGTTTCCTCATTGCCCGTTACTTGGGGCGAAAGTTCATGGAAAGGTTCTTAGCAGGCCATATCAACTTCTGCACCCAGTGCTCCGATTATTTGCTCACTAAAATCGTTTTTATTTCCCGGTTGTTGCCCTTTGTATCCTTTGATCTCGTCAGCTATGGGGCAGGCTTGACCAAGATGTCTTTGAGGGCTTTCAGTTTAGCCACCTTTTTGGGAATGCTGCCCCTCACCTTTATTTACAACTATTTCGGGTCGCTATTCGTCATGAGCCGTTTCCTTGCGCTATTCTTCGGTCTCATAATGCTTCTTATGTTATTTGGAATACCCTGGCTGATTGAACGATACGACCTTTTTTCCTTACGTCATTTTTTTCAGCATGAGGAAAAAACTCAGATAAACAATAATCACAAAGAGTAAATAGAAACGTAAAGCTACTCAAGCTAAGTACACCCTTGAGTGAGTTAATCCCTATTGCCATCATTAAGATAAAAATGATAACTATATTGGTATAATTCCTGAGAGGTTTACGGACTACGAGTTTGAGGGTTCTTTTAGTTGAGCATGTATTGCTAATACGAGCTTTCCGCCAGTGACCTGCCCTGTAGGACTTTCGCTAGCTGATCTAGATCAACGGCTTGTTACAGGAAAAATAGTTAGATTTAGGTATGATAGGTGAATTCTGGGCCTAGTCCCCTGAATGGATGCACTGATCCGAACTCGAATGGGTGCTTGTTAGGGTAAACCCAAGTTGGTACAATTTCGGTAATAAGCCAATCTCTCTTTTCTCTCATGCACCTCCCGGCTGCCGACAACTTCCGCCTGCGCCTTCTCGCCATCGGGCTCTCCCTCGGTTTGGGCGCCGCCCTCATGGCCCTCAAGTTCTACGCCGCCTATCTCACGGGCTCCAGCGCCATCCTCTCCGACGCCCTGGAGTCCATCATCAACGTGGCGGCCAGCGCCTTCGCCCTGGTGAGCATCCTCTGGGCCGCCCGGCGCCCGGACGAAAGCCACCCTTACGGCCACGGCAAGATCGAGTATTTCGCCGCCGGCTTCGAGGGCGCCCTCATCATCCTGGCCGCGGCTGCCATCGTTTATAAGGCCTGGCCCCAGCTCTTCTCCCCCCAGCCCCTCCCCCGGCTGGAGACCGGGCTTTTCCTGGTCCTCTTCGCCGCCCTGGTCAACCTTGCCCTGGGCTTCGGGCTCATCAAAACCGGCAGGCGCACCCAATCCCTCACCCTGGTGGCCGACGGTCAGCACCTCCTCACCGACGTTTACACCTCCGGCACAGTAGTGGCGGGGCTAGCCTTGGTGTGGTTCACCGGCTGGTACTGGCTGGACGGCGCCGTGGCTTTGCTGGTGGGGGTGAGCATCCTGGTTATTGGGGCCAAACTGGTGCGCCAGGCCTTCATGGGGCTCATGGACACCTCCGAGCCCGACCTCCTCCAAGAGATCGCCGGGGTCCTGGCTCAACACCGCAAAGACACCTGGATCGACATCCACCGCCTTCGGGCCCGGCGCGCCGGCAGTCGGGTGCTGCTGGACTTCCACCTGATCCTCCCCCGGGATTTCACCCTCCAAGAGGTCCACCGGGAAGTGAAGGAGCTGGAAGGGATCCTCAACGCTTACTTCGGCGGCCAGGCCGATATCCTTATCCACGCAGACCCGTGCGAGGAGCCGGTATGCCCCATCTGCGGCTACGACTCCTGCCTGCACCGGCAAGCGGACACCCAAATGCAGCGCCTGTGGTCCAGCCAGGTGCTTACCGCCGAAGCCGAAGACCAGAAAGACGTCCTGACCCAGTCCCCCTCCAACCATAAAGGCAAAGCCGCGCCTTGACCCGGACCTGTCAAGGCCGGAAAACACCCGACCCAGGGGCACCTTTCTTTCCTGCTACCCTTGCCTGGCGGCTAAACTTTGCTTATATTTCTTAAGATAAATTGTCTAAACAGTAAAATAGACATAATGGGAGGATGCTTGTGAAAAAGCTTGCTGTGATTTTAACGGCTGTGGCCCTGGCTTTTGTGTTCACCACCGGCCCGGTCCTGGCTAAAGAAAAGACCCAGACCGTCTGCCCCGTCTTAAAGGGAAATCTTGACAAGAACGTTTACGTGGACTACAAGGGCCAGCGCGTCTACTTCTGCTGCAAGGGTTGCGACGCCGAATTCAAAAAGGACCCGGAAAAATACCTGAAGAAGATGGAGTCCCAGGGCGTCTCCCCGGAGAAGATTCCCACCGCCGCCAAGAAAAAATCCAAATAATTACAGGGGAGGTTGGGGGACTTCATGTCCCCCAACCTCCCCTGTAGCTTCGCTAGGTGGGGGGAGGGCCAGGGAGCGCGGCTCCCTGCCCCCTCCCCCAAAAAAAATTACTTATCCCCTCCCCCACTCCCTACTCCCCGATAATCTTCACCAGCACTCGTTTACGGCGGTGGCCGTCGAATTCCCCGTAGAAAATCCTTTCCCAGGTGCCCAGGTCGAGTTTGCCCCCGGTGATGGCCACCACCACTTCCCGACCCATGACTTGCCGTTTCATATGCGCGTCGGCGTTATCTTCCCCGGTGTCGTTGTGACGGTACTTGCTGACGGGCGCGTGGGGCGCCAGCTTCTCCAGCCACACCGCATAGTCCTGGTGCAGCCCGGACTCGTCATCATTGATGAACACGCTGGCCGTAATGTGCATGGCGTTCACCAGAACCAGGCCCTCTTTGACGCCGCTCTCTCGCAGGCAGTCCTCCACCTGGCGGGTGATGTTCAGAAAAGCCAGGCGGGCCTGCACATTAAACCAGAGTTCTTGTCGATAACTTTTCATAGCCCCCACCCATCCGAATTTTCCCTTTCACCCTGCCACGCGGACAACCGCATTGTCAAGGAGCGGGGGAGTATTGTCTGGCGAAGGGGATTTGGGGGAAAGGACTCCGGTCGCTGAGGTTCCCCTCCGAGCCTACCTTGGGGCCAAATCCGGTTTTTGGTCAGGTGAGGGGGAGCTTGGGGGAGATGGGGCTGGGGAAAATTTTTTATAATCCGTTTGGCCGGATCCGAGGTGGGGTGCTTAACCACCTGGTTGGTCATCATTCTGGATTTGAGATTTTCTCTACAAGTTATTTCAAAACCTGGCTAGGGGCTAGCATGTCATTCTGAGGGACCCGAAGAAACCCGTATTTAAAATAAGTTGAGAGCATTCACTCCCCTCAGGCTGACAGAAAAACCGGTACTACAAAAACTTCGAGTCAATCAGTTGTCGCTTATTATTTGGCCCCCCTCATAAAGTACTCCGGGAGTCTGGTCTTTTCATTGATGAAGGCAGAGTCAAGCTGCTCTTGGGTGAGGCCTTTGACGCCTTTAAGATTAGCACCTTTGAGATCAGCACCTATAATATCTGCCCCCCGGAGGTTGGAGTTCTTGAGGTCTGCCCCCTGGAGGTTGGCCCAATCGAGGGTGGCTTCCTGGAAATTGGCCCAATTGATTTCTGCCCCCTGGAGGTTGGCCCCCTTAAGATCGGCCCTCTGGAGTTTGGCTCCCTGGAAACTGGCACTCTGAAGTTTGGCTCCTAAGCGGACCCAGCCGATGTTGGCACCACGCAGGTCGGCCTCGTCCAGGTTGGCTCCCTCTAATTTGGCGTCATGGAATTCAGTGCGCCGCAGGTCGGCGTCATTGAGGGAGGCCCCTGATAGGTCGGCCTGCTGGAGATTGGCTGCGGTGAGTATAGCTCATAGAAGATGGGCTTCTGCTAAATAGGTTCCCCAGAGATTGGCTCCGGTCAGGTTGGCGCCGGCGAGGTTGGCCCCTTTCAGGTTGACTCCAAACAGGTCAAGGCCCTGGAGGTCGGCGCCCCGCAAATCGGCCTTCTGGCCCTCCTTTCCTTCGGTTTTCACCCATTGCTGATGTGCATCCAGGATTTTCTGGACGTCGGGAGGCATTTCCCGAAACTGCGGAGTTTCGGGAGCCTTTAGCTGGTGGTCCTTGGGTGGGTGTTCCTGGTCAGGCATGTGTCAGCCTCCCTGCAAGGCTGTTTTGAGGCGAGGGGGATTAACAGGGCACGAATTGTCTTAGAAGGCTAGCAGGGAAAAATTTGGGATAGGGAGCCATTTTCTGAGGCTCTCCCCCCTCACCCCCTCAGGCTGAAAACCGGTTCGGGCTGGTCCAACTATTCTCTTGTCCCAGGTATTTCTCTCAAAATGTTTATAGCTCATACGTAGAGGCCGACCCAGGTAACGTCCCTTCAGGAAGGCGGACACGGGTGCGCCCTTATAAATATTTGGTCAGAAATTTCTGGGACGAGGCACTATTGCCAAATAGTAATTTCATTATTGACCATAATCAGGGGTGCGGTCAATCCTTTTCTGGTAAGGTTTCCCTTACCATGTCCGGTTCCCACTGGCGTCCCGAAAGTTTCTAGTACTTAATTGCCAAAGTTAGCGAATTATTAAAAGCGTTTTTATTCCCCCCTTTTTTAAAGGGGGGTTAGGGGGGATTTCTCTATCCGCTTGAAAATCCCCCTAAATCCCCCTTTTTCAAAGGGGGACTTTAAGCGTTCCTGATCTTTAAGGATGCTCGCAATTACTTACGCTTATTAATGTAACTAAGTACTAGTTCCAAACTTTCCGTCTCGAAAAGCTCCTCACCACCACAAGACAATGTAGGGACAGCCGCCCCCGGCTGTCCAGGCCCAGGCTGTAAAGCCTGGGCACCGGTTTTTTAACGTAAGGTGGGAACTCCAGACCACCAGAGATCTTTTCACCCCCGGGTTCCAGAAAATCCCCCTCTCCCTCCTGGGCGGAGCGGGTGGGGGGCGGGAGAGTTGTGAGGCGGCTCCTGGCCTACTTGGACAAAATGGTGGCCCCAGTTATGGTCACCGGCTTGGTGGGCACATTCTCGTGCATGCCCTTGGTGGTGGTGGGCAGGGCCTTGATTTTGTCCACCACCTCTTTGCCCTGGACCACCTTCCCGAACACCGCATAGCCGTAACCAGACGGGGTTTTGGCCTTGTGGTTGAGAAACTTATTGTCAGCCACGTTGATGAAGAACTGGCTGGTAGCCGAGTTGGGATCGCTGGTCCTGGCCATGGCGATTGTGTAGGCCTCGTTTTTGAGGCCGTTGTCCGCTTCATTTTTAATGGGGCTGCGGCCGGGCTTTTCATTGAGGTTGGCGTCCAGGCCGCCCCCCTGGATCATGAACCCACTTTTCACCCGGTGGAACACGGTGCCTTTGTAGAATCCGTCCTTGACGTATTTCAGAAAATTGTCCACGGTGACCGGGGCTTTATCCGGATACAGTTCGAGGACGATGTCCCCCATGGTGGTGGTAAGCTTCACCTTAACCGGTTTTTTGGCCGCCTGGGCCGAAGTGTCGGCAAATGCCACCACCGCCAGGCCCACCAGGGCCAGACCCAAACTCTTTATCAACCAGCCACCAATTACGCTCCACATACCTGTTTCCTCCTTGATGCGAATTTCTTCCTGATAACCGCTGCTAGTTTACTAAATCCTGGGCCCCTGGGCAAATCAAAGCTTAGCCTCCAGCCAGCCGGGCCTTGACGGCTGGATTGGTAAAAGTGAGAACCAGTAGGAGCACTAGAAGCCATTGCAAAACAACGGTTCTCCTGAAATGTCATTCTGAGCGAAGCGAAGAATCTCGAATTTTCAAAGAGTTGAGATCCTTCACTTCGTTCAGGATGACAGAAAAAAGGTTTTGCAATAGCTTCTAGGCTGGGGAGATACCCTACCCTGCCTGGAGATGACTACCAAGAGTCTTTGGCAAGGAGACCAGCGGTCCCCGGCCCTGCCTTCAAGAGATTGTCGCCACCGTCCCCCCAGTAATTTACCCCGGTCTCATGCTGTTTTACTATTGCCCGCCGGGCCAGACCTGCGCGACATTTAAGGAACTTATCTCCAGGTCATGAACTCTTCCCCTCCCCTCCCCTCTTCGCACCCCGCCTCCGCCCAGCCCGGCCTTTGCCTGGTGGGCTTTTTCGCCCGTCTGTCCTACGCCCTGGCCCGCACCCCGGTTCTGGCCCTGTTTGCCGCCTTTTTGGGGGCCGGTCCCGAAGCCATCGGTTTTGCCGTGGCCATCTCCACCATCACCGGCATCTTTTTCAAGATGCCCGCCGGCGTCCTCTCCGACGTCATCGGCAAGCCCCGCACTCTGTTCCTCGGCCTGGCCTGCTTTGCCTTGGTGCCCTTCGCCTATCTTTTCGTGAACTCGTACCCGGCCCTGGTGGTGGTCCGCTTTTTTCACGGCTTCGCCACCGCCATCTATGGACCGGTGGCTATGGCCGTGGTGGCCGACCTGGCCGCGGCCCGCCGGGCCGAAATGCTCTCCTGGTTTTCCTCGGTCACCATCATCGGCAACCTCCTGGGTGCGCCCCTGGGAGGCTTCCTCCTCACCTTTCTCACGGGCCACGGCCAACCCCAGCTCAGCTACTTCCACATCGTCTACGGCGTGGTGGCGGGCCTGGGCCTGGTGTCCTGGCTCACGGCTTTCTGGGTCCTGCGGGGCCGCCAGGAGCCGCCCCAAGCCCACGAGGACCGCACCCTGGGCGCAGTCTGGGGCAGATTCCGCCAGGGGGTGCGAGAGCTTTTGCTGGACCCCAAAATCTTTTTTACCAGCAATATGGAAGGTGTCCAGAACCTGGCCCTGGGGGCTTTGGAGGCCTTTCTCCCCATTTACGCCGTGGTTATTTGCGGCTTTTCAGCCTTTCAAGCAGGGCTCCTCTGGGGGGTACAGGTGGTCGCCACCATCGTGGCCAAGCCCATCATGGGCGGCATTTCCGACCGCTTCGGCCGTCAGCCTCTCATTTTCTGGGGCATGTTCGCCTGCGCCCTGCCCCTGGCCCTCATCCCCTGGTTCAACCAGTACCCGGTCCTGCTGGCCCTGGCCGCGGTCTTCGGGCTGGGGGAGGCAGTGGTCACTTCCTCCGCCGCGGCGCTGGTGGCCGACTTCTGCCGCCGGGAGCACCTGGGCGCGGCCATGGGCACCTTCGGCACCATCTTCGACGTGGGCCATGCGGCCGGGCCCCTCCTGGCCGGCGCCCTCATAGGCCTCTGGGGTGGGCAGGACTTCCGGTGGCCCTTTGCCCTCATCGCCGCCCTCCTGATCCTCGCCGCCCTGGCCTTCCGGGCCGTGGTGCCCAAGGGTCAACCTTAAGGACACCATTGCCCACCCTCTGACGGCAGCCACCCCTTACAGGTCGAGGCTGCTCCGAAGCGTTGCTGGGGTGCGCCGGTGAGAAGCTTGTTACCTTGCGCCGCTTTTGTGGAATGCTTACTTTGTTAGGAAAATTAAACGGGTGGAGTAACCTGCCTTTGGGGTCACTGAACATTTGGTTCTGACAAAATGAGGCCACGCGATGGGTACAAGAATGAAAAATACCAAGACATGGCAAGATCCCGTCTGCGGCATGGCGGTGCCGCCGGATGGCCCCCATCGTACCGTCCATGCAGGCCAAGAGTATGCCTTCTGCAGCCCCCATTGCCTGGCAAAGTTTCAGGAGGACCCGCCGCGCTATCTCAAACCGGACTTAGATGAGGCCCCAAAGCCGCCCGAAGCTGAAACCACCGTAGCCCCAGCCACGGGATATACCTGTCCCATGCATCCCGAGGTCCGCCAAGCCGAGCCCGGCGATTGCCCCGAGTGCGGCATGGCTCTGGAACCGGCCGGAGCTCCGCCGCTCATGAAAACCCAGTGGACCTGTCCCATGCACCCGGAAGTGGTCCGGGACGAGCCGGGTAATTGTCCCAAATGCGGCATGGCCCTGGAGCCCTTCACGGTCATGGCCGAAGAGGAAGAAAACCCGGAACTGAGGGATATGCGGCGGCGCTTCTGGGTGTCCGTCGTGCTCACCATCCCCCTGGTCGTCATTGCCATGGGCGGCTTGATCCCCGACTTCCAGCATCTTCTGGATAGTCTGGCTCCCCCCGCGGTTTGGGGCTGGGTGGAGCTGGCCCTGGCCACGCCGGTGGTCCTCTGGGGCGGCTGGCCGTTTTTCCTGCGCGGCGTCAAGTCGATAATCAACCGCAGCTTGAACATGTTCACCCTCATCGGCCTGGGCATCTCTGTGGCCTATTTATACAGTCTGGTCGCCACGCTCTTTCCCGACATCTTTCCCGCCTCCTTCCGCAGCGATACCGGCGAGGTGGCCGTTTACTTTGAGGCCGCCGCGGTCATTACCACTCTAGTCCTCCTGGGTCAGGTGCTGGAACTCAAGGCCAGAAGCGCCACCAGCGCGGCCATCAAGGCTCTCCTGGGGCTGGCCCCCAAAACGGCCCGGCGTCTCTTAGAGGACGGCACCGAAGAGGACATCCCCCTGGAGCAGGTGCAGGTGGGCGACCGCCTCCGGGTGCGCCCCGGGGAAAAGGTGCCGGTGGACGGCACGGTCCTGGAGGGTACCAGCTCGGTGGACGAATCCATGGTCACCGGCGAACCCATCCCGGTGGGAAAGCAGCCGGGCAGCCGGATCATCGGCGCCACGGTGAACGGCACCGGGTCTCTTGTCATGACTGCCGAACGGGTGGGCGCCGATACGCTTCTCTCCCAAATTGTCCAGATGGTGGCGGAGGCCCAGCGCAGCCGGGCCCCCATCCAAAGACTGGTGGACGTCGTAGCGGCCTATTTCGTGCCCGCGGTGGTGGGAATTGCGGTCATCACCTTCATCCTCTGGGCTACGGTGGGGCCGGAGCCCCGCATGGCCTACGCCATCATCAACGCCGTTGCGGTCCTGATCATCGCCTGTCCCTGCGCCCTGGGTCTGGCCACCCCCATGTCCATCATGGTGGCCACCGGCAAAGGGGCCACCGCCGGCGTCCTGTTCAAAAACGCCGAGGCCATCGAGGTCATGCGCCAGGTGGACACCCTGGTGGTGGATAAAACCGGCACTTTAACGGAAGGCAAGCCCAAGCTTGTCACGGTAAAGCCTGTCAATGGTTTGGAGGAGGTGACCTTCCTGCGCCTGGCCGCCAGCCTCGAGCGGGGGAGCGAACATCCCCTGGCCGCGGCCATCGTCCGGGGCGCCCAGGACCGGGGTGTCGAGTTGACCCAGGCCCAGGAATTTGACTATGTAATGGGCAAGGGCGTCACCGGGCGGGTGGACGGTCGCCCCGTGGCCCTGGGAAATGCCAGATTGCTTCAGGAACTGGGCCTCGACCTTGGTAACCTTGCCCATGAGGCTGATACCCTCCGGGCCGACGGGCAAACGGTCATGTTCGTGGCCGTGGACGGCCGGGCTGCGGGGCTCTTAGGCGTGGCCGACCCCATCAAAGAGACCACGCCCCAGGCCATTGACCACCTGCACCAGGAGAACCTCACCATCGTCATGCTCACCGGGGACAATCGCACCACGGCCCAGGCAGTGGCCGGCAAGCTCAACCTCGACGAGGTGATCCCCGAGGTGCTCCCTGACCAGAAAGCCGAGAAGGTGCGTGAATTGCAAGGCGAAGGACGCATTGTCGCCATGGCCGGCGACGGCATCAACGACGCCCCGGCCCTGGCCCAGGCCCAGGTGGGCATCGCCATGGGCACCGGCACCGACGTGGCCATGGAAAGCGCCGGGGTGACCCTGGTCAAGGGCGACCTCACCGGCATCGTGCGGGCCCGCCGCCTGAGCCGCGCCACCCTGAAGAACATCAAACAGAACCTGTTTTTTGCGTTTATTTACAATGCCCTGGGCATTCCCATAGCCGCCGGGATTCTGTACCCCCACTTCGGCATCCTCCTCAGTCCCATGATCGCCGCCGCAGCCATGAGCTTCAGCTCCGTGTCAGTGATCGGCAACGCCCTGCGTTTACGGGGCCTGGACTTGTAAGGAGACCGAAAGACCATCATTATCAACTTGAAACCGGACCGAAGACATAAAGGACCCTATGAAGAGAGCCTCAATAAAGCCCGTACTTCTTGAGCCTGCCCTGGGGCCTCGGAAAATGGGCGCCTCTCCCTGGATTGGCCTGCTCTTAGGGGCCCTGGTGGGATTTTTCCTGGTTCATCCCATATCCATGCTGGTGGGGGCGACCCACGAATCTATTTATAACAACACACCCTTGTAACGGTCCACAATTAATTGGACACAGTTGAGGATTAAATCAGGCGGCCAG
>CBFDAH010000085.1:0-11845 GCA_965602785.1 uncultured Syntrophobacterales bacterium
CTGGCGCGCCCAGAGAGATTCGAACTCCCGACACACGGATTCGTAGTCCGTTGCTCTATCCAGCTGAGCTATGGGCGCGCGTTGTTGACCAAACCGCAGCAAATTTTTATTTTCGCCGCAAATCTCCTATAAATTTATACCCATCCCGCTAAAAGTCAACCGTGAATCGGGGGGGTGGCCGCGGCCCTCGTCAGGGTTTTTGGCCCTAGGGTTGCTGGAGGCGAAAATCCCCTAAATGGGCCTGGCCCCAGGGCTTTCCTGGACCGTCTCTGGGACCCACCTGGGAAAAACCAGGTTCATCCATCTTCCCTTGATTTTTCTGTGGCCTTTTCCTATGATACTTTGGCGTTGAAGTGCACCAGGTCAGGACGCCGGGAGGCCCTGGCAATGCTGGCCATTCCCCGGCCCCGGAGATTTTTTGACGAACGCCAGGCCCTCAGGTCTGGGTGGGAGGAACCATGAAACGGATATGGGCGAAAGTGTTATTCTTGGTAGTAGGTGTTCTCTCCTTCCTGGGTTTTCAACCTTCCTGGGCGGTCCAGACCCCGCCGTCGCAGCCGTTCGGCGAGGTCAAGGAGAACACCCCCCTGTATTTAAAACTCGGATTTGATCGGGTGGTCCAGGGTGAAACTGACACCCATCTAGCCTACTGGCGACACTACCAGCACTATTCTCACCGCGCCCACAAGTCCCACTGGGCCCACTACTCCCATTATGCTCACCGATCTCATTATAATTACTACCGGCGGTAAACAAGCATCTAGTGATGGCTTTCGTCCGAATTTCCCTGGCGTTTTGACGGTTGCTGCTCAAGGAGGACAATCATGAAGAGAATTTTTCAAGGAGCTCTCATTCTGGCTATGTTAGTCAGTCTGGTGGGATTAGGATTGACCCAGCCCGGCATCCCCAAAGACAAGATTCCTGCAGACCTCCCTTCCCAGATTAAAGCGGCGGTGGAAGGTCTCTATTCGAAGGACGCGACCAAGCGGGCCGAAGCCGCCACGAAGCTGGGAGAAATTGGTGATTCGGCCAAACCCGCCATTCCTTTCCTGGTGGGCCTGTTAGGCGACGACACCGCGGTGGAGCTTAAGATCCCGGGAGCTGACATCGCCAACAGCACCTCCCCCGGCATCGAAGCCGCCGTAGCCCTGGGGCGCATCGGCCCCGTGGCTCTGGATCCCGTGATTGCGGTGCTGAAAAACAAGAACGACAAGGTGCGCATCCTGGCCACCGTGGCCCTGGAGGAAATTGCTGATCCTAGGGCGGTGGAGGCTCTCATCGTCGCCCTGAAGGACCCCAACCCGGACGTGCAGGCCACCGCCGCCCGGGCCCTGGGAGAAATCAATGATCCCAAGGCCGTCGGCCCCTTGATCGCCTCTTTAAAGGACAAAAATGCGGGGGTGCGGGCCAGCGCCATCTTCGCCCTGGCAGCGCTGAGAGACATCAAGGCCTCCCCGGCCATCGTCAAGGCATTGAAGGACAAAGACCCCAAGGTCCGCCGGCTGGCCGTTCTGGCCCTGGGAGAAATCAAGAACCCCAAGGCCATTCCCGCTATGATGGCCGCCTTAAAGGACAAGGATGCCTCGGTGCGGGACGGGGCCGCCTGGGCTCTGGGGGAGATGGGCGACCCCAAGGCCATGAAGGTGCTTCTGGCCGCGCTCAAAGATTCCAACCCTCAGGTGAGGGGCGAGGCCGCCACGGCCCTGGGTCAACTCAAAAACCCCAAGGCCGAAGATGCTATCTTAAAGAGGTTGAAGGACAAAGACCTGAATGTCCGGCTGCAAGCTATGAAAGCCCTGGGGGAGTTGGGCTCCCCCAAGGCGGTCAAGCCCCTGATGGAGGCCACCAAAGAGGACAATTACGCCGTGAAAAGCGCGGCGGCGTGGGCTCTGGGCCGGATCAGAGACCCCCAGGCCGGCATGGCCCTGCTCCCCCTTTTGCAAGATAAGAAGTCCTACGTCCGGGGGATAGCGGCCAATGCCCTGGGGGAGCTCAGGATGTTCCGGGCCGTTCGGCCCCTGGTGGCGGCTCTGCGGGATAAAGACCCCTTCGTGCGCTACAATGCCACCGTGGCCCTGGGTCGAATCGGCTACCCCCAGGCGGTGCGGCCTCTCCTTATGATGCTGAAGGATAAGAACTCCTGCATCCGGGAAGCCGCAGCCATTTCCCTGCAGCAGATCACCGGCAAGAACTTCGGTAAGGACCAGGCCAATTGGAACAAATACTGGGAGGAAAACAAAGAAACCTTCCTGAGCTCCTGTGCCAAGGGGCTGTGCAAGCATTAAGCGCCTGGTAACCCCCTGAGTCTCTCCACCCCCTTCCGGCGGCCGGCCGGGAGGGGGTTTTTGTTTGTTGGGGAAGGGGGGTTCCCACGGGCTGGAAGCCCGTGCTACTGGGGTCGCAGACCCTTACCCCCCTCCCCAATCCCTTAAGGGGAGATAATGAAAAGCCGGAGCAGGCTGGGCTGAAAGCCCCGCCTGCTCCGGCTCCCCTAAAGCGGGTTGGGAGGGGAGTTTGAGGGAAGGGCGGGGGAGTTGCGCTCCCCCGGCCCTCCCCTCAAGTTCATTTTTCCCAAGCTTTAAAGGGGATGCAAGTGAGCGCTGTTTCTCACGCCGGTGCCGAAGACACCGCCGCATTCGGCCTTCCTGGCGCAGGTCTCACACACCGGCGGGTAAACCTGTTTCCAGGTGGTAATGGAGTTCCGGGCGAACTGCCGGGTGTCCGGGGCGAGGACGCAGAGGGGGTGGTTATAAATGGACACGGGGACCATGCGCCGGGTGAGGTGCCGCACCGCAGCCGCCAGCTCCTCCCGATAATCGTAGGGGTCCACCCAGAGTCGGTCCAGGTTTTGCTCCGCCAACCCGGTGGTCTCCATGCCCATGAAGGCCACCTGCATGACGAAGGGGAGATTCCGGTAGACGAACTCGGCGTATTGAGTCAGCCGGGGCGCCGTCAAGGCGCTGAGCACGGTGCGCAACCCTATGGGCTGCGACAGCAGCGCCAGGTTATGGAGACCCTGCATGGTGTCCCAAAAAGAGCCCCGGGCCCCCATGACTTCATCGTGCTCCGTATCGTTGTCGGCGAACAGCGGCACCTCCACCAACAGGGCCGGATAGCCGGCCTGCACTACGGCCTTGGCGTACTCCAGTTTCTTGAGCTTCCGGGCGTTGGTGAGAAGAGTAAGGAGGGCGTTGGGGGCTTTTTGCCGGCAGAGCCGGATCAACTCCACCAGCTTCTCGCCCAGGAGGGTGGGCTCGCCACCGGTGATGGCCAGAAAGGTGGCCTCCCGGGGGTCCAGGAGGTTGATGAGCTCCAGATTGTGCTCCCAGAGGTCCTCCGGGTCCTCACAAGGAGGCTGGGGGCACATGACGCACAGGCAGTTGCAGCGGTTGGTGGCGAAGATGCAGTTATGAGGGGAGCCCGCTTCATAAAAAACCGCTACCCGGCCGTTGGACTCAATGAAGACGATATCCCCGTCCTTAAGCGCGGCCAATCCCTCGGAGGGCAGGTCCACCACCGCGGGGATGCCGTTCAGGGCGCGGCGGTCCACCTCCGGGCCCGCGAGAATGGCGGCCAGCCGGCGCCGGGCCAGGAGGCGGTAGGAGAGCCGGGTCAGGTCGGCCGGGGAGCGGGCCAGGTATACCAGGGGCTTCCCTTCGCTCCTAAGGGGCAGGTGGCTTTTCACCACCCCCATGATGGGGGCGTCAAAACCCAGGGCCAGGCCTCTAATGGAACTCACTGGCGGGCTCCCCGCACTTCGGCCAGGGACCGGTTGGTGATCCAGGACCAGAAAACGTCCATGACGTCCGGGCGCCCCTCATCCAGGAGGGTAAGCAAAAACTCCAGGATGGCCTTGTGCTTCTCACAAAAGTCGCTGGTGGGGCGGTGGCCCACCAGGTTGCCCTGCACCGAGTAGTTGCGGATGGGATCGGCCCCACAATACGTCTGGAGAACGCAGCCATGGCAGCCGGGCAGGGTCTCCACGCAGGAGGCGCCCACCAGTTCCTGCATCACCGGTGAGGTGAACAGGTCAATATAGGTGTCCCGGTTGACGTTCCCCATGTAAAAACAGCGGTCCCCCATCTTGGCCAACATGCGACCTTCGTCGCAAGGATAGACATCCCCGTTGAAGTCGTATACCACCCCGGCGATCCCCGCGCCCGTGGGGGACTGGAGGTCCATGAAGCCGGTGGCGAAGGGGGTGAGGATGCGGCTCAACAGAATGGTGGTGAAGTCCTCCACCAGGGGGTAGCCTCGCAGGTTCACCTCCATGATGTAAAACAGGGCCTTTTTGTAGGCTTCGATGAAATCCCGAATGGGGTATTGAAAACTTCCCCGGTGGGAATCAGTTTTAGCATAGCCGTAGGGGTTGATGTTCCTGAGGAAGATGCCCCGGAATCCCAGGTGCACGTATTCGTCAATGATCTCAGGGAGATGGTCCAGACTGTCCCGGGTGATGGTAGCCAGGGGATTCACCTGTTCATGGCCCAGGATCTCCCGGGAGCGTTCGAGTCTATTAATAAACAAGTCATAGCTGCCGCCGCCGCTACGCATGACCCGGTGGAGGTCGTGGATTTCCCGGGGTCCGTCCAGGGAGGTGGACACCGAAATCCCTTCCCGTTTGAGGTAGGCCAGAGTGGCGTCGTCCATCAGGGTAAGGTTGGTGCAGATCACGAAGGAAACGTCCTTTTTCACCTGTTTATTCAGGCGCTTGGCCTCCCTGACGATGGTTTTCACCACCTCCATATTCAACAGCGCCTCCCCGCCCTGGAACTCGATCTTGATGGCAGGGGAGGGGGTGGACATGATCTTGGCCACCACGTTTTTGGCGGTTTTGACGCTCATGTCCCAGCGGCGCTCGTCCACCGACTGGCTGGAGGCATGGCAGTAGTGGCAGCGCTGGTTGCACCTGAGGGTCACCACCACGATGTGGAGCCCGGTGAACTGCTTCAGGAAGGCCCTCTTGGTGCGATACTTGGTGGCCAGCAAATTCACCACCGGGGCCACCTTGGTGTCGGTGAGGAAGTGCTTTCCCTTCAGGTCCAGGAAAAGGGGGGAGCCGGGCTGCAGGCGGTACTCCACGAACCTGGCGAAATCCTCGGGGTCCAGGAACACGAATTCCCCGGCCTCGTTTACCACGAGCAGGCGCTCAGGGCGTAGGTGGCCGAAGTGAAAGGGGAGGAGGACGTAAGGCTCAGTCACGGCCGACGGTCTTTTTCACCTCTTGGGTGAGGTGGGCCAGGGGCGAAAAGGCATGCTGGACGATGAGCTTCCGGAGGCCCCCGTAGCGCCGCTCCAGGTCGAGCCTGAGCTGTTGGTCCAGGATCTCGGTGGTGAAGCGGTGCTCAATCTCGTCCAGGTCCACGCCCTCGGAGCTGTCGATGGGCTCCAGGATCACCGTGACGTAGCCCTCCGGTTCTGGCTCGATGCGATTGCGGCACAGGCCGGAAAGGGCATAGGTGGCCGCAAACACGGCCTCTTTTTCATAGAGGGCCTTGCTGACCTGAAAGACGAGGCGGCCGGGTTCCCGGCGGACGGCGAGGCTCATATATTTACCTGGGCAACGCTGGTCAAGAGTTGACGCAATTGAAAAACTGGTTCTCAGGAGTCGGGGGGTCGTAGGGGCGGGTTTAAAACCCGCCCCTACAAGCACCATTTTGCCTTTGAAAATAGAAAAATTATGGGAAAAAGGCAACGGGAAAATCAGGAGAGGGGAGGGGAGGGCGGGGGCAGCCAAGCGTGAGCTGTTATCGCACCCCCGGGTATTTCACTTGAAACGTTGCTCTCTCAAATTCAAGTTGAGATATATTAGTGGGAGCGTGAAATAGGTTAATTTTTCACCCTCACCCTGACCCTCTCCCTCAGGAGAGAGGGGATGTAGGGATGGCTTTAACAGTTAATCATTTTTTTCCCCTGAGTAATAATTGCCAAGAAGTTCGCGGCTGTGTTCGTCTTCGTGGCAATAAAGGCAGAGATTCTCCCAATTGGAGCCATCCGCGGGATTATTCCGATTATTGCCGTCCTTATGGTGCACCGTTAATTGGTGCCTGTTTTTATGAGTAAATTCTCTCCCGCATTTAGCGCAAATCAATCCGTGGATCTTCAGTGAGCGCTCTCGATAGCTGCTTTCCATTTTCATACCCTAACACCCTCACATAACTATAATGGGAGATTATCCGTTCAAACGGCAGGATCAATCTCTTTATTTTTAGAGATCGCCAGGCTGCAAAATTTGTCAATGGGCTACTAATGTTCCCTATTCAATCACATCATCAACTTGCATCATAATTTTGCCCGCAGAAACAACCATTACGTTCAACTGGACTGCTCCAATTTCCTCATCGGTAATGCCTTTTTCCTTGGCCCCGCCAAGAAGCTGCTCAATTCAGGGATAGCAGCCATAAGCCATAGCCGCAGCAATTTTAATCATATGTGCCGTTTTTGCACCCAGAATCGCTTCCAGCTGCGGTGACTTGTGGAAATCAGCAAACGCCTTTTTCTGGTTTTCGGATAACATAGGTTTTTCCTTTCGTAAATAAGGGGTTAACAGAAATTATGCGGCAGTCCAACTTATTATTGGGAGCCAAAAAGAGATTAATTTTTCACCTTAACCCTTTCCCTCACGGGAGAGGGAATTTTGAGTGAGGTTTTTGTTAATCAATTTTATGCACTGAGTATTATCTCGCAGGGAAACGATAGAACCCCGGCGGTCCCGCACCCCTCGGGATCCTAAAAGCTTGAGTCGCCGCCAGGGGAAAATTGGCCCGAAATCGTCATGATTGAAATCGCCTAGGAAAACCAGAAAAAATGGCAGCCTAGGGCCCTTTATCAGGGGAGCACCGGTTTCTCCCTCACCTGGCTTTGTGCACCTTCACCACCAGGACCGGGCAGGGGGCTTGGCTCACCACCCGCTCGGTGACGCTCCCCATGAGGAGGCGCCTGAGTCCGGTGCGGCCGTGGGAACCCATGACAATCAAGCCCGCGCCCCACTCTTGGGCCGACTCTACGATGATCCGGTGGGCCGATCCTTCCGCCACCTTTGTCTGGCAGGCCAGACCCCGGCTTACCGCCTCCCGGGCCACGCCGGCCACCAGTCCTTCCGCCTTGTCCCTCAGGTCCCGGGCCACTTCAGGGACCTCCGCCATGAACCCCGGGGGCACATCCAGGATAGAGACCACCAGGAGCGCCCCGGCTGACTCCTCCCCGAGATCCAGGGCCCTGGCCGCGGCCCGGCGGCTGAAGCGGGAGCCGTCCACGGGCAGGAGCAGCCGTTCCCGGCCCAGGACCCCTCGCACCGGCACCACCAGAACGTCCAGGGGGCAATAGCCGATGACCCGTTCCGTCACCTTGCCCATGTGCGCCCCGGAGGGGAGATCCCGGCCCCTTTTGCCGATGATCACCAGGTCGCAGCCCGCCGCCTTCGCCGCAACGCTGAGGGCCTCGTGGGGTTCTCCAGTGACCAGCACCGGCTCCAAGGTCATCCCCTGGGCCTCAGCCAGGTCCCGGCTGTGGGCCAGGGCGGCCTCGTAGGGCCCCCGCAGGCGGGCCTCCATCTCCGGACCGGGAGCCTCAAGGCCTCCAGGAGGCGGGGGGACCACCGCGGCGGCGGTCAGGCGTTCGCCAGGCCATCTCAGGGCTTCTTGAAAGGCATGCTGGGACGCCTCCGAGCCATCCACCGCGGCCAGGATGTGACTATAAACCGGCATGTCCCTCATCTTATCCCGTTTTTCCCCACCCGGCAAATAATCTGAGATTGTCCCACCTGGTCTGGGAATGTAGCGCCGCCGCCCTCGGCGGCACATGAACCGCCGGGGGCGACGGTTCACCGTCTTCATGCCTGGTTGTAAGCATGTGGGCTCATGGCCCGTTAGCTTGCACCTGCACAGGCGAGACGCCTGTGCCACCAAACATAAAGAAGATTTGTCTCTGTCACTTTCTGAAGTTACCTGTTTTGGCGAAACTTTGTATTAAAGGGGAAGGGGAGAGAAACCGCTTGCTGTGCTCCAAGGCGGGAAGCCGATGTCTCCCCGGCCCAGCCCTCAAATGGCTCAGGCAACAGGTGCTCATAAGCCCCTGGTTTACTCGGAAATCATGAAACAGTGCTTTTTACCAAGCAACTTACCCCAGGGCCAATCTTGAACTTTACACTTTGAAACTCGAAATTTGAAACTTGAACTTTCCCCTGTTTGCTTTACCAAAGATATTTCCCCCCTCGTTTCCCTCGGTGGGAGCCTTCCAGTGATCCCTGGCACAGAGAAAGTCCCTTGACTTTTTTCAAGTTTTTCGCTTTCATGGACGAAAATCTCCTTTGATGGCGACGATCCACCAATTCCTTGAATCTCGCCGCAAATCAGCTTTAGCGCTAGATCACCTTCCCATCGGCGGAGGTCTATAATGCCACAATGTCCTAACTGTAAGGCACATTACGAGGTCGGCCAGCGCTATTGCGAACAATGTGACAGCTACCTCCTCAACCCCGAAGAGGGGGATTACTTTTGCCCTGAGTGCGGTATCCGGGTGGCCTCTCAACAGGAACTCTGCCACAAATGCAGCACCAGTCTGTTGGGGATAACTGCTGCTCCCACTCCGGTCTCGGGGACACCTTCCCCCGCGGCGCCTAAACCTCCGCCATCCCAGGCCCAGGAGGTCCCGCCATCTGCGCCGGGGCCGGGTCTCCCCCCCTGGGCCCTGGGCGCGCTTATCGGCGCGGGGGTGCTCATCGTCATTCTCTTTCTTGTCCTCCTCTTTCGAAAGGGCCCTGCTCCTCAAAAGGTGGCCCAGGCGCCGCCGCCTAAGGCCGTCACCACGCCTGCTCCCACGACACCCCCGGCCCCCGCGGCCAAAGCACCTGCGGGTCCGGCAGCCCCCAAGCCTGTGACCCCACCCGCGGCTCCCCCTGCCGCCACGCCGGCTCCGGAAGCCGCTCTGGCTGACCAGGTGAGGGAAACCCTGGGCAACCTCCGGGACGCACAGCTTTGGAACGACATCGTCCTGTTTATGAGCTGTTACTCCTCCCTCTACCCCAGCCTGGATAAGAAACGGCAGCAAACCCTGGCTTACTGGAAGGATTTTAATTACTTGGACCTGAATTTCATCCTGAATGACGTCAAGCCCCTGGGGCCGGATAGCGCCTTGGCCCGGGTGACCTGGACCATGCAGGTGGAAAACCGGAAATCCCAACAGGTTGACAGCTTCACCCAGGTTTTCGAGGTGGGGCTTGCCAAGGAACTCGGCAACTGGCGCATCCGGTCCATTAAAGATCTGACCTATGAACAAGAGGAAGAAGAATAAGGAGGCTTACATGAACCAGAGACACTTGAGGCACATCCTGGCCGGTATCATTATCGGCGTGATGGCCCTGATTCTGTTTATGGCCTGTTCCGAGCCGGCGCCGGCCCCACCGCCACCTCCTCCCCCGGTGGTGTCGCCGCCGCCGCCGCCGCCACCGCCCGTTTACTATGTAAACGTCTCCAGTCTGGCCCTCCGGGAAGGCCCCACCACCGCGGCGCGCATGATCACTACTCTTCGCTTCAACGACCAGGTGGAGCTTATGTCCACCGCGGGCAGTTGGGGCAGAGTGCGGGACTTGCGCCGCAACAATGTGGGCTGGGCCTCCATGCGCTACCTGCAGCCCTCTCCGGCCTCCAGGCCGCGGTCCGTCCCCAGACGCCGCAAGGCCCCGGCGGCCCCCCAGGAGGAGCCTCCCAAGCCTCGGGCCCCCAAGGCCATGTAGCGGCGGGGCTGTAGGGGAAATGGCAGAGAGATTGACTGGGATCAATGGCCCCCCGGGATGGCGACCCGAGGCTGGTCAGGAACTAATGAGATAAACCCTCCCGACCATCGGCCAACCACCAGGGGCGTGGCGTGCCACGCCCCTTTTGTTGTTCTCTTCGGGAACTACCCCTCACAGTATGGGAGGACCCATAATTACGTCCTTCTATACCCCGTTGCCGTCAAACAGGTAAGTTCATCAAGAGAAATGTAGGGGCGCAATTTATTGCGCCCTTTTAGGGGCATGATAAATCATGCCCCTACAGATAAATACCTTTATAAAAGCAGCTTGGTATTAGTTGCAAGGCCGGTTAATTCTTTGAAATTGAGGGCAGGGTGCTTGCCAATCCTTTGATAAGGTTGATTGCCTGTAAAGGTAAGTAAGCCTGGCCGGTATTGGGCGCATAAACCACCACACCCTCGAGTTGGAAATTTTTACCGTCAAGCCGGAGGAGATTTTTATTAACCGGCAATTCTGCCTGTTTCCCTTGATAGGCTATCTTCACCACGGGATTCTTGGGGTCGCTTTGGTCGATGGTGACCTGGCCGCCCTTCAAGGCACTTGTCGCTTCCTGGAACAGTCGGTCGTTCAGCCGGTCCAGGTTCAGCCCCAACGCCTGCGCGGATATTTTGCCGATATCAGGCCCATCCAACAAGCCGATGGGGCGATGGGGGCCGAAGGCAAAGAGGGGCACATCACCCCCGGTGTGGCCATGGGTCGTCCAGCCGATGGCGGTATACTTTGGGCAAATTACTTTGCCGAAGCCATAGTTGGGGGAGCCGGGACGTGCCAGGGCAATGGCCAGGATCTGTTTGGCCTCCTCGTCGGTTATCTTAAGCCCCCAGTATTCTCGGACCACTTCCTTTACTTTTTCAGGGGTCTTATCCGCACCTAATTTGCGCCACAACCCCAGGCTGGATAATCTCATCTGCTTCAAAGGACCCAGCAGTCCCTCCTGCTTCATCCGGGTATAAATATTACTGGTTCTGTAGTTGCCGATGGACATCCCGCCACAGTTGTGGTCCGAGAACGCCAATACCAGCGTGTGCCCGTCCTTTCGGGCAAAATCGAGGGCAGTTTTCACCGCCCGGTCAAACATCATCAGGTCGCTCAGCAGGTGGGCCGGGTCATGGGCGTGACAGGCCCAATCCACCTGACTGCCCTCCACCAGGAGGAAAAATCCGTCCGGATCTTGGGATAAAAGATCTATGGCTTTCCTGGTCATTTCCTCCAGGGTCGGCTGCTCAGGCGCAAATTCCGGACGGTCAATTTCAGCTTCCATGCTGCTGTAAGCAAATATGCCGTAAACCTTACCGGATTTCACCTGCTGCAGCTCAGCGGCCGTGGCCACCAGGGCATAGCCCTCGTGTGGCACTTTTTCTAAAAGGTTTTCGCCATCGGTGCGTTTCCCCCCCAAGTCCTTGGGGAGCAGATGCCGCTTGCCACCGCCCAAGACCACATCCAGATTCTGGTAAACTCCTTGCTCCATAATGTCATTTTCCATCCGGCGGCTGGGCACATGGGCATAGTAGGCCGCAGGGGTGGCATGAGTGACCCGGGAGGTAACCACGATGCCAGTGGCTTTCCCCATCAACTTGGCCCCTTCCAATACTGAAGCCAACGGCTTGTAGGACAGGCCTGGCTCAGGCTTAGGAACCACGGGAAGGGTAGGGCTCTTGGGGCCCACGCCGATAAACTTGCCACTAGTGCGGTAGCCGGTGGCGAAGGCCGTGGCCGCGGGGGCAGAATCCGCCACGACCGAATCGGCGATGAATGTTTTGACCGCGCCGACGCGGATTTGATCTAAGGAGAGCGGCTTACCCTTAAACCAGCGCGCCAGAGTGTACTGCTCCGAGGCACAGCCGTCAGGGATGAGAACAATGAGGTTTTTAACTTCCGTCTTCTCGGTTTTTTTCCGGACCGAGAGGGGTTTGGCTGGTTTTTTCTCTCCCGTCGCAGAGGGGGAACACCCCCCCAGAAAACCTGCCAGCAGGAGAAATAGGATTATAAGGTTTAATCCTGGATTATTCCGCAAGAATTGATGGAAAATTACCTAACTATATGATATAAGGA
>CBFDAH010000086.1:0-11820 GCA_965602785.1 uncultured Syntrophobacterales bacterium
CGACCCCTGGCCCCCTCTCCCAAAAGACTATTTGCCACAATCTCATTTTATAGAGCCGCAAGATTTTATCGGAAAATGTCGCGCCGCTGTCCTCGGTGGCGTCTGAACCGATATGGGCGGCTGTTTTCCATGTTCTGGTGTCGTTTTCGCCCCCGAGGGGTCAGGGAGCGTTGGCCTGCGGCGGTGGAGCCACGGCGCCGGCGCCCCCCAGCCCCTCATCCTGGTGAGGCCGGATCAAGGTGCCTACAGGTTGCCGGAACGGGCGCACTGCTCCCGGGGACCGGCAACCAAGCTAGATATCGGTAATCCTCCTGAAAAACTCAAGGGATCTCATCAAAGGATGGAGAAATTTTGAAAAACCACAGAGCGGCGGGGATAAAGAGGAAGATTGCGGCGCCGGGAGGAGAAGGTCGGCGGCCTGGGGTTGCCGTAACCGGGGAGAGCTGGGGTGGGTGAGGAAGAATATCCCGGGTAATGAAAAAGTGTTACCCATGTCCCCGAACACTTGTTACCCTTCTCTCCGGTCCAAACACCAGGGGACGGGGAGTAAGCGACGTTAAACAGCTTCGCATGGAGTTTAACACCAGACACCGGGTGGTCATTGGTTTTAGGAGGCGGTTTTGGTGAACATCATGAGGTAGAGGTGGGGGCTCAATTCCCGGGTCTCCCCCGGGCTGAAACCGTAGGGCTGGAGAAGGGCGACCAGGTCTTCAGGACCCAGGCGGATATGGAGAGGCGGGCCGGGGGGCCCCTCCATTTTTTTGAACTCCAGCACGGCCAGGCGGCCGCCAGGTTTCACCAGGCGGGCAGTTTCCGCCAGGGCTCCCTGGTCCTGGTCCACCTCCGCCAGGTCATGGAGCACCGTGGCCATGAGGGCCAGGTCCACGCTGGCGGCCGCCAGGGGTAACGGCTGACTGACGTCGGTGGCGTGGGTCCGGATATGGGTGAGGCCCTCCTGGCGGGCCCGGTCCTGGAGGGCGTCCAGGCCCTCCTGCCAGAGATCCACGGCATAAACCATCCCGGTGTCTCCCACCTGTCGGGCCAGAGGAAGGGTGTAGCGGCCTTCGCCGCAGCCCAGGTCCAGGACGGCTTCTCCGGGTTTCAGGGCCAGGGCCGGGAAGAGTTTTTCCGAATCGATGAGGTCGAAGCTGCTTTTGCCGGCGCCGTGGGGGGGATGAGGCTGATGGGTCATGGTTCGTTCTCCGGATATTCCTCGGGGGATGAATGGGGTTAGTTAGAGGGGAGGGCCGGGGGATCGCGGACCCCCCGCCCTCTCCCAAAATCTCTTTAAACCGGCTGCCACACTAGGCCGCTCCCCGCCGGGGCCAGAGCAGCAACGCCTGGGACAGGAAGAACCCCAGGCCCAGCACCAGGACCACGGTGGCCCCTGAGGGCCAGTCGAGGCCGTAAGACAGAAAGAGGCCCCCCAGGGTGGCCCCCACCGCGGCTGCCACGGATACCCAGAGCATGCCATGGATGTGCCGGGTGAGGTTCCGGGCTATGGACCCGGGGATGACCAGAAGGGCCGACACCAGGATGATGCCCACGAGATAAATGGCCATGATGATCACCAGGGCCAGGAGCACGAGAAACAGGTAGCGCAGGGCCTTCACCGGTACGCCGCTCACCCAGGCCATCTCCTCGTCGAAGCTTAAAAACACCAGTTCCTTGTAGAAGAGAGCCACCACCGCCAGGACGGCCAGACCCACGATGATGATCTCCTTCACCTGGCGGGGGCCCACGGCCAGGATGTTGCCGAAAAGAAAGCCGAAGACGTCCACGTTGTAGGTGCGGGAGAGGTGGAGGAACACCACCCCCAGGGCCATGGCAAAGGCGAAAAAGATGCCGATGGCGGCGTCCTCCTCCAGGCGGCCCCGGTCCTGGACCCACTCGATGAGGAGGGCCACCATCACGGCAAAACCGATGCCGCTCCACAGGGGATCGAGGCCCAGGAGGAAGCCCAGGGCCACCCCCCCGAAGGCGGAGTGGGAAATACCCACCCCGACGAAGGCCATGCGACGGAGGATAACGAAAACGGAGAGCACCCCGCAGAGCGCGCTCAACAGCACCCCGGCCACCAGGGCCCGCTGGAAAAACCCCAGGGATAGGGCCTCAATCATCATGCACCCGTACCACCCGATGGGGAATCTCCCCGTGGAACAGATACTCCACACTACAGCCGAAGGTGTTCTCCAGGGCCAGGCGGCCGATGGGCGGGGCCTGGTGGACATGCACCCGTCGGTTCAGGCAGACGATATCGTCCACGTGGCTGGCCACCGCGCCGATGTCGTGGGACACCATGATGACGGTGAGCTTGAGCTCTTCCTGGAGGTGTCGTACCAGGTCGTAGAGCTCGTCCTGGCTGCAGGCGTCGAGAGAAATGGTGGGCTCGTCCAGGATAAGGAGGCGGGGGTTCAGCGCCAATGCCCGGGCGATGAAAACCCGCTGCTGCTCCCCTCCGGAGACCTCGCCGATGGGGCGGTCCGCCAGGTGGGGGATGCCCAGACGGGCCAGGTGGGACAGGGCCGCGTCCCGGTCCTCCCGTTTCGGTCGGCGTCCCAGGCCGATGCGGCCGTAGCGCCCCATGAGGACCACGTCCAAAACGCTGACGGGAAAGCGGGGGTGGCTGAGGGGCCGCTGGGGGAGATAGCCGATGAGGTTCCCCTGTCGCCGGGCCAGGCGGGGGTCTTCCCCGAAGACCCGGATTTCCCCCTGGGAGGGCTGGATGAGCCCCAGGATGACCTTGAGGAGGGTGCTTTTGCCGGCGCCGTTGGGCCCGAGGATGCCCACGCAGGTGTTTTCCTCCATGTCCAGGGTGATATCCTCCAGGACGGGCAGGTGATTGTAGGTGACCCACAGGTCCCGAATTTCGATGACGGCAGGACTCATTTAAGGGCCTCGCTGAGGACCGCCAGGTTGTGGCGCATGAGTTTCAGGTAGTCGGAGCCGTATGGTGGCTTCCCCCCCAGGGGATCAAGAAAGAGCACCTTGACCCCGGCTTCCTGGGCGATGATCTCGGCCACCCGGGGGCTGAGCTGGGGTTCGGCGAAGACCGCCCGGCCCTGACAGGCTTTGAGGGCGGCGATGATTTTCTGCAAGTGGCGGGGAGAAGGCTCCCGCCCCGGGGCCGCCTGGATTACTCCCACATCCTGCAAGCCGTAGCGCCGGTTGAAATAGGCGAAGGCCGGGTGAAAACTGACGCAGTCCTGATGGCCAAAAGAGGCCACTGTTTGGGTGATTTCCCGGTGTAGGTCCTTTAGTTGGGTCAAATATCGGGACAGGTTTCTGTCGTAGTATTTTTGATGTTCCGGGTCAACCTGGATGAAGGCCCGGGCGATTCGGCGGCAAATGTTCTGGGCCAGCACCGGATCCACCCAGACATGGGGGTTGCCCCCGGGGTGAGGCTGGTGTTTGGTGGCCTGGGACTCCCTGGGGGGCTGCGGGTCGTGGTCAGGCCCGGGAGTTTTTGATGTTGGCGATGAGGTGACCACCCGAAGCAACTCGAAGCCCCGCACCGCCTCCACCACCACCGGCTTAAAGTCGGCCTGGGTTTTGAGCAAGCGCGCCGCCCAGGGGTCTAGTCCGGCGCCCACATACACAAACACCCTGGCTTTGAGAGCTTGGGCCACCGCGCCCGGGGTGGGCTCGAAGACGTGGGGGCTGGCCCCCGGCGGAATGAGGACCTGCACCGCCACCCGGTCACCGCCGATGTTCTTACAAAAATCTCCCAGAGGCAGGATGCTGGCGGCCACGGGAATTTTTGTCTCAGGGGCGGCGCCCCAGGCGGGGTTGCCGGGGACGACGGCCAGGAGAAGGGCGAGGCATATCAGGGTTCTCATAAGAAGTACTTCTGAAACGCAACCAAGTTGATTTTATTAAGCCATTTCCCGGCATTTCTGGCACAACCCCGCCACCCGGATTTCCAGGCGGTCGGCGCGGTTGCCCAGGGGGCCTTTGATTTCCTGCCAGACCCGCTCCAGGGCTACGGGCTCCAGGCACTGCACCTCGCCGCAGGCCTGGCACTGGAAATGGGGATGGGGGGGATAGTGCTCGCAGGCCAATTCGTAATACGCGGCAGCCCCCTCCGTGGGCAGTTTGCGCACCAGGCCCAGCTTCACCAGATCGTCCAGGATGCGGTAAATACTGACTTTGTTCACCGGGCGCCGGGCCCGCACCGCGTCCAGGATTTCCCGAGCCTGCCAGGCCCGGTCCGCGGACCCCAGGATTTCCAGGACCTGGAGGCGCAGGGTGGTGGGCCTGACATTTTTCTGGGCCAGCACCTTGGGAAAGTTGCAGTGGGTACTCATTACAGTAAATGTATTACTTTTTCAACTTAGTTGCAAATAGGGATCTGTTTTTGGAAAAATTATTCAGACCCTTTCTTGGTCATCAAGAAAGTGATGAAAATTGACAAAGGCGGAATTTACAAGCTATATTAACAGATTATGAAGGAGGGATGGCCGAGTGGTTTAAGGCGGCGGTCTTGAAAACCGCAGACCGAGAGGTCCGGGGGTTCGAATCCCTCTCCCTCCGCCAGCTAATATTCTGATTATACATACGTAATCAGTCTAAGATATTCCCACCAGTGGGGCCCCAGAGGGGCCCCCAATGATTTCAGCTAGTGGGTTAGACTCCCACCGCCTCCACCAATTTACAGTGTGGGTTATCAGGGCTTGGGTTGATTAAATTTTGGCGGAAAGTTAATGATATTTCCAATACTGGGAGACCCTGAGTGTTGATAATGGCAAGCTAGGACCGTAGGGCGGGAAAGCGAAGCGCATCCCGCCTTTCGTATCACTCCATCTCCAGTCGCCGAACGCCATCATCTGCCGCCCACTCAAGGTTATAAATACCGCATCTTACGTAACGGTGAAAGCTGGAATAACGCCAATCCGCAACCCTCATCACATGACCATGCTTTACCGGATTGTAGTGAATGTAATCCACGTGACCCTCATAATCGCGCTCGTCCCGGATGACGTGCTCCCAAAAACGCCGCTGCCAAATGCCTCGTTCTCCCTTCTTCAGGCGCCGCTCTGAAAGTCTTTCTCCTCGTGGAATTTGTGCGGCAAATCGTGCTTTTATATCATGCCAGCGCGTGGAAAAATCCGCATCTCCGGAAGGCAACGTCCAGATACAATGCAGATGATCGGGCCAAATGACGATAGCCTCTACCGTGCATGGTCGACGTTGGCGGGCCGCCATGAACGCCGCCCGTAGATTTTAAATGTGTTCGGTCAAGAGGTTACGGCGGCGATCCAGAAGTGTGACCGTAAAAAAGAAGGTGCCCCCTGGAACAACGGCGCGTAGGTATCGGGGCATAATTTCAGTTTCGCTGCTGAAGGCGGGATGCGCTTCGCTTTCCCGCCCTACGGGAGTTTACAAAATAATTAGATTACAAAAATCAGTCGCTTCTAGATAACTGCTATATCTCTGCAAATTCCAGCAGTAGAAATCCTTATCTATATATGATCTTAATATCTTAAATTTTCTGTGAAAAGTTAATGTAAAGGTAGAACCCCAAGATAAAAAGAATTTCCCCCACAGATAATTCATAGACAGGCCCCGCCCTCGGGCTTTTCACTACCATTTGTCCCGCAGGGCCTCAAGGGACTCAGAATACTTGGTCGGCTGGCGAAGCATGGGTCCCCCAGCGTCTGGCCAGGTCATGCCGGGGCGGCGGGCAGTCGCCGGAACGTCACCCCCAGGAACTGAAGGTTGAAAAAATTCAAGGATCTTGCTATGTTGTTAGGAGCGGGGGTGAGTTTTAGCCATACTCCCTCAGCCAATGAAAATCTTGGAATTTGAGGGAGTTGGGCGCATCAGGGCTCCCTTGTTTTCCATCAGCAGACTATCAAAGAGGCCAGACGGAGAGATGACCGAGCGGCTGAAGGTGCTCGCCTGCTAAGCGAGTGTGGGGGGAGACTCCTACCGAGGGTTCGAATCCCTCTCTCTCCGCCATATTTTTTCTGAGAGGGTCAGGTATGGCATAAGGTTTTAAGGAAGGGGGCTAGGGTCGCGTTGCGGATTTAGGTTAAAAATATTTCCAGCAGCCTTAGGTTTTAAAAATGTAGCCGCAAGCTTTAGCTTGCGAAAATAATTAAGAAAATGAGCGCAGACTAAAGCCTGCGGCTACAAAAAAAGATAATTTTTAAAGTTATTCATGAAATATGGCACCAGGGACCCTGGCTCCTGCCCCTTCCCCAACCCCATGATGGGGATTCAGCTTCACCCAGAGGGAAAAAATGGGGCGCTTTTGCCCAAGGGTTTTCTCTCTCAAAGTTTTTGTACTAGAAGCTAGTGCAAAACCTATTTTCTGTCATCCTGAACGAAGTGAAGGATCTCAAGTCATTGAAATTTCGAGATTCTTCGCTTCGCTCAGAATGACCTTGCAGGAAAACCGCAGTTTTGCAAGGGCTTCTTGGAGCAAGTCATGATTGAGTCTTGAAAGTCCCCCTCATCTAAAGGGGGATTTAGGCGGATTATCAAGGCCTTATAAAATCCCCCCTGACCCCCCTTTAAAAAAGGGGGGAAAATCTCCGTCATTTTTCCAACATTTTGCTCCAAGGTAAACCCATATTATTTACGGAGCGCGGCATCAGTATTTGACTACTTACATTGGCGCCAGAATATTTCCCCCTCACCCCGACCCTCTCCCCCAAGGGGGAGAGGGGGAAAAAGGGATAAAGCTAACTTGTTTAATTTATTGATAGTATTTAGTTGCGTCAATGAGCGTAACTAATTGAGCGTATCCTTAAAGATCAGGAACGCAGAAAGACCCCCTTTGAAAAAGGATGATATAGGGGTATTATCAAGGCCTTACAAAATCCCCCCTAACCCCCCTTTAAAAAAGGGGGGGATAAAAACCATTTTTAAAAATTCGCTAACTTTGGCAATTAAGTACTAGCCTAGTAAATTCGGGAAGGACGGCCGCAGGCTTGCGGTTGGGAAGCGCCTGGAATAGAGACGGGCGGGTTCGGGGGCCACGAGGAAAGCATGGAAAAGAGCGGTATCGGACAAGTCATGGCCCTGGTGGGCCTTATCCTGTTGTTACTCTCGGGTTTGGGCCGTCAGCAAGCCCGGCGCCAGCAACAGCCGTCTTCTCCGAAACCTCAACAGTGGCAGCGCTGGGGGAACATCGCTGGGTTAGTCCTGGTTCTCGTGGGCCTGTTCCTCTGGGGTTGGGCGAAATAGACCCGGTGGCGGTGGGCCAGGGGAGGAGGGGGCCGAAGAAATTTGCTGGGCCGCGTAACCCGGAAAATTCATTGGCGTCTACCAACCCACAAAACGCAGGTTAAAGCCTGCGGCTACATTTTGCACTCGGTTTATAAAGCAATTTATAAAAAATTAAAGAAATACAAATAGTTATTCGGCATTTAAAAAAATCTGCTGAATAATGCCGCCTAAAAAAAAGGCCCAGGCTTCCTCAAGGAAACCCAGGCCTGGGTGGAGGGGTCATGGGACTTGCTTAACTCATCGGCTTTCCCCCCGAAAAATTAAATTTTTCTATAAAAAAAACCCCGCCCTAAAGCCCAAACCATCCTGATATTTCACATGAGGAACCGTGTATGAATCCTGAACAGGCTTACCAGTGGCTGGCCACCCACAGCCGGGACAGGTCGCTGCTCCGGTCGGCGGCGCGACTTTTGGCCTGGGACCAGCGCACCTACATTCCCCCGAAGGGGCACGAGCACCGGGCCAACCAGTTGGCCCTGCTGGCCCGCCTGATCCACGAGGGGGAAACCGACCCCCGGGTGGGGGAGCACCTGGCCCGGGTGGAAGGCTCTTCCCTGGTGGATGACCCGAAGAGCCCCGAGGCCGTCAACCTGAGGGAGTGGCGCCGCATTTATGACCGGCTCATCCGCATCCCTCCGGACCTGGCCGTGGCCCTGGCCCAGGCGGCGGCGGAGGGTCAAACCGCCTGGGAAAAGGCCCGCCCCCAGAACGATTGGCCCGGGTTCCGGCCCTTTCTGGAGCGTCTGGTAAATCTGGCCCGGGAGGAGGCCGAGGCTCTGGGGTATACTACGGAACCCTACGACGCCCTCCTGGACGGCTATGAAGTGGGGGAAACAGCCGCCGGGTTGGAGATTGTGTTCCGCAGCTTGCGGGAGAGCCTGGTCAAGCTGTTGGAGGCCATCCGGGGCAGTTCCCGGAGTCCGGAGGAGGAGGTGCTGCATCGCCATTTTCCCCAAGGTCTTCAGGAGCAATTCGCCCGGGAGGTCGCGGCCAGGATCGGCTACGATTTTGACGGCGGGCGCCTGGACCCCACGGCCCACCCCTTCAGCCTGGGGGTCGGCCCCGGAGACGCCCGCATCACCACCCGCTACGATGAAAATTTCTTCAGTATGGCGTTTTTCGGCACCCTGCACGAGGCCGGACATGCCCTTTACAATCAGGGCCTGCCGCCGGAGTACTGGGGCAGCCCCCGGGGCCAGTCCGTGTCCCTGGGCATCCACGAGTCCCAGTCCCGGATGTGGGAGAACCTGGTGGGGCGCTCCCTGGGGTTCTGGCGCACCTTTTACCCCCGGGCGCAAGAGCTTTTTCCGGATTTGGGGGAGGTGAGCCTGGAGGCCTTTCATTTCGCCATCAACCAGGTGGCGCCCAGCCTCATCCGCGTTGAAGCAGACGAGGTGACCTACAATCTGCACATCATTTTCCGCTTTGAGCTGGAGCGGGCCCTCATCCGAGGCGATCTGGAGGTTAAGGATCTCCCCGAGGCCTGGAACATGAGGGTACAAGAGTACCTGGGCCTCACTCCCCCGGATGACCGGATGGGGGTAATGCAGGACGTCCACTGGTCTTCTGGCAACTTCGGCTACTTTCCCACCTACACCCTGGGAAACCTTTACGCGGCGCAGTTTTTCGCCACCGCGACAACGGAGCTGGGGGACCTGGAGGACATGTTCGCCCGGGGGGACTTCGGGCCCCTGCTCGGGTGGCTTAGGGAGAAGATTCACAGCCAGGGAGGGCGTTATCGCCCCAGGGATCTGGTCCGGGTGGTGACGGGAGAGGAGTTGGACTCCCGGTTTCTGATCGAGTATCTTCAGGGGAAATTCGGGGGATTGTATGGTTTGGGGTGAGGGGGCTGAAAAGACCTCTGATATGCCCCCCTCACCCCGGCCCTCTCCCCCCGGTGGGGGGGATAGGGTGTTTTATGAAGTCAGGGTAGAATATAACGTTGGCCGCTGGCTTTAGCGTGCGCCAGCACCGGCTGGAAGCCTGTGCCACAGGCGCTTTCACTGTTTTATAAGAATATCCTTGATTACGGGGATTTCATGTGCAAAGGAGGAAGATGAGCCTGGCCCAGTTTCGGGAAACCTCAAGGGGATGGTTCTTGCCGGGCATTAGAGGCACTTTCTCAACCGGTTCTTTCTGTCACCCTGAGCGCCGAGCTAGTGCTTTAGTTGCATAAATCAGCGTAAGGAATTGCGAGCATCCTTGAAGATCAGGAACGCATAAAGTCCCCTTTTTGAAAAAGGGGGATTTATGAGGATTTTCAAGTTGATAGACAAATCCCCCCTAACCCCCCTTTAAAAAAGGGGGGAATAAAAACCGCTTTTAAAAATTCGCTAACTTTAGCAATTAAGTGTTAGCTGTTTGATATAAGGAGAATCTTCCTTCGCTTAGAATGACACTTCAACATATTTTTTACTCCGGGTAAGATTTGCCGTTTTAAGAAAGGAGCGCCATCATGCCCCGGGATCTACCGGTGGGAAACGGTCGTCTCCTGGTGTGCTTCGACCAGGATTACGCCATTCGGGACCTCTACTATCCTCACGTGGGGCAGGAAAATCACGTGTCCGGGAAGCATTGCCGCCTGGGCCTCTGGTCGGAGGGTCAGTTCTCCTGGGTGGGGGAGGACTGGGAGCGGGAACTGCGCTATGAACCCGACACCTTGATCACCGACGTGATTCTGGCCCACCGCAAACTCAAGGTGCTGCTGGCCTGCCGGGACGCAGTGGATTTTCATGAAGACCTGTACCTCAAGGAAATCACCCTCAACAATCTGGCCCCCCAAACCAGGGAGTTCCGCCTCTTTTTGACCCTGGATCTGGGCATTGCCGGCAATGAGCTGGGGGACACCGCGGGGTACGACCCCAAAACCGACTCCGTGATTCACTATAAGGGCGCCAGGTATTTTCTGGCCGGCGGCCTGGACAATAAGGGGGAGGGCCTGAGCCAATTCGCCGTAGGCCAGAAAGGCACCGCGGACAAAGAGGGCACCTTCCGGGATGCAGAGGACGGGGACCTCTCGGGAAACCCCATCGCCCAGGGCTCGGTGGACTCGGTTATCGCGCTCAGCCTGTCCGTCGCTGGGAATTCCCAGGCCACCGCCTATTTCTGGATTGCCGCGGGACAGAACTACGGGGAAGTATTTCGCCTCGACGGAGTGGTGAGAAACAAGCATCCGAAAAACCTGGTGAAGCGCACCGAAGACTATTGGCGCCTCTGGCTCCACAAAGAGTCCCCGCCCCTGGAGCTCTTGCCGGACAAGGTGGCCAAGCTTTACCGCCGCAGTCTCCTGGTTATTCGCACCCAGGTGGACTCCGGGGGAGGCATCCTGGCGGCCAACGATTCGGATGTCATTTACTTCAACCGGGACACCTATTCCTATATCTGGCCCCGGGACGGGGCGCTGGTGGCCCACGCCCTGGACCAGTCCGGGCACCCGAGTGTCTCCCGGAACTTCTTCCGCTTCATCTCCGGCCTCCTCCAACCGGAGGGGTGCCTGCTCCACAAGTTTAATCCGGACGGCACCCTGGCCTCCTCCTGGCATCCCTGGTACCACGAGGGCCAGTCCCAGATACCCATCCAGGAAGACTCCACCGCCCTGGTGCTCTGGGCCCTGTGGCATCACTTCGTCCTGTACCGGGACCTGGACTTCATCAAACCTTTGTACCGCCCGCTGGTGAAAAAGGCGGCGGACTTCATTTGTCAGTACCGGGACGCCGACACCGGGCTGCCCGCGCCCTGCTATGACCTATGGGAGGAGCAGCGGGGAATTTTCAGCTTTACGGTGGGCGCGGTTTTCGGGGGGCTCACAGCCGCGTCGCTGTTTACCAAGGTGTTTGGAGAAGAAGATAAGTCGGAGTATTACCAAAAGGTGGCCGCCGAAATCCGGGACGCGGCCTCCAACCACCTGTGGCGAGAGGACCTGGGGCGCTTCTGCCGCATGCTCTCCCGGGACCGGCAGGGCAAGCTGGTGGTGGATGCCACCTGCGATGCCAGTCTCTGGGGCCTTTTCGCGTTTGGGCTGTATACGGCCGACGACCCCCGCCTGGTCGCCACCATGGCCGCGTTGCGGGAAAAATTGTGGCTCAAGACGGGTATCGGCGGCATGGCTCGCTATGAGGGTGATGCCTTCCACCGGGTCAGCCAGGAGGTACCGGGCAATCCGTGGGTGATCTGCACCCTGTGGTTGGCCGACTACCTGGTGGAGAAGGCCGGCGAAGCGGATCTGGCGGAGGCCCAGGGGCTCCTCGAGTGGGTGGCGGACCACGCCCTTATCTCCGGGGTGCTGCCCGAACAGTTCCACCCCTTCAGCGGCCAGGCCGTGTCGGTGTCGCCTTTGACCTGGAGCCACGCCACCTATGTGTCTACGGTGCACCGGCTGCTGGGCCGGTTAGCCAAACAGCCTGGCCTCCCGGAGGCCGAGGAGGGCGTAAGTCCGTATCGGCGCTCGGAGGATTGGATCGAACGCCTCTATGCCCAGACCTGCGATTCCATTCGGGGCATCTGCAAGTTTTAGTAGAAGGATTTATGGGGGGAGGGCCAGGGACCTCAGGTCCCTGCCCAACCCCCACACTCCCCACCCAACCC
>CBFDAH010000087.1:0-11806 GCA_965602785.1 uncultured Syntrophobacterales bacterium
TGGTGCCGAAGGCGGGATTTGAACCCGCACGGGTCTCCCCACCACCCCCTCAAGATGGCGTGTCTACCAGGTTCCACCACTTCGGCACGAGTTGACTCATTTTCCGGGAGCGGCCGGCGGGGCCGACGGCGCCGGTTTCTTAGCCGGTTGGGCCGGCGGGGTCGGGGCGGGGGCCTTTTGCTTGGTGGCTGGCTTGCCCTTCACTTTCTGCATGACCGAGGCCTCTTGCTGACGGCCGATGAAGGTTAAGCTCAGAGAGGTAAGCATGAAGAGGATGGCCGCCGCCGCGGTGAGCTTGGCCAAAAACGGGGCGGCGCCGGTGCTGCCGAAGACCGTCTGGCTGGAGCCCCCGAAAGCTGCGCCGATCCCGGCTCCTTTGCCGTGTTGCAGGAGCACGATGGATATAAGAGCGAAACACACAACAATGTGAAGGATAATTACCGCGAATGTCATAAAAGTAAATATAAAGAAGTTGTGGCGGGGATGCAAGGGGTTTTCCCGGTGGGCGAGGCAGAGCGCGGGGTCCGCCCCTTTCACCGGAAGGCACGCGCCTGGATGAGGCTGACTGGCCTCCTAGTACTTAAATTGCCGGAGTTAGCGAATTTTTAAAAGCGGTTTTTATTCCCCCCTTTTTTAAAGGGGGGTTAGGGGGGATTTGTCTATCCCCTTGAAAATCCCCCTAAATCCCCCTTTTTCAAAGGGGGACTTTAAGGCGTTCCTGATCTCTAAAGGAGGCGCTCAATTAATTGCGCTGGTTTATGGAACTAAGTATTAGACGCCGCAATAATCGGCAGAAAGGAAGCGGCCTTGAGGGAGGCGCCCCCCACCAGGGCCCCGTCGATGTCGGGCTCGGACATGAGGATTGGGGCATTCTCAGGGGTGACGCTGCCACCATAAAGGATGCGGATGGCCTCGGTATTCAGGATACTCGGGAGCAGTTTGCGGATAAAGCGGTGCACCTCTTGGGCCTGCTCGGGTGTGGCGGTTTTGCCGGTGCCGATGGCCCACACCGGTTCGTAGGCCAGGACCAGGCGCTCCCGGGCCGCGGCGGGAAACCCCGCCAGGCCACCCCGCACTTGAGTTTCCACCACAATGAGGGTATGCCCGGCTTCCCGCTCCGTCAGGGTCTCACCCACACACATGATGGGGACCAGGCCCGCAGCCAGGGCTGCTTTCACCTTGCGGTTCACCGTGGCATCGGTTTCCCCGAAGTGCTGGCGCCTCTCCGAGTGCCCGATGATGACGTAGTGGCACCCCACGTCCGCCAGCATGACCGGCGAGATGGCCCCGGTGAAGGCCCCCTTTTCCTCCCAAAACATGTCCTGACCGGCGAGCTTTACCGGGGTGCCGGTGAGTTCGCCGGCCACCGCGGCCAGAGCCGTATAGGGCGGGGCCAGGACCACCTCGGCCCGGCTTTCCGAGCCCACTCCCTGAACAATCTCCCGGGCCAGGCCCCGGGCCTCCGCCAGGGTCAGGTTCATCTTCCAGTTGCCGGCCACCAGTTTGGTTAGTTCAGACATTGCGGTGCCTCTTGGCCCAACCTTCCAGGGCCTTGATGCCGGGGAGCTTTTTCCCTTCCAGGAGTTCTATGAAGGCGCCGCCGCCGGTGGAGACGTAGGAAAATTTTTGGAATTCCCCGGCCTTGTGCAGGGCCACGTCAGTGTCGCCGCCTCCCACGATGGTGAGGGCATAGAGGTCGGCAACTTTGTGGACCATGGCCATGGTGCCTCGACTGAAAGGGTCCAGCTCGAAGGCGCCCATGGGGCCGTTCCAGATAATGGTCTGGGCGTTTTGCAGGGCCTCGCTGAAAAGCGTCACGGTGGCCGGGCCGATGTCGGCGATGATCCAGTCCGGGGGGACCTCCTGGACCGGGGTGATCTTGGTCTGGGCCCGGCGGTCCAGACGGTCGGCCACTACCACGTCCACCGGCAGATAGAACTTTACATCCCTCTTTTTGGCCTCGGCCATTAGTTTTTCAGCGGTCTTGATGAGTTTGTCATCCACCAGAGACTTGCCCACGTCGTAGCCCTTGGCCTTGAGGAAGGTGTTGGCCATGGCGCCGCCGATGATCATCTTATCCACGTTCTTCAGCAGGTTGACCAGGGCCCCCAGCTTGCTGGAAACTTTGGCTCCCCCGATGAGGGCCGCCAGGGGACGGGCCGGATCCTCCATGCTGCGGTGAAAATAGAGCACTTCATCCCGCATGAGGAAGCCGGCCACGCAGATGGGGGCGATGTGGGTCACCGCATCCACCGAGGCATGGGCCCGGTGGCCCACGGCGAAGGCGTCATTGACGTAAATGTCCACCCCTTTCATGAGCTCCCGGGCGAATTCCGGATCGTTTTTTACTTCTCCCGGATTAAAACGCAAGTTCTCCAGAAGGAGTACATCTCCGGGTTGCATTTCGGCCTTGAGCCGGTCCACCTCGGGCCCCACCACGTCCGGGGCCAGCTTCACTTTGCGGTGGAGACGGTAGGCCAGGCGGCGGGCCACCGGCACCATGTTAAACTCTTCGACGGGCTTACCCTCGGGGCGGCCCAAATGGGAGGCCACGATGACCTTGGCTTGTTCCTCCAAGGCAAAATTGATGGTGGGTAGCACCGCCCGGATGCGGGTGTCATCGGTGATATGGCGGTTGCGGTCCAGGGGGACGTTAAAATCCACCCTGATAAACAGGGTTTTTTTCCTGATATCCACTTCGTCGATGTACTTGACTTTGATCTCTTTTCTTTTGAGCATCACCTGGTTCCCATATAAACCGCCAGATCCAGCATGCGGTGCGAAAATCCCATCTCGTTGTCGTACCAGGACATTACCTTGACCAGATTCCCTGCCATGACGTTGGTGAGCTCGGCGTCCACTGTGGAGGAATATGGTGACCCGTTGAAATCGATGGACACCAGGGGCTCCGTGGACACCTTGAGAACGCCTTTGAGATCCCCTTCCTGAGCGGCCACAAAGGCCTGATTCACCTCTTCCTTGGTGGTGGGTTTGGCCACCGTGCACACGAAGTCCACCAGGGAGACATTGGGGGTGGGAACCCGCACCGCCAGGCCGTCCAGGCGACCCTTGAGCTCCGGGATTACTTCGGTAACCGCCCGGGCGGCGCCGGTGGAGGTGGGGACCATGGAAAGGGCCGCGGCCCGTCCTCGCCGAAAGTCATGGTGAGAGCCATCCAGCAGGCGCTGGTCCATGGTGTAGGAATGCACTGTGGTCATGAGGCCATGCTGCACCTCAAAGCTCTCGTGCAACACCTTCACCACCGGCGCCAGGCAATTAGTGGTGCAGGAAGCATTACTGACGATGAAGTGCCGGGAGGGGTCAAAGCTGTGATGGTTGACGCCGTAAACGAAGGTACCGTCAATCTTCTTCCCGGGGGCTGACAGGATCACCCGCTTCGCGCCCGCGGTGAGATGCCCAGAGATAGAGGCCCGGTCCCGAAAAGCGCCGGTGGATTCAAGGACTATCTCCACGCCCAGCTCTCTCCAGGGAAGGTTTTCCGGAGTATCGTCGATCTGGGTCAACAGCACGTCCTTGCCATTGATCACGAGGAGGTCGGGAAGGGCCTCCACCGTCCCGGGGAAGGGTCCGTGCACCGAGTCATACCTGAGCAGGTGGGCGTGAACTTCCGCACTGGCCCGGCTGTTGATGACTACCAGTTCCACATCTTTGACTCCGGTGGCGATGATCCTAGCCAGGCAGCGGCCGATGCGACCGAACCCGTTGATGGCGACCCTGATTGGCATGTGTCCTCCTTCTTTTCTCGGCGCGGCCAGGCCTGATTCCGGAGTCCAATCCATCGGACACCTTAATATGTTAATGCACAGATGTCCGGCCCGTCAACGTTTTTGTCAAACCTCTCAGGGAGCCCTGGAGGAACGCCCCTTGCCTTTTTAGTATTTGAATCTTAAAGTTATAAGATTAGATTTATATGAAAAAGAAATCTTCCCCTGTCGGCAGGTGGCCGGGATGGCCCCGAGATTATCAGACCTGTCTAAAAATTCACCGCATTTTCCCCGGCTCTGGGAGACTAAGGGTGCATAAAGCTTGCCATAGCAATTCCCCAGCGCTATGACAAAAATCCTCCGCCGCATCGGTTTGACCTTTATGGTCCTGGTCCAGGAAGCCGGAGGCATGGTGCTTTTCCTCCTGGAGGGTCTGGGATTGGCTTTTGTGCCGCCTTTCCGGTTCCGCCGGCTGCTCCAGGAACTCTATTTTATCGGGGTCCGGTCCACCCCCATCATTCTTTTGACTGCGGCTTTTACCGGCATGGTCCTGGCCCTCCAGGGATATTACACCTTGCGGCAATACGGCTCCGAAGGCGCCCTGGGGTCGGCGGTGGCCTTAAGCCTTATCCGGGAGATGGGGCCGGTGCTCACCGGCATCATGGTTTCGGCCCGGGCCGGCTCGGCTGTCACCGCGGAAATCGGCATCATGCGCATCACCGAGCAGCTTGACGCCTTGGACACCATGGCCGTCAGCCCCATGCAATACGTGGTGATGCCCAAGCTGCTGGCCGGTCTCGTGGCCGTGCCGCTTTTGACCGCCATGTTCGACGTCATGGGCATTCTGGGGGGCTATCTCATCGGGGTGATTCTCCTGGGGGTAAGCTCCGGCAACTATTTCTCCGGCATGGTCCAGAGTGTGGTGCCCCTGGACATCAACGGCGGCATCGTCAAATCAATAATTTTCGGTCTCACCATCATCCTGGTGGCCTGTTATAAAGGCTACCATACGGAACACGGAGCCGAAGGGGTGAGCCGGGCCACCAACCAGACGGTGGTTCTCTCCGCGGTCCTGGTCCTGGCCTGGGACTACGTCCTCACCTCTTTTTTCATGTAGCCATGATTGAGATCATCGACCTCTGCAAGTCCTTCAATGGGCAACTGGTGCTGGACCACATCAACCTGGTCATCCCCAAGGGTCAGATTACCGTGGTCATCGGCAAAAGCGGGGTAGGCAAGAGCGTACTCTTGAAGCATATCATCAGGCTCCTTCAGCCTGATTCCGGCAGGGTGCTGGTGGAAGGCCAAGACATCAACCAGATGCGGGGACGCAATTTGCGGGAGTTCAAGCTCAGGCTGGCCGTTCTCTTCCAGGGCGGGGCCTTGTTCGACTCCCTCAATGTCTTTGAAAACATCGCCTTTCCCTTAAGGGAAAAAACCCGGCTGCCCGAAGGGGAAATTACCAGCCGCGTCCACCTGCGCCTGGAACAGATGAACCTCACGGAGGATGCGGACACCAAATATCCCGCCGAACTGAGCGGGGGTATGAAAAAACGGGTGGCTCTGGCCCGAGCCATGATCCAGGAACCGGAGATTATTTTGTTCGACGAGCCGGTCACCGGTCTGGACCCCCCCATGTGCAACACCGTGTTCCACCTGATTAAAAAGACCCACAACGACAGCGGTTACACCGCGCTGATCGTGAGCCATGATATTCCGGAGGTCTTTCAGGTGGCCGATTTCGTGGCCATGATGCACCGGGGGCGGATCATCGCCCATGGCACCCCGGCAGAGATCCAGGCCCACCCCGATCCGGTGGTGCAGGCCTTTCTCCACGGGGAACCCGATTTTCTGGAGGCGTAAGGGAAACTATGAGCAAAGGAAAATTAGAACTGACCGTCGGCATCTTTGTGCTCATCGGCCTGGCCTGCCTAACCTACCTCGCCGTCCATCTGGGTAAAATGGAGGTCTTTGGCAAAGGCTACCGGGTATCGGCCCGTTTCGACAACATTTCAGGACTGAAGACCGGGGCCGCGGTGGAAGTGGCCGGCGTCGAGGTGGGCCGGGTGGAGGCCATCCAGGTAACTCCGGACAACCGGGCCAAGCTCACCTTGAGTCTCAATCCTGGTATAATTTTGAAGCAAGATGCCATCGCCTCCATCCGCACCAAGGGCATCATCGGTGACAAATACATCAAATTGTCCCCGGGCTACGGCGACAAGACCATTCCTCCGGGAGGAAAGATTCAGGATACGGAATCGGCCATGGAATGGGAAGAGATCATTTCCAAGTACATCCACGGCAAAGTATAGTTTCCTGGCCTGGAGTTTCGTAAGCCGTGGGGAGAGAAGTCCTGCCCGGCGATGTGCCTCTGAGAAAACGCTTCCTGGCCTGAAGCGTTGCACTTTACCCTGAACAAGGAGCAATGCATGCGTGGTGTGACCTTAAAAATCCTGACCTTAACTCTTATTCTCAGCCTGGCGGGGATGGTGGAGCTGGCCCTGGCAGGCGGCCCCCCCACCAACGCGGTGAAAATTACCGTGGATGAAGTCATCCGGCTCTTGGCCGACCCCGCCCTGAAAGCTCCGGGGCAGAAGCAGCGCCGCCGCCAGCTCATCAAGCAGGCAGTGGACCGGCGCTTTGACTACGAGGAGATGGCCAAGCGCAGCCTCCCCAACTGGAAAAGGCTCAGCGCCGCCCAGCGTCGGGAGTTCGTGGACCTTTTCTCTACGCTCCTGGAGAACTCCTACGCCGAAAAATTTGAGCGCTTCTCCGGAGAAAAGGTGAAATTTTTGGGGGAGAGCCGGGACGGCAACCGCGCCGAGGTCCGCACTGTGCTGGTGCGCAAGAACGACCGAATGCCCATCAATTACCGCCTCCTCGATAAGTCCCAATGGCTGGTCTACGACGTGGTCATCGAAGGGGTGAGCCTGGTGAACAACTACCGCTCCCAATTCAGCCGGGTGATCAGCAAGTCCTCTTACAACGACCTGGTGCGCCGCCTGAAAACCAAGGTGGATGAACAACGGCGGATGGAGCGGATGTAGAGAACTTGGGGGGAGGGCCAGGAAGCTGAGCTAACTGCCCTCCCCCCACGTTTCCCCTCAAAACTCAATCTCTGTTCCCTTCCTATATGCCAAAGCCTGGCAGGAGGCGATGCGGCGGCCGTCCTCGTTGGTCACTTCAATGAGGCAGGTGGCCAGGCGCCGGCTGGTGTGCACTTCCTGACCCGTGGCCGTGAGGCGTTCGCCGAACTTCGGGGCCTGGTGGAAGGTCAGGCTAATACTAAGGGCCACCGCCGCGGTGCCGTGGGAGTTCACCGCGGCCTGAAAAACTTCGTCCATCAGGGCAAAGAGCGCGGTGCCGTGCACCATCCCCAGAATGTTGCTCATTTCCTCCCGGCACACCATACTGGCCCGGGCCGAGCCGGGGGCCACGTCCTCCAGCACGATACCCAGGTGCTGAGCAATTTGCTGCGCTTGAGCCCGCTCCTTCATTTTCACCAGGAATTCCACATCGCGCTCCTTTTTCAAAGATCCTTATAGAGTTCGGGAAACTGGTTCTTCCAGCGCCGGTGGAGCCACAGCCACTGGGAGGGCTCTACCCGCACCCAGGCCTCGATGGCCTGGTTCTGCAGGGTAAGGTGTCTCAGGATATCGGCTTCGGCGTCCCCGGTCTTCTCAAAAGGCAGGGGCGGGAAGAAAGCCAGCAGATGGCGGCCGTCCGGCAGACGCCGGGACAGGCTGGGCAGCACCGGCACCCCCCGCCGGGCCAAAAGCGCCGCCACCGGCGTGGTGCGGGCCGGATGCCCGAAGAAGTCCACCAGCACGCCTTCCTGGTCAGCGGTGTTCTGGTCGATGACAATACCCACCACCCGGTTTTGGTTGAGGTGGGAGAGGATATCTTTCAGGCCCCGCTGCTTGTTCACCATCCAGTTGCCGCCCCGCTCCCTGAGGTGGCGGGCCAGACTCCTTCCCAGGGGCTGGTCCAGCTCCCGGGCCACCACCGCCACCCGCCGGTAATTGAGGCCATAGCCCATGACGGTGTATTCCCAGTTGCCGGCGTGGGCCGCGATGGCCACCAGGCCACGACCCTTCTTGAGAGCCGCCTCGTAATGCTCCTCTCCCACCACCACCACCCGTTTTTTCAGGTAGGAGAGAGGCGCCAACAGCAGCATCGCCATTTCCCAGGCAAAGCGCACAAAACTACAAAAAACCCTCCGGGCCAGGCGCTCCCGTTCTTCCGGGGTTAGCTCATCCCCGTAGGCAAAGGCTAAATTACGCCGCACGATCTCCCGGTGCCGCCGGTCCAGGCGGTACCACAAAGTGGCAAGACCCTCAATTAATTGGTCGGTGATTTTGGGCACGACTTTTCCACCACGAAACGGGCCAGACCTGGAAGCGACGCTATCTCTGGGTTTTCGCCTCCCACCCTGACCCTCCCATCAAGGGGGAGGGAAAATGGCTTGTCTTCCGAGAATAATTTTTTCAGGATATCCCGGCAACAGGACCAATTTTTTTCTATGCTACCAGTATTGTTCCCGATTCTGACGGTAATACGCCACGGTTTTCTCTATCCCCTCCCGGAGATGGGTCCGGGGGGTCCAATCCGCGGCCTCCTTGAGTCTCGTGATGTCCGCAATAAAATCTCCCGTCTCCACGAAGTAGCGGTCCGCCGGCCAGGGCACGTACTGGATGTCGGTGCCCGGGATGACCTCCCCGATGAGTCGCACCATGTCGATGAAAGGAGTGCCTGCCCCGGAACCCAGGTTATACACCTGCCCCGCGGTTTGGGGGGTCAGGGCGGCGCTCACCATACCTTCCGCCACGTCCTCTACGAAGATGTAATCCCGTTGCTGCAGACCCTCCCCGAAGACCGTCAGGGGCTTGCCTTCCAGGGCCAGGCGGATGAACCAGTTGACAATGCCGTATTTGCTATGCTTCATCTGCTGCCGGGGCCCGTAGGGGTTGGTGATGCGCAGGCTCACCGTGTCCAGGCCGTGGGCGTCGTGGTAGAAACGGTAGTATTTTTCCCCAGCCAGCTTGTGAATGCCATAGATGCTCAGACAGTTGAAGGGATGGCCCTCATCCACAGGGTTGTAGTCAATGCTGCCGTAAACGAAGCGGGAGCTGGTGAAAACGACCTTGGCCCGGCGGTTGATCTGACTCAAGACCAGGAGCAGGTTGAGGTGTCCCCGGCAGTTGATGTCCAAGTCGAGCAAGGGGTCGTGATTGCTGTCCACATAGCTCACCTGGGCCGCCAGGCTGAAGACGTAGTCAGCGCCGTCCACCCACTTCTTCACTCTTTTTAAATCACGGATGTCGCCCTTGACAAAGACGAGCTTGTCCAGGACGTCATGCAGATTGAAGCGGTTGCCGCCGTAAGCGGGGAGCAGGGCGTCCACCACGGTGACTTCGGCCCCCTGCTCCACCAGGAGGCGGGCCAGGGTGGAGCCGATCATGCCGGCGCCGCCGGTGATGAGAACCCGGGCGTCTCGGAAATAGGCCAGGTCGTTCATAGGGCTCCTTTGGGATCGGGGACAGGATGAGAGGCGGCCGGGGCCGGACTCGTTCCCATGATACCCCCATACACCTCTTCCACTCTGTCGGTCATCTGTTCCAAAGAGTACCGGGCCGTTGCCACCTTACGTCCCCAGCGTCCCAGATCTTTTTGCAGGGTGGCGTCCTGGAGCAGTCGAAACATGGCCTGGGCCAGGGCCCGGGTGTCCCGGGGGGGGACCAACAGGCCGGTTTCCTCCGGAACCACAACCTCAGGGATGCCCCCTGTTTGGGTGGCCACCACCGGCTTGGCCATGGCCAGGGCCTGCAAAAGGGCCTGGGGCACCCCCTCGTTGGCGTAGGAAGCCAGAACCACGGCGTCCATGAGGGCCAGGTACTCCGGCACCCGGTCCTGGTGGCCCACCAGGCGAACCTGCTGGCTCAGCTCCAAATCCAGGACTTTCTCCTCGATCACCGGGCGATAAGGGCCATCCCCGACGATGAGGAGGAAGACCTCCCAGCGCTCTTCCACCAGACGCTTGAAGGCCTCCAGGAGGTACAAGTGCCCCTTCCAGGAGCGCAGCACGGAAACGGTGCCGAAGACGAAGGCTCCGGTGGGCAGCCGCAGGTGAGCGGCCAGGGTCGGGTCGGGGGGTTGCGGCGCGAAGTCCGTGAGGGAGATCCCGGTGGGGATGGCGTGCAGGCGCTCCCACGGCACCCCCAAACGCTGGTGCAAGAGCTCTGAGATGTCCCGGCTGGTGGTGATCACCGCGGCCGGGGCCTGGTAGAGCCGGCGGGTGGGCCAGTTGGGCGCCACCTTGGTGGAGAGGTGCCGGGTGCGCACCAGTCGCGGCCGCCGGCGGAGGCTCCGCCAGGCCAACAACCCCACCCAGGAGTCCAGGGAGCTGTGGGTGTTCAGGATGTCCACCTGCATTTTTCGGAGGACGCGGCGAAGCTTGAGCCAGACCCTGAAATTCCGCACCCTGCCGAATTGCAGGGAAAAGACCCGGAACCCCTCCCGAGCCGCCCGGCGCTGGAGTTCCCCCCGGGGATCGCAGGCCACAAGCAAGCGGTGGCCCCGCTCCCGCATGGCTTTGGCCTCGGCTAAAATGCGGTGTTCCTGGCCGCCCCAGCCCAGGGAGGACTCGGTGTGTAAAATGGTGTAGCGAGGCGGCGGCCCGGTCATCAGCCTGTCTTTGCCTCCATAATTTGCAGGTAGAGGGCCTCCAGGCGGCGCAGCATGGCTGCCTGGGAGTAGTGCTCCACCACCGCCTGCCTGGCCGCCTCCCCCAACCGGTCACGAACCTCAGGCCGGCGATAAAGTTCGAGAATGGCCGCGGCCAAAGCCCGGCTGTCTCCGGCGGGTACCAGCCGGCCGTTCACCCCGTCCTGGATGACTTCCGTGATGCCGCTCACCCGGGTGCCCAGCACCGAGAGACCCGCCGCCATGGCCATGAGTAGAGCCAGGGGCAGGCCCTCCCACAAGGAGGGCTGCACAAAGAGGTCCATGGCCCGAAAAAGGCGAGGCAAGTCCCGTCGGGTGCCGAGAAAGCGCACCCACCGCCCCATTCCCAGCTCCGCCACCTGACGCTTCAGGGCTTCCTCCTCCCGCCCCTCCCCTACCAGGACCAGGGTCAGGTCCGGGATCTGCCGGGAGAGTTCCGGCAGGGCCGCCACCAGGTAGCCATGACCCTTTTGCTCCTCCAGACGCCCCACCACCCCCAGCACAAAGCCCGCCAACCCCGCTGCGACTTTGGCATCCGCCGGACTCAAAGGGATATCCAGGTCCTCCAACCGAATGCCATAGGGGATAATTTCCAGCTTGCGCTCCGGCACCCGGTCCCAGGTGCGCACATCCTGCCACACCTGGGGGCTGCTCACCAGCACCCGATCAGTGACCCCATTCAAGAGGAAGTTCCACAGGCAGCGGTGCAGCTTCACTTGAGTGTAGGAGTTGTGCACCGAAGCCACCACCCCTGTGAGCCCCAGCCCCAGAGCGGCCAGGCGGCCGTAAAGGTTGGGGTGATAAAGATGGGTGTGAAGGATGTCCGGCTTTATTTCCCGGAGCATACGCCGCACTGCTGCTACGATCCGGAAAAACGGGGTGCCCTTGATATCCAAACCCAGGCTGAGCACCGGGTGCCCGGCCCGGGTGAGTTCCTCACCGATAACCCCGGGGGGGCCGATGGTGGCCGCCTGCACCTGAAACCGCCCGGGGTCGAGGCCGGTGACGATGGCCGCCACCAAGTCCTCCGCCCCCCCCACCGGCAGGCTAACAATGAGCTGCAGCACCTTGACGGGGTGGGGAACCATGCCTCTTGTTCTTTCTCCTTTCTTGTTCTTACATACACCCTTTCTTATCCCTAATAAACCTTTTTCAGGCGGGGGGTGGGAGGCGCCTGCCATCCCACCGGGAATCTTATCTCCAACCACCGGGTTTTCCGGGAAATATGTGGCGGGGGGGACTTGACAGGCAAGGTTCTGTCGGTTACAAAAATGGTGCGATGGGGCTGTAGCTCAGTTGGAAGAGCGCTTGAATGGCATTCAAGAGGTCAGGGGTTCAACTCCCCTCAGCTCCACCAA
>CBFDAH010000088.1:0-11717 GCA_965602785.1 uncultured Syntrophobacterales bacterium
GTGGGGGGTGGGGGGGGTGGGCCGGGACCTCCGGTCCCTGGCCCTCCCCTCACACATTTTGCTGGCTTGCTTCTTCCTCCTGGCAGCGTTTCTTGGCCTCTTTGCCGCAAATTTCCCAGATGACGCAGCTTTGGCGAGATTTGCAGTAATTGCAGGGATCAGTACAGGCCTGGCAGTCGTCCAGGCACGCCTGGCAGTAGTGATATTCCATCTTGTCGCAGCGGTACGGGGCCTCCCGTCCCGGGTGAAAGCGGCATTCCATGTTTTCCTTTTTCCCTCCCTTACGATATATTATCAAACAGTAAGCCATCAGGCAGCGAAAAGTGTGGGTGCACTCAACCGCTGTCTGCCGAGTGGGTGGCCGCCGTGCCTATAATGTAATAGATGAGAACGGCGACCGGGAAGTATCCTCTACCAGAGACATTCACCTATGCCGGAAGCACAGGAAGATAAATATCTCGAAGCCCGGCAGTGGATGGTGGAGAGCCAGATCAAGCGCCGGGGGGTGACTGACCCCCGGGTTCTGGCTGCAATGGGCAAGGTGCCCCGCCACCGCTTCGTGCCCCACCACCTGGGGGAGCAGTCCTACAATGACTACCCCCTCCCCATCGGGGAAGACCAGACCATTTCCCAGCCCTACATCGTTGCCTTGATGACCGATGCCCTGGAGCTTACGGGCCAGGAAAAAGTTTTGGAGCTGGGGACCGGCTCCGGTTACCAGGCCGCGGTCCTGGCGGAACTGGCCGCGCAAGTTTTCTCAATTGAGCGGATTCCTTCCCTGGCCCGCACGGCAGAGCACATCTTAGCGGGGTTAGGTTACACCAATGTCACTGTGCGGGTGTCCGACGGCACCATGGGGTGGCCGGAGGAAGCTCCCTTTGACGCCATCCTGGTCACGGCCGGTTCCCCCCAGGTACCGCCGCCGCTGGTGGAGCAGTTGGCCGTGGGGGGGCGCCTGGTTATTCCGGTGGGGGACAAGTACACCCAGACCTTGACCCGGGTGCGCCGCACCCCCGAAGGCCTGAAACACGAGTACCTGGGGGGCTGCCGCTTCGTGAAGCTCATCGGCAGGCACGGCTGGCAGGTGGGCACGACGGAAGGGGGGTATTGAAAGGCGAAATCCGAGGGGAGGGCGAGCCACATGAGAAAAGATTTTCATTTTTACGCCATCTACGCCCTGGCCCGGGCCGCTGGTTTTCCTCCAGAACAGGCTCACATCGTAGCTTATTCCAGCCAGCATACTGATGACGCGGTATCCGAGGAGGCCATTGGGTTTGAGGATGGCCCCGAGTTCGAACCCGTCCTTACCGCCCACCGGCTAGTCGATCTTCAAAGTGTGGCGGAGAGGACCTGCCACCGGGTCTGGATGCCCTTTCATTTTCTGCCCGCCAACCAGGGTGGGGATTTGCCCGAACGACTGGTGACCAAGCCTCAAGGTGAAAGTGAAATCGCTCAAGAGATTATCAGGAGTTTTCTTCAACTTCCCCCGTTGCCCTACAGCCTCCATCAATTAGGGATTATCCTCCATGTGTTGGCAGACACCTATTCTCATCAAAACTTTCTCGGCCTCAGGAACAGACTGAATAGCATCTCCGATGTGAAAATCCCAGGCGAGGCAGATCTAATGCGGAAGCTGGTGGATTTACTCGCCCCGAACCTGGGGCATGCCCAGGCGGGATCGATTCCTGACATGCCGTTCATCACCTGGCAATACAGGACTTCTCAGGGGGAGTTGGTCAGGGTGGCCAATCTTGAGCGGGCCATGTCTGCGGCAGAGGATTGCTTTGTATTCTTACGTCGATATGGTGAGGTAGACCATAGTTTTGAGCGGGTTGAAGGAGTTGCCTGGGATTCCATTGTCCCAGCGGTGAGAGCTTTGTTGGCCCGCCGCGGGGAGCTGGAAGAATGCGAAGAGGACTGGAAAACGGCTATTGCCCAAGGAGAGTTGGGTTTCATCCCCTTCGGCAGGGATTTAGCACTCGATTATGATTATCTGGAGTGGTATGAAGCCGCGGTTGACCAAGATTGGGTCATGGAGGGCGACCAGGAATTCACGGTCTTTGAGAAAAAAGAAGGCTTCGCGACAAGCAACTGGAAATTCTTCCACGAGGCTGCAGCCGATTACCGGTCCACAGTCTTTCAGAAAACCTGTGAAGCCGCGGGGTTGCCAGGAATCATTTCAGCTTAGCTCCACCCCCCACCCCACAAACATCACTTCGACTGGGCCACGCGGCGTTTCTGGAAGTACGCCGCCAGAACACGCCGGGCCAGGGGCGCCGCAACTTGGCCCCCCTGGCCGCCATGCTCCACGATGACGGACACTGCCAGTTGGGGGTTGTCAGCCGGGGCGTAGGCCACGAACCAGGCGTGGTTTTGGAATTTCCGAATCTTTTTCCCGGACTTCTCCTTTTCCAAAGAGACCACCTGAGAGGTGCCGGTCTTGCCGGCCACTTTCCTGTGGGGCAAATAAGCGCGTCTGCCGGTGCCGGAGCTCACCACGGCAGCCAGGGCCTTGCGCACCAGGGCCAGGTGGCCGGGTTGGGCCCGGAGGCGGCTCTTGACGATGGGCTTGAAGGAGTGCAGGATTTCCCCCGCCGGGCTCTCCACCTTCTCCACGAGCTGGGGCTCAAAGACGGTGCCGCCGTTGGCCACCGCGGCAGCCATCTGGGCTACCTGGAGGGGTGTCATGAGGTTGTAGCCCTGGCCGATGGCCACGGATAAGGTATCCCCCTCCCGCCAGTGGTCCCGGAAGCGGGCGAGTTTCCAGGCGGCGGAGGCCACCAGCCCCGGCATTTCCTTACCCAGTTTAATGCCCGTGGGGGCCCCCAGCCCAAAGCGGCGGCTCCACTTGGCGATGCGTTCGATCCCCAAACGTCGTCCCACCGTGTAGAAATAAACATCGCAGGAGGCCACCAGGGCCCGGTGCAGGTCCACTGAGCCATGGCCCTTCTTTCTCCAGCAGTGGAACACATGTTTGCCGGAGGAAAGGGAGCCGCTACAATGAATGTAGGTTTTGGGGGTAATGACATTTTCTTCCAGGCCCGCCACGGCCATGACGATCTTAAAGGTGGAGCCCGGGGGATACTGCCCTTTGATGGCCCGGTTTAACAAGGGGTGGTACTTGTGGTTGATGATCTTCCGCCACTCCTCGGGGCTCAGTCCCCGCTCAAAGGCTTCATGGGAAAAAGCCGGGGAAGAGGCCAGGGCCAGGATCTTACCGTTTTGCGGGTTCAGGGCCACGATGGCCCCCACCTTGTCTTGAAGGCAGTCCTCCACCTCCTGCTGCAGGCCTGAATCCAGGGTCAGGTGAAGGTTGGCGCCGGGGGTGGAGGGTTTCAGGTTTACCTTTCCCAACTCCCGGCCGAAAGCGTCCACCTCAATGCGGCGGGAGCCCCGCTGGCCCCTGAGATATTCCTCCCAGGCCACCTCGATGCCGTAGCGGCCCAAGTAGTCCCCCATTTTGTAGGTGGGGTAGCGACCGCTCTTGAGCTGGGTCTCGGTGATCTCCCCCAAGTAGCCCAACACGTGGGGGGCCAGCGCCTGGTAACGATATTCCCGCCTGGGGGCAATCTGGATAAGGCACCCGGGAAGCTCCGCTTTATAGGTCTCCACCAGAGCCATTTCCTCCCAGGAGAGGTGGGTTTTGAGGCGCACCTGTTGGAGACCGGCCTGGGCGGCTTTCTCCAGGTGGGCAGTGAGAGCTTTCCCGTTCAGGTGCAAGAGAGAACCCAGGCGTTGGCCCAGAAGGGCCGGGTCGGGCACATCCTCCAGGACTACCTTGAGGTCGAAACTGGGGCGGTTATCCACCAGGATCTTGCCCTGCCGGTCCAGGATCATGCCCCGCCAGGGACTAAGATCCTGAACCCGGATGCGGTTGTACTCGGAGCGCTTACGGAGTTGTTCCCCCTCCAGCATCTGGAGGTACCAGAGGCGCAGGAATAGCAGTCCGAAAAGGAAGAGAAGAATAAGGGCCACCCGGACCTGGATGCGCCGGGAGCGCTCAAATTCCTCCTGGGACATGGTACCCCCCAGCGGCTCCTCCAGGAAGGGAACGTCTAAAGGCGGGGAAGAGCGTTTCCCCTTCCTCTTCATTTTTCCCGTCTCGGGGCCCGGGGGGGGTTTTACCATGAGGCCGACCTCCATGGGCGGGGCCGCCCCCATCGCTTGAGGAGATTATCCCAGGCTCGAAACAGGGCGAAGAACGCCGGGGTGACCACCGCAGTAACGATAAGCTCCAGGCCTCGCGGCCAGGACAGGTCCTCCAGGAGGACTTCCCGGGAGCCGAAGAGGGCCAGGATGAGCCGCACTCCCAGTTCCTGGAGGAGCAGGGCGGCCAGCATGGCCAGCATGAGGGGAACGGCGCTTTTCAGGAGAAAGCGCTCCCGGGCAACGCGGGCGGTCATCACCAGGACCAGGGAGCCCACTACGTGGACCCCGAAGGGAGTGAGGGCGTAACTGTCCTGGAGGAGGCCCAGCACCACCGCCAGGGCAAAGGCCACAGGCAGGGAGCCCCTGAGGCCGGCGTAAAACAGGAGGGGCGCCAGGGGGCGCAGGAAAACCTCAGGATACAGCAGGAGCTCATGCAGATAAAACAAAGCAAGCCCCCAAAGGGTGTAAGAAAAAAAGGATGTGAGCATGGTCAGGGGGTGAGAGCCAACTTGGCCGTCTTGACGATGAGCACCTCCTCCAGGGCGGAGAGGTCAGCCACCGGGGTCACTATGATTTCCTGAAAAGCCCCGGGGGTATTTTTATTCACCCGGCTGATCCTGCCGAAGACCAGTCCTGCCGGGTAGATACCTCCCAGGCCCGAAGCCAGGATTAAGTCCCCCACCTCCACGTCGGCGTTCTTGGGCACGTATTCCAGGGAGCAGCGGTTGCCGCCTTTGCCCTGGAGGATACCCCGCACCCGGCTGCGCTGCACCATGGCATCAGCGCCGTTGTTCCGGTCCACGATGAGCATGACTTTGGCATAGTGGGGATAGGTCTCAACGATGCGGCCCACGATGCCGCCTCCGCTCAGGACCGGCAAGCCCAGAGCGGCTCCCTCGCTCTTGCCCATATCCACGATGATGCAGCGGGACCACTGGGATGGGTCATACGCCACCACCCGGGCCCCGGTGACCGGCAGGGCCAACTGCTTTTTGAGGTCGAGGAGGGCCTCCAGACGCCGGGCCAGGAGCAGGGCCTCCTGATAGCGCACGTCCTTTTGCTGGAATTCGGCCAGGCGTTGTTTTAACTCGGCGTTTTCCTTCGAAACCCCCACGAGGTAGATGTAGCCCCCCCAGAGGCGCTGGAGGGAATCTCCCAGGGAATTCCAGGCGTTCATCACCGGGGCCGTCACGGAGACGATGGTTCCCTCGAGTTTCCTGACTATCGGGGCTCGTTTTAGGCTCAGGGAAAGGACGGCGATAATCGCGAACAGGGTGATGACGATAACCAGGGGGGTGCGCAGGCGGGTTCGGAGACGCACATCCATGAGCCTCAATCAACCATTATTTCTTTGAGAATATTCAAGTTGTCCAGGGCCTTGCCGGACCCCAAGACCACGGTGGATAAGGGGTCATCGGTAATTTTAATGGGCAGCCCGGTCTCCTGGTGCAACAGGACATCCAGGTACTTCAGCAGAGCCCCGCCACCGGTCAGGTAGATGCCATGATCCACGATGTCCGCGGCCAGCTCGGGGGGCGTCTGCTCCAGGGCGCTTTTCACGATGGAGACAATGGTATCGATCTGCTCCTGGATGGCCTGGCGAACCTCGTCCGAGTTGATGGTAATGATCTTGGGGATGCCGGTGATCAGGTCCCGGCCCTTCACGTCCATGGTTTCCGTTTCCCCGCGGTAGGCATTGCCGATGGAGGTCTTGATGATTTCGGCGGTGCGCTCGCCGATGGCCAGGTTGTAGGTGCGCTTGATGTACTGGAGGATGGCCTCGTCCATCTTGTCACCGCCCACCCGCGCGCTCTTGGAGTAGACGATGCCCGCCAGGGAAATGACGCCCACCTCGGTGGTGCCGCCGCCGATGTCCACCACCATGTTGCAGATGGGCTCGGTGATGGGCAAGCCCGCGCCGATGGCCGCAGCCATGGGTTCTTCGATGAGGTAGACTTCCCGGGCGCCGGCGGACTCGGCAGACTCCTTGACGGCCCGCTTCTCCACCGGGGTGATGCCACTGGGTACGCAGACGATGATGCGGGGGCGGATGAGGCTGCGGCGGTTGTGTACCTTGCGGATGAAGTGGCGCAGCATGGCTTCGGTGATTTCGAAGTCGGCGATGACCCCATCTTTCATGGGGCGGATGGCCACAATATTACCCGGGGTGCGGCCCAGCATCATTTTGGCTTCCCGGCCCACGGCCAAGACCCGGTTGCGGTCCCGGTAATTCCGGCGCACGGCCACCACCGACGGCTCGGAGAGCACGATGCCCTTCCCCTTGACGTAGACCAGGGTGTTGGCAGTACCCAGATCAATGGCTAAGTCGTTAGAAAACCAGCCTAAAATTGGATCCAGGAACATGGAACATCTCCTTTTTATGCAAAGCAACAGGCCTTGAGAGGGTCATCGGGGCGGTCAGGCGACCTCGAACAGGCGGCGTGTTTGATATCTAGAAGCCTGCCAGATAATTGTGCCATTTAGGTAGAAAAATTCAACCTTAAAGTGAAGATGCCACTTTCACGTGGTAACAAAGCCCTCAGGATATTCAGGCTGATCGGACGAAGGCAGAGAATTCTTCAAAGGGGTAGAGTTTCTTGGCCTTGACCCGGCTGAAGCCGCCCCGCCGGAGGTGGGCGATCATCTCCTCGGGGGTGGGGAGGGGCCCACAGCCTTCCGTGGCAGCTCGGGAAAAGGGATTCAGCCTCCTTCCCAGCCGATGCAATAAGGCCAACTTACCGCTTATAATGAGGTTGGCGAGGCCGACAACGTTCAAGATATCCCCTTTTTCACTGAGAAGCCCTTAAGAGGGCATTCCTGCCGGTGGGCTGAATTCTTAAGCTTATTATACATATAATGCTGTCAAGATTTCATCCATCATGCCGGGCTGAATAAAAAGAGGGTACTCGGGAAGGCGGGACTGAGCTTCTGTTAAGGGGGCGCGGGAAGGGAAAATCGGCGCGACTCCCTTGACAAATAGTGGTTGAAATGGTTTATAAAAAGTTTGTTGCCAAAAATTATGGCCCAAGGATAATCGTTCATGAAGCGCACTTATCAACCAAGTCGTCGGCGTCGGTCCCGCAACCACGGGTTCCTGAACCGTATGAGCACCAAAGCCGGCCGCCGGATATTGCGGCGCCGCCGGGCCAGAGGACGGAAGCGCCTCGCACTCTGAGAGGCAGGGAGCCCCTCTGAACCGTGCCCCTGAGCCCCCCGGCCAGGCCATAATCCCCCCCGCTCCGCCCCGGACCGCTCGTTTCACCAGGGAGGTACGGCTCCGCCGCCGGCGGGAGTACCTCAGGGCCCAGGCCCGGGGGAAAAAGTTCTACACGCCGCACTTCGGCGTCTGCCTGGCCCCGGGGGAGGGCAAAGGCCCCCGGTTGGGGTTGGTGGCTGGCCGCAAAGCGGGCAAGGCGGTAAGTCGCAACCGCATCAAGCGCCTCCTGCGGGAATTTTTTCGGCGCCACCAGGCTCTTCTGCCCCCGGGGGACATCATCATTATGGCCAAAAAGGGGGCTTCCCGTTTGACCTATGCTCAGGTGCAGGCCGAGCTGGCCAAAGTCCTGCTCCCCCGCACCCCGGTTGACCACCATGACTAAGCTAGCCTTGGGGCTCATCAGAGCCTACCAACTGTTGATGGCACCCATCATCCCCAACTGCTGCCGGTTTGCCCCCAGTTGCTCGCACTATGCCGCGGAGGCCTTCCGCACCTATGGTTTTTTAAAAGGCCTGGGGCTGAGCCTGAAAAGGTTCCTGCGCTGCCACCCATTCCATCCCGGCGGTTGGGACCCGGTGCCCTGAGGAGCGCCCAATGGATAGAAACACCATCCTGGCTGTAGTATTGTGTATCCTGGTTTTTCTTGTCTTCACCTATCTGGGGGACAAATTCAAGACCAAGGCCCCCCCGAAAGAACCTGCTCCTCAGACGGTCGAACCACGCGCACCTGCCAAGCCAACCGAACCGGGCAAGCCCGCCCCGCCGTCCAAAGGCCCTGTGGCCAAGGCGCCGGCCCCTCTGCTGAAGGCCAAGCCAGGCCGCGACGCCCGGGACGTGGTAGTGGAGAGCCCGCTCTTTAAGGCGGTCTTCACCGAAGAAGGGGCGAGTCTCAAGAGCTTCCAGCTGAAAAAATACCGACAATCTCTCCCCTTTGAGAACATTTTCAAATTCAGCCTGGGACCCGTGGGCTTTGAGGTCGAGCGCTACCAGGACCCGACCCAGAAAGGGCCCGGACCCAAGGACCTGGTCACCGCTGACATAAACCAAAAACTTCCTCTGAGCCTCTCCTGGGAAGGGCGGACCCAAAGTATTCCGGCTACGCTGCTTTATGAAGCCGACGCCACGAGCCTCACTCTGAATGACGGTGACACCGGCAACTTGGCCTTTCGAGGCGCCACCCCGGAAGGTCATGTCATTACCAAGACCTACCGCTTCCGGGCCAACACCTATGCCTTTGAACTGAAGGCCGAGATTGCCAATCGCACTTCCCAGAAACTGGAAGGGGACCTCAGGTTGGCCGTCACTGGACAAGCCTCCACGGGGGTGCAAGGCCAGTGGGGGCTGGTGGCGTCCGTGGAAAATGACCTGGAGACCTTTAAGCCGGGTAAGCTCAAAGAACCCAAAATCTTCACTTCCAAGGTGGAATGGGCCGGACTGGACGAGTTGTACTTTCTCACGGTGGCCTTGCCCACGGGAGTCCCCCGGATCCAGGCGATTCTGGCTGAACCTAAGAAGAATCAACTCAAGGCCACTTTAAGCCTGCCGGAGACCCTGGCCGCCGGGAAGAAGATTCAGGTTGGGTATGGCCTGTACTTCGGCCCCAAGGACACTGTGGCTCTCAAAGCCGCCAACCTCGGGCTGGAAGGTGTGGTGGATTTCGGGTGGTTCGACTTTCTGGCCCGGCCGTTCCTCGTCTTCCTGAACTGGCTCAATGGCTATGTCCACAACTACGGCTGGACTCTGGTGATCCTCACCGTTCTCTTACGGCTTCTCTTCTGGTACCCCAACCACAAGAGCTTCATCTCCATGCAAGCCATGCAGAAGATCCAGCCCCGAGTCACCGAAATCCGGGAAAAATTCAAGGACAACCGGGAGGCCATGAACAAGGAGCTCATGACCCTCTACCGCACCTTCAAGGTCAATCCTCTGGGAGGTTGCCTCCCCATGGCCCTGCAGTTGCCGGTGTTCCTCGCCCTGTACAATTTGTTGCAATATTCCATCGAATTTCGTCATGCTTCCTTCATCCCCACGATTCCGTTCACCAATATTGTGTGGCTGGCCGATCTATCTGCCAAGGACCCCCTGCTCATCTCACCCATTGTCATGGGGCTGTCCATGTTCATCCAGCAAAAAATGTCTCCCCCGCCGGGGGACCCCACCCAGGCCAAAATGATGATGTTTTTGCCCCTGATCTTCACCGTTCTCTTTCTGAACTTCGCCTCCGGCCTGGTGGTCTATTGGCTGGTGAACAACGTCCTGGCCATTATCCAGCAGTACTTTACCAACAAGTATATCAAGTAGGCCTTAAAGGACCCGCTCATGGAGTATTTGGAGTTTGAAGGCAAGACCACAGAAGAAGCCATTGCGCAAGCCGCCACGCATTTTCAGCTTCCCCCCGAAAGTCTCGACATCGAGATCCTTTCCGTAGGCTCCCCGGGGTTTTTCGGCTTAGGGGGCCGCAAAGCCCGTATCCGGGCAGCCCTGAAGGAAGAGGGCGAGGCGGAATTGTTGCCCGTGGCCCAGGAACTCCTGGAGCAGGTGCTGGAGTTGATGGGCAAAGAGGCCACGGTGGAAGGCAAGATGGATGAGGATGAGCGAGTCAGTCTGAGCATCGAGGCCGAGGACGCCGGCCTCCTCATCGGCAAGCAGGGCCAGACCCTGGAAGCTCTGCAATACCTCCTCACCAAAATGGTGGCCAAAAAGACCCGCCGCAAGGTGCGGGTGGTCATCGACATCGAGTCTTACCGGGCTCGGCACGAGGAGGCCCTCACCCAGTTGGCCCACAAGTCCGGGGACAAGGCCAAGCGGACCGGGAAACCCATCACCTTGAACCCCATGAACCCTCACGACCGCCGCATTGTCCACCTGGCCCTCCAGGGGGACAAGGAGCTCAAAACCATGAGCCGGGGAGAAGGCCTCTACAAGAAGGTGGTGGTCTACCCCGTGCGGAAAAAAGAGGGTCTGGAGGACAGCGCCGGCTCTCCATGACCTGGCCCGAAGCGGGGGACACCATCGTTGCCATCTCCACGCCTCCGGGGGAGGCGGGTATAGGCATCGTGCGGCTTAGCGGCCCCCAGGCCGCAGCCATCGCCCAACGGCTCTTCCATCCCCGCCGACCCCACTCCCCCTGGCAGAGCCACCGTCTCTATCTGGGGCACATTCTCGACTCCCAGGGGCAGGTCCTCGACGAAGTTCTCCTCACCCATATGCGGGCCCCCCACACCTACACCCGGGAGGACGTGGTGGAAATCCACTGTCATTCCGGGTACGCGGTCTTAAAAACCATCCTCACCGAAGTTCTGGCTCAGGGAGCGCGCCTGGCCCGACCGGGGGAGTTCACCCTCCGGGCCTTCCTCTCCGGACGCCTGGACCTGTCCCAGGCGGAGGCGGTTCTGGAGGTCATCGAGGCCCGCACTCAGGCCTCTCTCCGGGTGGCCGCGGGGCACCTGGCCGGGGGGCTGGGTCGCCGGCTGGGCGAGTTGCGGGTCGCTCTCCTCCAGGTGTTGGCCTGGGTGGAGGCCGCTCTGGACTTTCCCGAAGAAGGGGGCGAACTCTCTGGCGAGGCTCTCCGGGAGGGGCTGGCCACCCCCAGCCAGGATTTGCACCAGCTTCTAGGGACTTACCACCAGGGGCGCTTCCTTCGGGAGGGCGTGCAGGTGGTGCTGGCCGGCCGGCCCAACGTGGGGAAATCCAGCCTCCTGAACCGCCTGTTGGACGCGGACCGGGCCATCGTCACCGACATCCCCGGCACCACCCGGGACATCATCGAGGAAACCATCAATCTGGGAGGCCTGCCGCTGCGCCTGAGCGACACCGCGGGGCTCAGGGAGGCCCGAGACCTCGTGGAGGAGCTGGGGGTGGCCCGTTCCCGGGAGCGGCTGGCCCAGGCTGACCTCGTCCTCTATCTGGTGGACGGCAGCGAACCCCTCACGGAGGAGGACGTCACAGTTTTCAGGGACCTGGCGGACCGCCCCGCCCTGGTGGTGGTCAACAAGGTGGACCTGCCCCGGGGGCTTGACTTCCAGAAGCTGCGCCGCCGGGTGTCTTCCCCGGTAGTGGAAGTCTCCGCGTTCACCGGCCAGGGGCTGGAAAATCTTGAAAAAGCCGTGGTGGACCTGGTCCTGGGGGGCGAGGTGAACACGGCCGGGGAGATCGTCACCCAGGCCCGGCACTACGAGCTGCTGGAGCGGGCCCGGGAGGCCCTGGCCCAGGCTCAGGGGCTGCTGGAGCAGGCCGAGCCCCCCTGGGAGCTGGTGGCCCTGGAAGTCAAGGAGGCCCTCCTGGCCCTGGGGGAAATTACCGGGGAGGAGGTGGGCGAGGCGGTCCTGGACCAGATATTTGCCCAATTTTG
>CBFDAH010000089.1:0-11703 GCA_965602785.1 uncultured Syntrophobacterales bacterium
TGGCCGCCTGATTTAATCCTCAACTGTGTCCAATTAATTGTGGACCGTTACAACCTCCTGTTAATGGGAAGCGGCCTTTTCCCGAAGGACCCGAAAACCGATGAAGCCGTCAGCGGTATGAGGCGGGGCGAACTGCCGGGCTGCAGAGCGCAGATCCCGGGCCCGGGAGTACCAGGAACCCCCCTTGAGCACGCGGTAACCCGGCGCCGCGAAGGGTGTTTTGCCCCCGGGCGGAGTTTTTTTATCCGCGCTCCACTCCGAGACGTTCCCGGCCATGTCGAAGAGGCCGTAGCCGTTGGGGGCGAAGGAGCCCACCGGCGCGGTGAGGCGGAAGCCGTCGTCCGCAAAGGCATCAGGGTAGTAGTTGGCCCGGTAGCGGCCGCCGGCGTTGGGGGCTTCCCGGCCCCAGGGATAGGGCTGGCTCACCAAACCGCCCCGGACCGCCGCCTCCCACTCGGCCTCGCTGGGCAGGCGATGCACCACCCCGGTCACTCGAGTGAGCCAGCGGCAGAAGGTCTGGGCGTCGTGCCAGCTTACCCCCACCACCGGTTGCTGGGGCGCGTTCAGATTTTTATCCTGCCAATACGATGGCGGCGAGTGGCCGGTGGCCTTGAGAAAGCGGGCATACTGGGCGTTGGTGGTTTCGGTCTCCGCCAGATAAAAGGCCTGGAGGGTGACCTGATGGGGGGCAGCCTCGCTGGTGTAGCGGCCGGGTTCGGTCAGGGGACTCCCCAAAACAAAACTCCCTCCGGGGATAAGGCGGAAGCGCAGGCCTTGAGATTCCAGAACCTGCTGGGATTGGGCCAGTCCCGGCCACAGACAAACAAGTAGTATAACCGTCCAGATCAGGTTCATGCAGGCACCAAGACGGCCAGGGTCACAGAATCACCGCCCGCTGACAGCCAGTAAAGTATAGAGCCAGGCGAACGGCCTCGGGGGGGCTGATACCCCGGGCCTTGGCCACCATCTCCCGGTAGGCCAGGAGTTGGGGGCGGTATTTCTCCCCTTCCATCTGGAGAAAATCCTCCCAGTTTTCACCAGACAGGGGCCTGGAAGTCTTAAAGTCAACTACCCACCACTCCCGGCCGTCGAAGGCCAACAGGTCCAGACGGCCCCGGCGAATCACCCCGGCCGCGGGTTGGTCTTCCAGAAGCCACTCACTCACCGTGGCCTCGCTGGCCAAAAGACCCTGAAAAAAGGGGTCTTTCCGGCAGGCCTCGACTTCCGCCAAAATTTTCGGGGATAGTCCCTGGGCCACCTCCCGTGGCACCCCGGCCCCCACCAGAGCCGCCACCACTGCCGGCTCATCGGGAATTCTGTGTCCATGCGCCAGGGTCTCGAGAAGCCGGTGGGTCACCTCCCCCCGGGCCCGGGCGGCCAGGTTATCCCCGTCCCCGGCAATGGCCGCCGCCGCTAAAACCTCTCCTGCCAGGTCAAAGGCCGCCTCCTGGGAGGGAAAGGAGATGCCATAAGGCGGCGCCTCCGGGGTGAACTCCCAGGGTGGCGGGGTCGGCGTTGGCTTGATGGCGGCGCGCCGGGCCAGCGGAGGTTCCGGAAAAATCTCCACCCTCAGGAGAGGCTCAGGCCAGAGTTGCGTCATCCCCGGGGGCAATTCCCCAGGCCGGTAGTGCTGCCACAGCCAATACAGAGGGCTGTCTTTTGCAGGTGGGGCCCATTTCTCCTGGCGATAGGGCAGGACCCCGGATAGAAAAAGCCGCGTCTGGGCCCGGGTCACCGCCACATAGAAGACCCTCCGGGCTTCGGCCAGCACCCGCTCGTCCTTCAATCTTTTGACTAGCCGGTGTGAAGACTCCGTTCCCTTCTCCCAGGCAGGGGGGCCCAGAGCCAGAACATGGGCCTTCGTCCCGGGAATCTCTTCCAGGAGAAAGGGCTCCGGCTGATTGCCTCCCATGTCGAGCGGCCGCCAGTCCAGAAAAGGAATAAATACCGTGTGGAACTCCAGGCCCTTGGCCCCGTGCACGGTGAGCACCTCCAAGGGGGAGTCCTCGGCCCGGGGGTCCGGGGGCTGGTAGGCCCCCTCCAGGGCGAAGTCGACCTTCAGGAAGGTGGTCTCCGGGAGACCCTCTTCGGCTTCCAAAAGGAGGCCGAGATACGTCCGGGCGCAGGCCACCCCCAGGGCCCCCTCCCAGGCGGCCAGCCCCTCCCAGGCCCCGGCCTCATCCAGGAAGCGCACCACCGTATCGACCAGGGGTTCCCGGCCCACCCGCTCCCGGGCCGCAAGCAGCCTTTGCGCCAGAAGCGCCACCTCAGGGGAACACTCGGGAGTCTCGGCCAGGGCCCCGAGCTTCTCCGGCCAGACCTCTCCGGGCGCTTGGGCGCCGGCGGCCAGGCTGATCAGGTCAGGCGCCACCCACGGCCCCGTCAACAGGGTGGCCCAGGCCACGTCGTCCTGGGGCCGCACCAGGGCCCGGGCCAGGTTGTGGAGATGCTGCACCACCCGGCTGTCCATGAGTTTGAGGCCTTCCCTGACCTTGGGTACCAGGCCGGCCTCCTGCAAAGCCGAGAGATAGGTGGTCAGATGGGTACGGGCAAACAAGAGCAGGGCCATCTTCTGCCCCATGGGCAGGTCGTCCTGAGCCTGGGACACCTGATGTGCCAGCCAGCGGGCTTCCTGCTCCCTGGCTTCATTTTTGTCCCCATCGGCGAAGAGAGCCAGGTAGGGGGCCCCACCCCCCTCCTGCCCCGGTCCGGGATAAGCTTCCTGGAAAATCAGTCCCCCTGCGGCCCTGGGGTCCTGCATCACGGTCTTCCCAAAAACCCGGTTGACCCAGGTGATGAGGGCTGGAGTGGCCCTAAAGTTGGTGGTGAGCCGCAAAGACTCCAGGGGCAGGGTCCGGCCCTCTTCGCACGGGAGGCCTTCCTTGGACTCCAGAAAGAGGCGCAGGCAGGCCTGGCGCCAGCCGTAGATGGACTGCTTGGGATCCCCCACCACCGTGAGGGTGCGGCCCTCCCCCGCGGTCCAACCCGAGAGCAGACGGCACAATAGCTCCATCTGATTCTCGCTGGTGTCCTGAAACTCATCCACCAGGATGTGTTTAAGGCGCCAGTCCAGGCGCAGAAGGAGGTCGCTGGGGCTTTCCACCTGCAGCAGCCGGAGGGCCGCCTCTTCCACGGCAATGAAATCCAGAACCCGGCGCTGGCGGCACAACTCCTCGTAAACTTCCCAGGCGGCATGCAGCAGGAGGATCAAATCATGCAGCGCCCGCACCTCCTGAACTGAGAAAACCTCCACCGGTAGGGTCCGGCAGCCCTTGAGGTGGGCCAGAAAGTCAGCCGGCAGGTCCCGGAGGATGCCGGGCCAGGGGGTGCTGGCAAAGTTGGGGGGGAAACCATACCTGGCGGCCCATTGTTTCCTCAACTCCCCCCCCTTGGTGAGCAGCACCTGAGCCAACAATTGCCAGGCGACAACGTCCTCCCGGGAGGCCCCGGGGGGATACTCCGGCAGGTCCGCCCCCAGGGGAGCCCCCTCCTCCCGCAGCGCTCCCAGGAATTCCGGCCAGCGCCGGCCCAACTCGCTGTCCGGGAGGCCGGCCGCCAGGGGTCTGAGGGTATGGCTCACCACCTGGCCCAGGCGCTCGTCCATCAAAGCGGCATAGCCCTCCTCCTCCAGGCTGCTTTGGGCCAAAGCCAGAAAATCTTTGAGGGTGTCCCGTCGGGACAGGAGATTTCGCAGTTCCCAGGCCAGCCGCGGCCAGTTGTTGTTCAGGCGCACCAGCCGTCGGACCAGGGCCTGGCGAGTCGGGTCCCCAGTCGGTTTGGCGCTCAAGCGGCGGCGCAGCTCCTCCAGGGCTTCCTGCTTCATCCACTCCGCCTCCCGCTCGCTCTCCAGGAGCTGGAATTCCAGGGGCACCCCGGCCTCGTGGGGTGCAGCTTTCAGGAGCTGGGCGCAGAAGCCGTGGAAGGTGGTGACGGGCAGACGCTCCGGGACCAGCAGATACAGGTGAATGAAACTGGGATTTTTCCGTTCCAGATGCCAGAAGGCCTGGTGCGCCAGGTCCAGAAGCTGGCGTTCGTGGGGCGGCACCTCCGGGCTCGGGGCCTCCCGCTGGGAGAAATACTTTATGGCCCGCTCCCGGAACTCCCCCGCGGCCTTCCGGGTGAAGCTCAGAGTCAAGATTTCTTGGGGAGACTCAGTGACCCGGGCCAGGAGCGTCAGGAAGCGGGACAGCAGCACCGCGGTCTTGCCGGAGCCGGCGGGGGCTTCCAGATGGAAGCTCCCCTGGGGGTCCAGGGCCCGGTCCCGGTCTCCCTGATCCTGGGGCTGCCCCTTCATGACTCCCCCTCCTCGTCCCCGGCTTCCTCCTGATAGCTGCAGATGAGAGGATACGGGCAGTAGCTGCAGGCTCCCCGGTTTCGTCCCTTGGGGGCGGGGTGGGGCGCCGGGCGGACGTCCCCGGCCGCGAGCCGCTCTCCCAGGCCGCGCACCTTTTCCTCCCAGGCCGTAAGAACGTCGTCCCAGCGGTCCTTTTTCCCCCCGAAGTCCTCATGTTTCAGGTGGTCCTCCCGGGTGGACTTGAGGCCGATGAACCCGGCGCTCATAACTGCCGCGGCTTTAAGATCAGCCTGTGTGTGGCCTTCCCGTACCGCCCAGAGGTAAGCAGGGAGTTGAAACTCCTCTAGACGTTCGAAGACCTGGGCGCTCTTGGGGATTTCTCCGGTTTTATAGTCCCAGACGATGAGTTCCCCCGCCTCCGGGTGAAAATCCAGACGGTCCAGACGGCCCTTCAGAGTAAAGGGCCACCCCGGCCGGGAAAGGCCCTGGAAGGTCTCTTCCACCCCCACCCACCGCCAACCCTGGGCCACCCGCTCCCGCTCTCGGTCAAGCCAGGCCAGCAGGAGCCCCGGCGTGTCTTCATCTCCGAACCAGCGGCGCCATTCCGCCTGCCAGTGGGGGTCGGCGGTTTCCGGGTTGAGGACCTGGCGGGCGGCCTCCCGCAGGAGGGCTTCCGCCTTGTCCCCCGGCGGCAAGCGGTACTCGGCCATTTCCACAAAGCGGGCCAGGACCTGGTGCACCTTCCCGCCCCGCTCCCGGGGGTCCAGGCCGGTCTCGATCTCCGGCAGTTCCCGGATGCCCAAAAGCTCCTCGAGGACAAAGCGAAACCGGCACCCCAACGCGGTCCCCACCTGGGTGACCCGAAGTTCCGCCGGCAGGGACAGGGACAGAGTGCCCCACAGTTCCCGGGGAGCTTCCTCTGCCACCGGCCGGGCCAGGGCCGCCCTGACCCCGGGAGCCCGCAGCCAGGCCGGGTGGGGCCGGCTCAGGAGGGGCATCAGGCCCTCTTGCCAGTCTCGATGATAAAACGGGGTGCCCACCTGGGGTTCCTGGTTGTCCAGGGCCGGGCGGCTGAGAAAAAGATGCGGGGTGGTCCCCAAAAGGTTCTCGAACAGCTCCTTGGCAAAGCGGTCCTGGCTCTCCTGGGTCCCTCCCAAAACCTCCTCTTTTTCAGCCCGGCTCAGGAGAGGCAGGGGCCGTGCCGACCCGGGGAAGGCGGCGGAGGTCATACCCAGGCAAATGACCCGGTCAAAGTCCAGGCCCCGCATCTCGAGCCACCCCAGCACCTGCACCCCCGCCTCCTGCACACCGGGGCCGGGAAGGACAGCCTCCCGAGCGCCGTGGCTCAGCCAGGCCAGAACCCCTCCGGCCGGGAGGACGTCCTCCCCGCAGGCGGCGGCGAATTCTGTGAGCAGGGCCGTAAGCCGTTCCAAATGCTGCTCTTCCGCCCCCTCGAGGTTCCTCGGGAATCCCAGACGCTGCCAGGCGTCCTCGAGCCAGGCCGCCCACTGCCGTCCTGTGGCGCGCGCATAGGCTGACGGTGACCATAGGCGGTCCAGTTCCTCCACCACCCCCGCCAGATCCTGGCGCTCTCTGAGGGCCGGTATTACCGCGGCTTTGAGATGCTGCCAGCCCTGGGCCACCCGGTTTTTCCGAAAAAGCCGGTCCCAGGCGGCGAAAGAGCCCTGAAAGGGCGTTAGTCCCTGGTAATAAGGCGAGAGGAGGAGGGCCATCAGGTCTTCCCGGCGTTCTCCCTGGGCCAGGAAAGCGAGAGGCAGGAGGGCTGCGGCCCAGAGGGGCGTCTCCCCCAGGGACGGCCCCCGGGACAGGTTGTAGGCGTATCCCCCCTCCCCCGCCGCCGGGCCCAGAAGCTCCCGGAGAACCTTCTGGAAGCGGGGGGCGTAACGGTCCATGACCGGCGAGGTTACGGCCAGGCGGTGGAGCGGCAGCTTGTCCTGATGATGCCATTCCAACAGCCGGGCCGCGGCCCAGGCCATTTCCTGGTCCCGGTCAGGAAACACGTATCCCTGTTCGAGATTGCCAGGATTGCCCTGGATGAAGAGCCAGGTCACCGGCACATGCTCAGCCACGGCCTCGAACCAGCGCCGCTCCATGGGGGCCGGGGTTTCCAGGCCCACCACCAGGAGCCTGGCCGGGAGGGTCATCCCCCCCCTTTCCAGGGCACTCAGGAGATAGTTCGGCACCTCTCCCGGGGCCAGCCAGCCCTCCTCCCGGAGAAGTTCCCCGTATATCCGGGTGATGTCCCGGCGCCAGCCCACCAGGAGCGGCTCATCGCGACCTGGAGCATCCAAGGAGAGGTTATGGCGCAGAAGCAGATCGTGGGTCTCGTCCAGGGCTTGGGCCCACTCCAGGTCAGGAGTGACGCCTTCCAGGGGCGGCCCCGCTTCTATGGCCTGACGCCACAAAGCCAGGCGCACCATGGGTGGGGCCAGGATATAAGGAGGCCAGAGGTTTTTGTAGAGCTCAGTCCACCAGTCGGGGAGGGTGATCAGGGGCAGGGGCTCCCAGGCGGAAAGGCCCTGCTTTAGGTTGGCCAGGCGCTGCCGGTGCCAAATCTGCCGGGCCAGCCGCCGGTGGGGCACCAGGACCAGGTCGGCTGGTGACACATACTTGAGAAGGTATTCCTGCAGCGCCGTCCCGCTGGGAAAGGTGTGGGTCTGAGGCATGATCTTGGTCTGTGAGAAGGCAGGGAGCGACAGCCCCGGCCTTCCCCAACACCACTGCTATTTCCTCTCATTCAACAATTGCCGCAATTCATCCCCTTCCAGGACTTCCTTGTCCAAAAGCACCTTGGCCACCGTCTCCAGGGTGTCCCGTTTGGACCCCAGGATTTCCTTGGCCCGGGTGTGGGCCCGGTCCACGAGCAGACTCACCTCCCGGTCGATCTCCTGGGCGGTGACTTCGCTGTAATCCTTGCCGGAGGTGGGCATGACTTGCTCGAGGAACAGGGGCCGCCGCTCCCGCTCAAAGGTGAGCGGCCCCAGAGTCTCACTCATGCCGTACTCCCGCACCATGGAACGGGCGATGTCTGTGGCCCTATAGAGGTCGTTCTGAGCCCCGGTGGATACTTCCTCGAAGTGGATTTCCTCCGCCACCCGGCCCCCCATCATCACCGCCATGCGGTCTTCCAGCTCGCTTTTGGTCATGAGATAACGGTCCTCGGTGGGGAGCTGCATGGTGTAGCCCAGAGCGCCAATCCCCCGGGGGATGATGGACACCCGGTGCACCGGGTCCACGCTGGCCAGGCCCTCGGCCACCAGGGCATGGCCGGTCTCGTGATAAGCCACGATCTCTTTCTCCCGGGGATTCATCATGCGGTTGCGCTTTTCGAGACCCGCCACTACCCGGTCGATGGCCTCCTCGAAGTCGCTCATTTCCACCGCCACCTTATTGTTTCGAGCCGCGAGGAGGGCCGCTTCATTGACGATGTTGGCCAGGTCGGACCCCACCATGCCGGGAGTCCGGGCCGCCAGGGTACGGAGGTCAACGTCGTCGTCCAGTTTGACTTCTCGGGTGTGGATTTTCAGGATGTCCTCCCGGCCCATCAGGCTGGGGCGGTCCACCAGGATCTGGCGGTCGAAACGGCCGGGGCGGATGAGGGCCGGGTCCAGAATCTCCGGCCGGTTGGTGGCGGCCATCATGATAACACCCTTCCTGGTGTCGAAGCCGTCCATTTCCGAGAGCAGCTGGTTCAGGGTGTTTTCCCGCTCCTCGTGGCCGGACAAGGGGCTCAAACCCCGGGCCTTCCCTATGGCGTCCAATTCATCGATGAAAATAATGGCGGGGGCCTTCTCCTGGGCCTGTTGGAAGAGGTCCCGCACCCGGGCGGCGCCCACCCCCACGAACATCTCCACAAAATCCGAGCCGGTGAGGCTCAAAAACGGCACCCCCGCCTCCCCGGCCACGGCCCGGGCCAGAAGCGTCTTACCGGTGCCCGGAGGGCCCACCAGCAGCACGCCCTTGGGGATTTTCCCCCCTAAAACCTGGAACTTTTCGGGAGTCTTGAGAAACTCGATGATTTCCTTGAGCTCCTCTTCCGCCTCCTCCACCCCGGCCACATCGGTGAAGGTGACCCGGGTTTCGTCTTCCACGTAGACCCGGGCCTTGCTCTTGCCGATGGACATGAGTCCGCCCGGGCCGGCGCTCAAACGGCGGAAGATGAACAGCCACAGGGCCACTAACAGCAGCATGGGCAGAACCCAGGAAAGGAGCGCCGTAAGCCAGGTACGCGCGGGGAGAGCCCGGTACTTGATGCCCTGCTTGTCCAGGCGGTCCAGAAGATCCTTGTCCTCCATTTTCACGGTGGCAAAGACCGGCTCCTTGGGGAACTGTTTGGCCAAACGCTTGGGTAGTTCCGGCTCTTTGGTCTCTTTGGCCAGATATTCCACTCCCTGAGGCAGGAGGCGCCCGGTAATATCCTCCCCGGAGATCTCCAGGTCGTCCACGCCCTTGACCTCCACGAGACGCCGGAAGTCCCGGTAACTCAGGGGGTAGGAGCGGTGGGCGGAATAGAAGGTCTGGATCACCACCAGGATCAGCAAAAACGACAAAAAATACCAGATGGAAAAACGCCAGGGTCTCTCGGCCATGATCACCTCAACCTTTCGCCGCCTTAGGGGCAGATTCAATTACAGTATAAGGGAGGGCAGGATAATCCGCAAGCTGACCTTAACCAGCCGGGGGCCTAGATTTTCCCCTTATTTGCCTGGAATTATGGTATGATAACTTCCTATATAAGTGATTTTAAGGGGAGGGCTGGGGGAACATGAGTCTCCCCACCCTCCCTCTAGCTCCCCTCCCAGACTTCTCTCGAAGTCCATGGTAGCCTGGAAACCTTGCCCTTCCAGCGTGGGTGTGAAACCCCATCTACCAAACTTTATTCAAGGGGTTGGAAGAGGGAGCTTGAGGAAGGAGGCAGGGCTCTTAAACCCATGGCCCTCCCTCCCAAAACATCTACTCAAAAGAGGTCAGCGCCGTGAATGCCATGCTCCTGGAGTTTCCCGGTCCTGTGGCCAGCTCCCCCCTGAAACTCGTGGAACTACCGCCCCCGGTGCCCGGCCCGGGGCAGATTGTCCTCCAAGTAAGTCATTGCGGAGTCTGCCATACCGACCTGCATACCGTGGAGGGGGAGCTTCCCCTGGAACGGCTGCCTGTTATCCCCGGCCACCAGGTGGTGGGGCAGGTGGTGGACCAGGGGCCTGGGGTCCTCCGTTTTCGACCGGGAGACCGGGTGGGCCTGGCCTGGCTTTACAAGTCCTGCGGCGTCTGCCGGTTTTGCGAGAGCGATCGGGAGAACCTGTGCGAGGCCGCGGAATTCACCGGCCTGCACCGGGACGGGGGCTACGGCGAACAGGTGGTGGCCGAGGCTGATTTTGTCTATCCCCTGCCCCCGGACCTCCCGGGGGAGAACGCCGCACCGTTGCTCTGCGCCGGCATCATCGGCTACCGCGCCCTCCGCCTCTCGGAGATCAAGCCCGGGGGACGCCTGGGGCTCTATGGCTTCGGCGCTTCGGCCCACATCGCCATCCAGGTAGCCCGCCACTGGGGCTGCGAGGTCCTGGTTTTTACCCGGAGCCCCGGCCACCAGAAGCTTGCCCGGGATCTGGGGGCCGTGTGGGTGGGCCAGGCCCAGGACAAACCGCCCACCAAGCTCGATTCCGCCATCATCTTTGCTCCCGCCGGGAACCTCATACCCGAAGCTTTGCGGGTCCTGGACCGGGGCGGCACCCTGGCCTTGGCGGGCATCCACATGTCCGCGGTTCCCTCCCTGGAATATAACCAGCACCTGTACTTCGAGAAAACCGTGCGCTCAGTGACGGCCAGCACCCGCCAGGACGGCCATGAGCTGCTGGCGCTGGCCGCCGAGATTCCCATTCGGCCTCAAGTTCAGCTCTTCCCTCTGGCCGAGGCCAACCAGGCCCTCAAGCTCTTGAAAGCCGGGAAGATTGACGGCGCCGGAGTTTTGGCTGTGCAGGACTGAAGTGAAGAGGGGGGCCCAGAACCCCAGGTTCCCCAATCCCCTCGCCCCTGGCAAGACTTGGTTACCGTTATTACCAGGGAAAAAATGTAATTGCAGGCTTTAACCTGCGCTATTTCAAGCCTGTAGGGTTAGACGAAAATCCTGATTAAAAATCACCAGAGGAACATCATCATGAAGAGATATAGGAGGTTGATCAGCGAACCGAATGTGGGCCGTGGCATGAGGAATACTGGGTCATCCAACAGGTTGCTGGGGGGATTCATTCCGGCTTTAGCCTTTCTAGTGGCCATCTCCCCCCTCTCCGGGTTCGCCGCCGAAAAAAGTCAGGCCACCAGCGTGGAGGTACAAGCCGAAGGGCAGGTGTTGGCCAAACCCGACACGGCTATCCTGAACTTCACCGTGGTCACCCGGGGGGCTCAGGCCCAGGAGGCCGCCCAGGCCAACGCCAAAGCCGCCGAGAGTTTTCTTGCCGCCATAAAGAAATCCCTGGGAAAAGAAGACAAGGTGCAAACCCTGGAATATCGGGTCTTTCCTGTTTTCCGGAAAATCGAAAAAACCAAGGGCAAACAAAAGATCAGGACCGACGAAATCGCCGGCTACCGGGCCTACCACCGCTTCAAAGTGGAACTCAAGGACCTGGGAAAAATCGGCCAGGTTTCCGACACCGCCTTGAAAAACGGCGCCAATAAGGTTCAAGGGCCCTACTTCAAGCATTCCCAGCAGGAGGATTTGCAGCGCCAGGCCGCGGTCAAGGCTCTGGAACGAGCCCGGAAATTAGCCGACGCCCTGGCCCAGGCCGCGGGATTGAAGGTAAAACGGGTGATGGTCATCAGCACCAGACACGGCATCCGCCCCCGCCAATTCACTATGGCTGAGGCCGCGCCGCGCTCAAAAGGCGACCGGGGCGTGGAGACGCAAATCGAAATCGGGGACATCACCTTCAAGGCCAACCTCACCGTCACCTTTGAGCTGGCCCCCTAACTTGCCGGGATTGAAGGAATCTTTTTCCCCCTTCCCTTTACAAGGAAGGAGGCCGTGGTTATCATTAATCAATATCCCATCCCTGGAGGCATTTCGTGAAAGAACAGATTGAATTAGCTTTGGCCAAAATTCGCCCCTTCCTGCAGAGGGACGGCGGCGATATCAAACTCATCGATGTCACCGACGACGGCATCGTGAAAGTGGAGCTCACCGGCGCCTGCCAAGGGTGCCCCATGTCCCAGGTGACCCTTAAACAGGGCGTGGAACGGGCCCTCATGAAAGAAGTCCCCGGCGTCAAAGAAGTCCAGTCTATTTAGTAAGTGATTGTGGGGGAGGGGGCTAAGGGGCGCAACCCCTTACCCCCACACCCCCACCCCCAATCCCTTAAGGGGTGTTAAGTAAAACCGGGGAAGGGGAGGCCTTAAGG
>CBFDAH010000090.1:0-11609 GCA_965602785.1 uncultured Syntrophobacterales bacterium
CGTCCAGGGACTTGCCCTTGACTTCGTCGGGGATAACCTCATGTCCGTACTTCCACTTCAGGAAGCGCTTGCCGGTGGTGGGATAAAGGGCATAGACCAGGACGTCGCCGTCATCCTTGGCCAGGCCTTTGGTGGCCTCCACCGCCTCGTCCCACTCTGGCTCCAGGATTTCCCCGGGCCGTTTGGTGGTGGGTTTCTCACCCCGCTCGTAGCCTTTGAGAATGATCTTCTGGGTCTTCTTGTCCATGGGCGCCGGGGTCTTGCCGTAGAGGCCGTAGGCCAGACCTTTCACCTCGGCGGGGACCATCTGATAACGCCCAAACAAAACATTCATCACCGCCTGGATGCCCACGATCTGGCTGGTGGGAGTGACCAGCGGCGGGTAGCCCAGCTCTTTGCGGGTCTGGGGGAGATCCGCCATCACCTCCAGGATGCGGTCCAGGGCGTTGGCCTCCTTGAGCTGGTTCACCAAATTGGAGTACATGCCTCCGGGAATCTGGTGCAGGAGCACTCCGGTGTCGATCTGGGCCATTTTGGAGGTGTCCAGGAGGTCCCGGTATTTCAGGGCCACCTTTTCCAGGTCCTGGCCGATCTCAATGAGCTTGCCCAGGTCCATGTCGCTTTCCCGGTCGGTCTGCTCCACCGCCACCAGGATGGGCTCGATGGCCGGCTGGGCGGTGCGTAGGGCAAAGGGACTCAAGCAGGTGTCCAGGATATCCACCCCCGCCTCAATGGCCTTGAGGTAGCTCATGGAGCCCTGGCCGCTGGTGTAGTGGGTGTGGAACTCCACCGGGATCTTGATGGTCTCTTTAAGGGCCTTGATGATGTCGTAAGCGTCGTTGGGGGAGACCATGCCCGCCATATCCTTCAGCACAAAGGAGTCAGCCCCCATATCCACGGACCGTTTGGCGAAGTCCACGTAATAGTCCAGATTGAAGATGGGGCCGCCCATGCGCCGCTGGGTGAGGGAGTAGCATACCGCGGCCTGGAAGTGGGCCATGAGGCCCGCCTTCTTGGCGTCCATGAGCGCCTTCACCGAAACTTCCCAGTTGCGCTGGTCGTTCAGGGCGTCGAAAACCCGGAAGATGTCCACCCCGGCTTCCGCGGTGTAGCGCACGAAGCGGTACGTGAGGTCGTCAGCGTAGTTGCGGTAGCCTACCAGGTTCTGACCGCGCAAGAGCATCATGGTGGGGGTCTTCTTCAAGATCCCCTTGATGGTGCGGATACGGTCCCAGGGATCGTCCCCCAGGAAACGGTGGGTGGTGTCGAAGGTGGCGCCCCCCCAGACCTCCAGGGCCCAGTAGCCCATTTGGTCCATGCGCTCCATGAAGGGGAAGATGTCTTCGTTGCGGAACCGGGTGGCCAAGAGACTCTGGTGGCCATCCCGAAAGGTGGTGTCGGTGAATTTAACGGGGTTTTTTCCGGCCATGGGTTACTCCTTTATGGTCTTGGCTTGGGGGAGGGGGCCAGGGGCCGGTGGGCCTCTCCCCTCAATCACTTATCTCAAACTGCGGCGTTGCATAAGTTGCCGCGTCTGCATGGCCCACTGGCGACCGCTGATGCCCCAGAGATTAGCGGGCGGCGCCGGAATCGGCAGGCCCGGGGGCTGGGCCGCGATGGCCAGCATGGCCTCCTCTTCCTCTATATAAGCTTGTATGGCCCCGCTGATGGCGGCCATAATGTGCGGTTTTGAAAAACTCATATCACCAACTCCTTCTCCCGCCAAGCCACCGTCTCCTCGGGAGAGCGGCGGTCACCGGTACAGTGCTAAACCCTGACTGCTGAAGAACAGTCAGCTCCCTTACATCGGAATGTTCCCGTGTTTCTTGGCAGGGAGAGTCTCCCGTTTGCTGGCCAAGATTTCCAGGGCCTCAATCAGCCGGGGGCGGGTCTCACGGGGCAGGATGATCTGATCCACAAAACCCCGGGACGCTGCTATATAAGGGTTATAAAGGAGACTCTCATAGTTCTCGATGATCTCCTGGCGCTTGGCCTCGGGGTCGTCAGCGGCCTTGATGTCCCGGCGAAAGATGACGTTGGCCGCGCCTTCGGCGCCCATGACGGCGATCTCGGCGGTGGGCCAGGCGATGACCATGTCCGCGCCCAGGTCCCGGGAGCACATGGCCAGGTAGCTCCCGCCGTAGTCCTTCCGGGTGATGAGGGTCAGCTTGGGCACGGTGGCCTCAGAGTAGCACCACAAAAGCTTGGCGCCGTGCCGGATGATGCCCTGGTGCTCCTGGTCGCTTCCGGGGAGGTATCCCGGCACGTCCGCGATGGTCAGGAGGGGAATGTTGAAGGCGTCGCAAAAGCGGATGAAACGGGTGGCCTTGTCCGCCGCGTCCACGTCCAGACAGCCGGCCAGGACCTCGGGTTGGTTGGCGATGATGCCTACCGGGCGGCCGTTGAGCCGGGCGAAGGCCACGATCATGTTCTGAGCGTAGTAGTGGTGCGGCTCGAAGTAATCTCCGTCGTCCACGATGGCCCGGATGACGTCGAACATGTCGTAGGAGGCCCGGGGATTGTCCGGGACCAGGGTGTCCAGGGCAGCCTCCTCCCGCGTGGCGGGATCCGCGCAGGAGCTTAGGGGCGGGTCTTCCATGTTGTTGTTGGGGACGAAGGACAGGAACCGCTTGATCTGGTTGAGGCAGTCTTCGTCGTCCTCGCAGGCGAAATGGGCCACCCCGCTCTTCTTGTTGTGGGCCATAGCGCCGCCCAGGTCTTCAAAGGTGATCTCCTCGCCCGTGACGCTCTTGATGACGTCCGGCCCGGTGATGAACATGTAGGAGGTATTCTTTACCATGAAGACGAAGTCGGTCATGGCCGGGGAGTATACCGCGCCCCCGGCGGTGGGGCCCATGATGGCGGAAATCTGGGGAATAACCCCGGAGGCGATGGCATTGCGGTAGAAAATCTGGCCGTAGGCGCTCAAAGAATCCACGCCCTCCTGGATGCGGGCCCCGCCGGAGTCGTTGAGACCTACGAAGGGCACCCCGGCCTTCAAGGCCAAATCCATGACCTTGCAGATCTTCCGGGAATGCATTTCCCCCAGGGACCCGGCCCGGGCGGTGAAGTCCTGGGCAAAGGCGAAAACCGGCCGGCCATTGACCCGGCCGAAGCCGGTGATGACCCCGTCAGCGGGGATGTCAATTTTCTCCATGCCGAAGTTGACGCAGCGGTGTTTGACAAAAATATCCGTTTCCCGGAAAGTGCCTGGGTCAAAAAAGAGATCAAGGCGCTCCCGGGCGGTGAGCTTGCCGCTTTTGTGCTGCTTCTCCACGGCCTTGGGTCCACCCATGGCCTTGATCTGGGTTTCCCGTTCCTGCAAATCCTGGAGCTTGTCGGGCACGGTCTTCATGGACAACTCCTTTCCACTGCGCTCCTGTCTAGGAACCTCGGAGACAGACAAACGCGGAATGTCAAGGGACTTAATTTGCGGATAATTTTGGGCGTTGCTGTGGGCGCCGCTGGAATTACACTAGAATAAAAAAGAATATTTTCTTTTCGAGATAAAGTCAATCCTCATTTTAAAGAAACAATTCTCTTTATATCATGGGGCGGTGGTTCCTATAATAGGGAGGAACCCAGGAGAGAGGAGAACGAGGCAAAGTTTTGGGGATACGTCCTCGGAAGGGATATCGATATGAGAGCATCATCAGAGAACGGCTGGAAAGCCGAGGGGGTCCACTGCACCACCGTGCGGGTGCGGTTTGGGGATACGGACCCATATGGCATCGTCTATTTTGTCAGCTACTTTCGCTACTGCCACCGGGCCATCGAGGAGTTTTTGCGGGCCGTGGGCCTCAAGCCCGAGGAGACCTTCAAGAACACTGAAGAGGGCTTTGGCCTGCCCATCGTGGAGGCCTGGGCGCGCTTCCGCCGGGCCAGCCGCTATGGCGACGTGCTCCGCATGGAGACCCGCATCAAGGAAATTCGCTCCAAGGCGGTGATCTTTCGGTTTGATTTTTTTCCCGAGACCGGGGATGAACTCCTGGCGGAAGGCACGGCCAACCTGGTGGCCATTGACCGCACCTGGCGTCCCCGGGAGTTGCCGGAGCGGGTCAGGAATGCTGTGGGAGGAGGGCCAGGGACCTGAGGTCCCTGTCTTTCCCCGGCAAAGTACCTCCTGAGGGATTGGGGGAGGGGGCAGGAGGCCGCAACCCTGGTAGCACGAGCTTCCAGGCCTTGGGAAAACCCTTCCCCAAAAACTCTTAGCCCTCCTTGCCCTTCACCACCAGCACCGGACACGGCGCCTGGCCGATGACCCGTTCGGCCACGCTTCCCAGGAAGAGCCGTTTCAGGCCGGTGCGGCCGTGGCTGCCCATAATAATGAGGTCGGTCCGCTTCGCCAAAGCCACCTGGATGACGGCCTCATCAGGGTTGCCTCCCGGAGTGAGAGTGGCGAGGGCCACGTTCCTCTGCTTGGCTTCGGCCGCCAGTTGCTTGACGAGGTCCTTGGCCCGCTTCGGGTCCAGATCGCCGTGGGCTGCAGTGACCGCGGTGAGGTGGCCGCCGGTCTTCTGGGCGATGTTGAGGGCCTCCTGACAGGCGGCCTGACTGGCGGCAGAACCGTCGCTGGCCAACAGAAGCCTATCGAAAGTCAGGACCGTGTCCCGGGGAGCCACCATCACCTTAATGGGGGTGTGGCCGATAACCCGGGCGGTGACGCTGCCCACCAGGAGCCGTTCCAGACCGCTTTTTCCCCGGCGTCCCATGATGATGAGGTCGGGCTGAAGTTCTTCACCTGCCGCCACAATCTCGGAATGGGCCGGACCCCCTACCCGCAAGAGGCCCTCCAGTTCCACGCCTTGCTGGGCGGCCTCGCTCTGCCAGTCGGCCAGGTGCTCCTTAGCTACCTGTTCCCGCCAGGCCAGAAGGTCCTGGGCCACCGGGGGCGGCAGGCCCAGGGCGTCGGGTTGGGGATATTCCACATAGGGAAAAAACTCCAGGACATGCAGGAGCAAGACCCGACCGCCGCAAGCCTGGGCCAGGTCCAGGGCGACGCGGCCGGCCCCCTGGCTGGCCGGGGAGTCGTCCGTGCAGGCCAGCACCTTTTCCAAAGGGAAGGGGCAGGGAAGGGTGGACATAATCTGGAATTCTCCTGTCTTAAGGAAGTCTTGACTTGGGGTATTTACTACATAGTCGCGCTTCCTAGCCGTTTCTGCAACGAAAAGCAAGAGCATTTAAAAGGCGTTGGCAATTCACTCCCATGATAGCGGCATTCATTTACCTATTGAGGTCATTTCACCAACTCGAATTCGCCCGGTTTCCAGGTTTTATCGAACCAGGGCTCCAGCGGTCCGTAAAGGCGCAGGAGAGCAAACCAGCCTTTACCGGGAACGGTCTGAACCCAATTCTTTTCTTTACCCTTCGGCGCTTTCGGACCGAAGTAAAGATCCACGGAACCATCTTTATTGACCATCAGATCATCCCGCTTGTTGTTCTTACTCGGGAAAGGCTGACCCGTTTGCAGTTCAGACCGCGTTTGCGGATCGTAGATCACCACGGACCAAAAATCTTTAGCGGGCACTTTGGCTGGGATATTCAACTTGTAATTCTTGCTGCCATCGAGATAGTTACCGTCCTTATCCTGCCCGTTCAAAGCGTATTGCGAGCCCTTGCCCACCATTTTGGCCGCCATGGCTGGAGTATTAACCGTGGCAATATAGAAGAACAGGGTTCTGGCGTCAAGATTGCGCCCTCCCTGGCCACCATCTATCAGCCACCTGTAGTCGCCGCCAACAAAGCCCGTCTTCCAGTAACTATTTTTGTACAAGTATGCTTCCGGATCCCGGGTCTGGAAAGCAATGGCCCTCGCAGTCGCATTCCCGACGGCGACCGCATCGGTCAGAATCTTTTTCAGCCGCGCCTCGGGCTTGAAGGGCTTGCCTTTCTGAATGCCGATACTGGCAATCAGCCCGCGCAATTCGGGGTCGATCATATCGACCGGCTCTTTTTGAATAACGTGATCGAGCTCCTCGAAGAACTCGAAGTTGTTGGCATGAATGGTGTTAAACGCTTTTTTGGAGCCGCTGATGAACTCCATCTTCGGGGGATTCTTGGCCTTCGCTAAGGGATAAATCTTGAGACCATTTTTAAACATCGCGGTGGCGGCGTCCGGCTTGCCGTCCACCAGGAAACCTCGCAGAATTAGCCAATTCACATACGTGGGCGACTTGGCAACAAAGTATCCTTCAGGTTCCTCTCCTTTATAGCCGGGCGGCACGATCAGATACTTTCCACCTTTGCCCTTGTCAGGGCCGGGACTCCCCATGTCGGTCACAAACCGGAACCAGGCATCGTTTACCGTGCCAGGCCCAGAACCAGGCGGCACTTCGACCACCGTGGGACCGTCGCGCTCCAAATCGAGAAACGCCGAGGCATAAACGGTATCGGTATTGCCGGTGAGAAACAGCGGATTGGAGTCCAGCAACTGATCAAAAATGACAACCTGATTCGGCTGCTTGGCGCCAAGCTCTGCCATTCCCAACCGCATTCCCTCAAGCGATGCCGCCGGAATCCCGTTCAGGAACACTTCAACCCCGCGGATGAAGTCCAGATGATCGAAGACTTTCTTGGTAGTTTCTTTGGTGGGCAAACCATCGAAAAACTTCAGGGTGCCGATACGAGTATCTACCTTGTCCGGTGTCATAATCTTGGAAGGAATCTCAGTGTTATAACCTGGCGGCGGTTTAGCGCCGACATAACCGGCGACGCCTGTGAAGAAAACAACGACTGCTAGGACAGCCAGGATTCGGTGGTACATGGCCTTGATGATCATAAGTAACCTCATAGAAATAGGATTGAATTAGGTGCGAAAGCTGCTTGCCGTTATACTCAACCAAAGGCAGATCAGTCAATAATGATTTCCCAAAGCTTGGGAGTGATGGGACATCAGCCGCAAGCATGCTTGAGGTTATCACCTCCATCCACTCCCCCATCGAGGGGGCGGGCTTGAGGCTCTCATGATGAGATGGAGTTTTATAAAGGTTGCTCCCCTGCGCTCTCCGGTCAATCCCGGCGTTTCACCACCAGGACCGGACAGGGGGCATGGCCGATAACCCGCTCGGTGACGCTTCCCATGAGAAGGCGCCTGATCCCGGTGCGGCCGTGGCTCCCCAGGATAAGGAGGTCGGCGCCATGGGTCAGGGCCGCCCGGACAATGGCGTCGTCTGGGGCGCCCAGGAACGGCAGAGCCGTCAGGGGGATGCTCTGTCGCTGTGCCTCGAGGCTCATTTTTGTCAGGATCTCCTCCACCTCGGCTATCTCCCGCTTCTTCCAAGCCACGCTGACTGCCAGGAGCTCGCTGGCCCAGTCCCTGGCCAAGTCCAGAGACTCCCGCCAGGCTGCTTGACTGGAGGGCGAGCCGTCGCTGGCCGCCAGTAGGCGGCGAAAGGTGAGGGGGGCGTCCCGGGGGACCACCAGGACATTCACGGGACTCAGGCCGATGACCCGGGCGGTGGCGCTCCCCAAGAGGAGACGGCTAACGCCGGTCCCGCCACGTCGCCCCATGACGATGAGGTCAGGGCGGCGCTTCTCAGCCTCCTCCAGGATGACGCGATAGGCCGCTTCCCCCCGGCGCACCAGGGCCTCCGCCTCCAGCTCTGAGGCTGTTGCCTGGGCTAAGAGGGGCTTCAGGCCCTCCCAGGCTTCCCGTTCCCATTCCTGGATATAGTCGATGGCCTGGCTGGCGAAGCCCGGGTTGAATTCCAGCACCTGAAGGAGGCGGATCCGGGAGGACCAGCGCCGGGCCAGGGTGAAAGCGGCCTGGACCGCAGCCTCTGAAGCCCCGGAGCCATCGGTGCAAACCAGGATGGTCCTGGTGGATGTGGTGGATTTAAAGGGTGCGATGTTCTCTATCTCCCCTAGAAGAAGATGTAGCGGGGCGCTAATTTCCTGCTCGTGAGCCTCCCCATCCTGGCTCGGGCAGTCGGAGGGGAAGACCCCCCGGCTAGGGCAACTCCTCAGGTGCAGGTGGAGTGTCTCTCCACCGGCGTTTTTATTACTTTAGATTAAAAAAGTTTTACTAAATCCTAAAATATACTAAACACTGGCTTTTTGCCATCCTCCCTCTCCGACGGCCTTCGAAGTATATGAAAAAGTGTTAAAGTTTTCGGAAAAGATTTCGAATATTGTGTCAAATGTTGTTCACTTTTTTTAAAAACGGTTTTATGAATAGTTGACCATTTTGTACTATGGTGTTAATTCTGTATAAGGGTTTACCTTAGGGGAATCTCCGCTATGGTCGAAAAAGTGATTATTTTGCCATCAGTTAAGCCATCGACCCCGAAAACGGCCCGAGGAAGACAGCAGAACCGGTGGAGGTATGTGTCTGGCCTCATCGCCGCCCTCGTTTGCGCCCTAGTCTGGGGTCTACCTGCCAGTTCCCAGGGAGCCGGCTTCGCCCTGGTCCAGCAGGGCGCCGCGGCTATGGCCCAGGGGAACGCCTTCGTGGCCGAAGCCGACGACCCGTCGGCCATCTTCTATAACCCCGCCGGCCTTATTCAATTGAAACGGCCAGAAATCTATTGGGGGAAATTCTTCCAATATCCCGATCGGGAATACCATGCTCCGGGAGGCACCGTTTCCGAAACACAACCCCGCTTCTATTGGTCTTCGTCTCTTTTCATGACCTACCCGGTTAATGACCGTGTGGCCCTGGGCGTGGGGGTTTTTGCACCCTTCGGTCTGGGCTCGGTTTGGCCGGCAAGTTGGGAGGGGCGTTATATCACCACCTTTTCCAGGCTGAAGACCTACAATGTCAACCCGGTAATTTCGCTGAAGCTTTCAGACAAACTGTCCATAGGCGGGGGCGTTAACATCCTCTGGTCCGAGGTGCGAATCAAGCGCCGAGTGCCCGTGGTCATCCCCCCGGGGGTAGTCCTGCCGGACGGTGAGGCCGCTCTGGAAGGCCATGGCACCGGCTTCGGCGCCAACTTGGGAATTCTATATGAACCCATTGAGGGAATAAAACTTGGGGCTTCCTACCGCAGCCAGGTCTACGTAAGGCATACGGGTAACCTGAAGACGTCTTTGCCCATCCGGATTCCCGGCCTGAGGTACTCGATTGACGGCTCGGCTAAGCTGATCTTCCCTCCCTCGGTCAACTTCGGCATCTCTATCAGTCGTTTACCGCGCTTTACCTTCAACCTGGATGCCACCTGGACGGGCTGGTCCACCTATGACGAGCTGAAGATTAATCTCAGCCAACCTCTCTTGGTGAATAAACAGCTCGTCAGTTCTCTGGTGACTGAGAAAAACTGGCGGGACGCCTGGGCCATACGCTTCGGGATGAACTTCCAGGTGAAGGACCATACGAAACTCAGGGTGGGCTACACTTACGACATGACTCCGGTGCCGGACTCCACCTTTGAACCCCAGGTACCGGACGCCAATCGGCACATCTTCGCGGTGGGAAGTGAACTCAAGATCTGGAGACTGACCCTGGGAATCGCCTACAACTATATCCTGTTTGAACCCCGCACCAAAAACAATCTGATCGCCACCAACGGTGTGCCCTTACCCGTCGCCTTTCAGGCAAATGGCAAGTACCGGAGCGACAACCACTCTTTGGGTCTCAGCACGTCATTTCGCTTTTAACAAGAGGATGGCGGAGGAGAACCTGATGGGGCTGGCGGTAAGGGGAGAAAAAGAACGAGGACTGCTGCTGGTTGGCTGAGTGGCCCGCAAACGCCCCGGCTTATGGCAGTGTTACCCGGGAAACCGCCAACTCATCCAGCGCTTCATCCAGGACCTTGATTCCCAGACCGGGGCCATGAAAGGGCAGCCCCACCCCGCCCTGGCCGAAAACCACGGACTCTTGCACGGGATCGCGGCTCAACAGATAGGGGGCGAAGGAGCCCTCCAGGTAAGCCAGGGTGTCCTGGGTAAAGGCGAAGTGGCGGCCGGCGGCGGCCAGCATGCTGGTCTCCCCCACGTGGCACCCGAGCTGGCAGCGTATTCCCGCGGCGTCGGCCATCTCCTTCAGGCGGATAGAGTTAGTCAGCCCGCCACACTTGGACAGGCGGATATTGAACATCTGACAGGCTTCAAGGTCGATGAGTTTTCTGGCGTCTTCCAGGGTGCAGAGGGACTCATCAGCCATGATGGGCACATTAACCGACTCCCGCACCTGACGTAAGCCCGCAAAGTCGTCCTTGGCCACCGGTTGTTCCACGGCGCTGAGGTGGAAAGACTCCATTTCACGGATGCGGGGGATGGCCTCGGCTACACTCCAGGCCCCATTGGCGTCTACCCTGAGGTCCGCCTCTTCTCCCAGTTCCCGACGGGTCAGGGTTAGGGTTTCCAGGTCGTTGTCCTCCCCCACCTTGACCTTGACCTGGCGGATGTCCAGCGCCCGCACAAGCTGCAGGAAGTGGGACAGTTGCGGCCCCGCAGAGAGAGGCAACACGGCACTGTAGGTGATATTTCCTTCCCGCCGGGGGCCGAGCCAATCAGCCACGGACCGGTCCCAGGTGTGGCCGGCGGCGTCCAGGAAGGCCATCTCCAGGGCACAGAAGGCCCCGGGAGCGGTGATAGCGGCAAATCTTTTTTGTAGTTCGGCCAGGTTGGGAAGAAGGGTGGCTGGCGAGGCTGCTGGGGCCCGAAGCAGGGTCGGACCCAATTCGTCGCGCCAAAAAGCCAGGCTTGCGATCAAGGATTCCCCGGTGACGAAGTCCCGCGGCACCCCCTCGCCATAACCACAAATACCCTGGTCAGTGGTGAGGCGTACTACCAAATTGTCAGAACTTGCATGGGTGGCCAGTTTGTGTTTAAACGGATACCGAAACTTCAAGTTCAGGTGCCAGATATCCACTTGTTTGATGATCATGCAGGGCCTCGGGCTTAAGGTCAAGCATCTGTCCGAACTTCTTCCATTGGTACCAATGGGCCGGGGTGGCCTGGATGGCGCTTTCCAGCACCCCAAGACATGCCTTTCCCGCTAGTTCAGCGCTGGAGGGGTCGGTGACCACCGGGGTGAAATTCAGAGTGTACCTTTTCCCCCCCTCTCTTTGCATAAGAGCGGCGGCCACCATGGCGCCGGAGCGCTTCCGCAGGGTTTCCAGGGTGCGGTCCCCTTCCAGGTGACAGTTGAGGAAAGTGACCTCATGGCCCTTGGCGGGACGCCATTCGTCAAACTCGTCGCATTCGGTGATGACGATGCGGCCGCTTCTCAGAGCCTTGACGGCCGCCAGGAAAACACTGCCTTCGTCCGAATCCACCAACTGGAGCCCCACCGCTTCGGCCCTCTGCTTCAGGGATTCCCTGAGGTCGTTGGTTTGGAAGCGGCAGATCATGGTAACCGGATAGCCTCGGACCGCCAGGGCCCCGGGCAAGAATTCCACCGCCCCGTAGTGGCCGGTTACCAGGATCAGTCCCCGGCCTTGGACCAGGCAATCCTGGAGTTCCGCCTCGCCGTTGAGGTGAATCCGGGTTTTCAGAAATTTTAATAATCTGGGAAAGTTGGAGTAAGCTACGAAGAGTTTTTCGTGATAATGGTCGATAATGCCTCGGAAGGTTTTCTTGATGAGAGTTTTGAGGGAGGGCGGGTCCAGGTCACCGCCCAAGACGTGTCTAATGGTGCGCTGAATAAGCTTTTTCTCTCGCCGTTT
>CBFDAH010000091.1:0-11555 GCA_965602785.1 uncultured Syntrophobacterales bacterium
CCTGATAACCGACAACCTTTGCTATTCAATTAGCATGCCGGACAGCAGTGATGTAGGGTGCGTCTTACGCACCAGGAATAACGATTGAGATAGGCGCGTAGGACGCGCCCTACGGATTCCTTAAAATGTAGCGCCAACGCCCTCGGCGGCGCATAATACCTGGTTTTAAGAGGACGGGCACTGCCTGCCACCTGTCTCTGGATATCAAATCACCTTCTTATTGAGAAGGATTCTTCAGATTAAAGAAAACGCTGGTGGCACGGGCGTCTCGCCTGTGCTGGCGCAGGCTAAAGCCTGCGGCTACAGTATGCCCTCCTGAAGATGGTCCGAAAATGCAAATTCCTTACCGGACACTGTTCTATTTTCTTTTTGACCCCGCAAGGCACATGAACCGTTAACCTGTGCTCTAAAACGGCATCACCGGATCAACCTCAGTAATCCCTAATGTAGGGTGCGTCTTACGCACCAAGAACGACCGAGGACAACCGCGTATTACGCTCCACCCTCCCCTTGCAAGGAAACTTCCAAACCCATTCCTCGAACCAGAAAGAAGCCTGTTGTCAGTTATCAGTTATCCGTTCCCAAAATCACTGATCACTGATCACTGACCACTGACCACTGATCACTGATCACTGATTACTGATTACTGGCCCCTGGGCACTGCTTCAACCCCCGCCCTCCCCCTCCTCTTCAGGGAAGGGTTTGGTGATGAAACGCCCGGCCTCGTCCTTGAGGAGCAGATCCACCCGGCGCTCCACGTCGTCCAGCTTGTCGTGGCAGAAGCGCACGAGCTTCACCCCATCCTCAAAGGCCTTGACGGCCTCCTCCAGGTTCAACTCCCCATGCTCCAGGGCGTCTAGAACTTCTTCCAGGCGCTTTAGGGCGTCTTCGAAGGTCTGCTGTGGCTGCTCTTTTTTTGCCATATCTTTCCGTCGATTTTCGCTTTGTGTTTTCTGCCGTGGAGATAGATGGCTTTTGTTGCAAGCTTAAGCCTGCGGTTTTAGTTGTTCTTCGATAAATTCATGTTCTTTGGTGATTTCTAATACCTCACAATCCATCTTCCCCCGGGCCACCCGCACCCGCACCTGACTGCCCGGCGGAGCACTGGCCGCCTCCCGGATGACGGTCCCTTCGGGGAGCTTGGTGGCCACCGCATAGCCCCGCTCCAAAATGGCCATGGGGTCCAGTTTCTGCAAGTGGCTCTCTAAATAACTCAGATGGCGGCGCCGCGCCTCCTGGCTCCGATGCCAACCCAGGGCAAGGCGTGGGGTCAGCTGCTCCAGCCGCTGCCGTAAAGTGCTAATGGCCCGCCGGGGGGACAGGAGCAGCAGACGGGACCGGCCTAAATCCAGGCTCTGGCGCTTGGCCTCCCGGTGTCGGGAAAACCGCCGGGCCAGGTCCTCGGCCCGTTCGTCCAGGCGCAGGCGCAGATCCACCACAGTGCGCCTGAGGTCGGGGAGCCGCCGGGCCACTTGGGTGAGATGCCGGCGCTCTCCCGAAAGATACCGCCGCCAGCTGTGCCACAGGGACGCGGCCAGCCGGTCCACCCTTCTTTCTAACTCGCCTTTATCCGGGGCCACCAGGGCCACTGCATGGCTGGGGGTGGCGGCCCTGACGTCACTCACGAAGTCGGCGATGGTAACGTCCACTTCGTGCCCCACCGCCGAGACCACCGGCAGGGGACAGTGAAAAATGGCCCGGGCCACCACTTCTTCATTGAAGGGCCACAGATCCTCTAAAGAGCCGCCGCCCCGGGCCAGCACGATGACCTCCACCCCCGGGTAGTGGGGTAAATCCTCCAGCGCCTGGACGATCTCCGGCGCCGCTTCCACCCCCTGGACCTTCACCGGGTAAATAAGGATTTCCATATTAGGAAAACGCCGCCGCTGGAGGCGCAGGAAGTCCCGCACCACCGCCCCGGTGGGAGAAGTGACCAGAGCCAGACGGCGGGGCATAAAGGGCAGCGGTTTCTTGTGAGCCTCGTCAAAAAGACCCTCAGCCGCCAGGCGGTTTTTCAGGGCCTCGAAGGCCTGGGCCAGGGCCCCCAGCCCCGCGGGCTCCAGGTAGTCCACGATGAGCTGATAATCACCCCGGGGCTCATAGACCGTAATCCGCCCCCGACAAAGGATCTGGCGTCCTTCCTCCGGCTTGTGGCGCAGGTTCTGGTGGCTCCCCTTGAAGAGCACCGCCCGAAGCTGGGAGTTGACGTCCTTCAGGGTGAAATAATAGTGGCCTGAGATCGGCAGGCGGAGGTTCGACACCTCGCCGCTCACCCAGACCAGGGGAAAGTGCGTCTCCAGACGCTCCCGAATCTCCCGAGTCAGGCTGGAAACTGTATAAATATGGGGAAGTTCCGGCTCCATGGGAATGGCTGCCCCACTATATCACACTCCCCTCTGCGGCACAAAGGATTCTCCGAAAATTTGGAGGTTTTCAGTTTTCTGTTTCCTTTTTTCTTGTTTGCTGGAATCACGGACTCGGCTGCGGTGAGACTGTTCCGCCAGGTATGGCCATCTGCCGGAGGGGCGGAACCCCATGGCTTACCGCTTGGAACTAAAACATGGGTCGGCCCCTACAGATAGCTGTGCCTGATAGTTTGAGACTATTACAAAAGTATCTTGAGGGAAGGGCCTGGGAGCCTATGGCGGGTTTGAAACCCGCCCCTACACGCCCTGTGGCACGGCAAGCCCGGCCCCTACAACTCCTCTCCCTGGCCCCGTTTCACGGTAGCACGGGCTGGAAGCCCTTGCCCCCCTTTTGTAGGGGTTTGATTTATCAAGCCCTGGGGGTGCCATGCATTGCCCCCTAAGGGGGATGGGAGGGGGACAGGGCAGTAGTGTCCGGTAAGAAAATTACCATATCTGACCATCTTCAGGCGAACAAAATGTAGCCGCAGGCTTTAGCCTGCGCCAGCAAAGGTTGAAAACCTGTGCCACTTGAGTCTTCCCTAACCGGAAACTACTAAGGACAGGGGCCCGTGGTACAGGAGTCCTCACCTGTGAAAGCCCCCAGCTGCACAGGATAGAAGCCCGTGCTACCGTATTTGCATAAGGGGTGTGTGTGAGGGGGCAAGGGTTCGCGACCCAAAGGTAGGACGAGCTTCCAGCCAGTGTGATCTCCCCTCTCCCCTCGGGGGAGAGGGCTGGGGTGAGGGGGGAAGGATTTCCTGCTTGCGGGTAAAGCCAAGGCCTCGGAGACACGATAAGCGGTAAATTTTCCTTAAGTTTTTTCTGAAGAAAGTCGTTTTTTAAATAGAACCCAAATAGTAAGACCTGTACAACAGTGTTGTGAGGGGAGGAGCGGCGGTGCGCAGGCCCCCCGCCCTGGGGCACGGCAAGCCCGGCCCCTATAATTCCCCTCCCGTGCCCCATTTCACGGTAGCACGGGCATCTTGCCCGTGCAGCACGGGCTGAAAGCCCGTGCTACCGTATTTACCTTGGGGTGTGGGGGAGAAGCAGGGGTCGGTGACCCCGGCAGCACGGGCATCCAGCTCCTGGGCCCCCCCTTCCTCACAACATCTTTCTCAAGAAAAGAACCGATGGAAGCCCCTGAGCGCCTGAGCAAGTTTTTGCGGGAACGCCGCCGGCCCGGCCCGCCCCAGCGGATTTTTTTTCTCCGGCAGCGTTTTTTCCTGGAGGAGGAATGCCTGCGGGCCTTTCAAGCCCTGGGGCTGGCGGTCCAGGAGTTCGAAGTGGGAGAGGACTGGGATGGCCCCCTGGTCTCCCGACTCCTCACTGGTCTGATGGAATTTCTGCCGGACTTGGTTTTTTGTATTAACCACATCGGCTTTGACAAGTCCGGGTGGCTGACCGGTTTTCTGAGAGATGCCAACCTCCCGGCGGCCACCTGGTACGTGGACCATCCGGATTTCATCATCCGGGCTTATCCGGAAAATGTCTCGGATGGAGTGGCGGTCTTTGTCTGGGATCGGCATTACGTAAAGGGCCTTGAGGAGTTGGGCTTCCCCCACGTGACCTACCTCCCCCTGGCCGCGGACACCCGCCTCTTTCGACCCTACCGGCATCCCCCGGTGGACCGCTTCGGCTGCTATGCTGCGGTCTTCGTGGGCGGCACCTGGACCCAGCGGGTCTCGCAGCAACTGGCCCGCTACACCGAGCAACCCGCCACCCTGGCTTACATCGACGCCGCGGCCTTAAGCTTCCAGTGGAGTCCCCATTACCAGGCCAAGACGGACCTGGCAGAGATTTTTCCCGGATTTGCGGAGTTGCCCGTCAGCGAGCAGGTGGACCTGGAGGCCGCGGTTTTATGGCGGGCCTCCCAGATGGACCGGGTGGCGCGGGTGAGCTTCCTTTCCCAGAACGGCCTCAAGGTGTTCGGCGACCCTGCTTGGACCGACCTTCTCCCCGACCCGGCGGCCTACGGCGGCCCTCTCAGCTACCACCGGGAGCTTGCCCCCTTTTACCAGTGCGTGGAGGTGAATCTGAACTTCACCAGCCTCCAGATGAAAAACGGCCTGAACCAGCGGGTCTTCGACGTGCCCGCCACCGGAGCTTTTGTGCTCACGGATTATAAGGAAGTCCTGAGGGAGATGTTTGCCCCGGAGGAAGTGGTGACCTTTCGCAGTCCCGAGGAAGCCCAGGATAAGCTGGACTATTACCTGAAATACCCGGAAACCCGCCGCCGGGTGGCCACCCGAGCCCGGGAGCGGGTCCTGAGCCAGCATACTTACATACATCGGGTTCAGGTCATACTCCGCCAATTAACCGAGACTTTTTTTTCTTAAAGCCAAGCGGATTATGGGGGGTGGGATAACTTGCGTCGGGCCAGTTTTGATACCAATCTGCGTTCATAAGGCCCTAAAAGGGCGCAATAAATTGCGCCCCTACATTTCTCTTGATGAACTTACCTTTTTGACGGCAACTTGGTATGAACCCCCCTCCAACATCGTTCCCCCACCTCTCTTCCAGTCCATAAGGATTTCTGGGGGAGGCGGGACCTTTGGGTCCCGCCTCCCCCAGATAAACATATCCCCTTCAAGGGATTGGGGGAGGGGGTAAGGGCCTGTGGTCCTTAGCCCCCTCCCCCACCCGCTTCTCTCAATACATCTTCACCCAGCCGGTGTATAAGGCCAGGCCGAACCAGGCCCAGTTGTTGGCGTAGTAGTTATCCGGGCTGACGAAGTAGGCTGAGTTTTCCTTTTCCCGGTAGGACGCCAGGATTTTTTGCGCCATCTGCCAGGCGAACTCCTGGTCGCCCCCGGCCAGCCCCGCAGCCAGGGCCCCGGCATAGAGCACCGGGCTCTCGAAGTCCACCAGGGCTGAGCCGTCGTAACGATATTCCGCCAATAATTTTCCCTTGGCCCGCCACTCCTTGACAAAAAACGGCAGAAAATGGTCCCGGCTGAGCCGGGCCGCGGCCAGGTCCCCGAACCAGAGGCGGTCCAGGGCCACCCGCCAGGGCAGGCGCACCGCTTCCCAGCCGTAGTGGCTGCTGCGCTCCGGAGGGGCGGAGAGTTTCCCGTCCCCTGCCACCAGCACCCAGTCAGGGACCAGGCCCACCCCGGGCGTGTCTCCCAAACTCTGGGTCAGACGCCGGAGGAAGGGATAGGCGTCGGCGTGCAGGCGACCCCAGCGGGGGTCAAAGCCGGCCTGGGCAAAAGCGCGGTACGCGGCGGGGAAAAAGTAGGAGGGGTTGATGAGGTACGGCGGGCTCTTGGCGTGCCAGTTGCCCGGGGCCAAAAGGAGCGTGCCGTCGGGCAGCTCTAACACCTCCTTGGCCAGGATGTCCTGGGCCACCTGGCGGGCTTCAGCCAGGTAATCGGGGAGCCCCGGGGGCCCCTGCCACCCCCGGCGGGACGCCAGGAGCAGCGCCAAGGCATAGTCCAGGTCCGCGTCGCTGGCGGTGTTGGCGTCCAGGATGCCCCAAGAGCCGTCGGTTTTTTTGCCCCATTGCCAGGCCAGGAGGTGGTCACCATGAGTCGCCTCCCGAGACAGGTGTGTTTTGGTCCAGCGGTACACCCGCACGAAGGTCTCCTGGTCATCGGCCCACAGGGCCCTGAGCAGGGCATAGGCCTGGGCCTCAGAGATGGTGCCGCCCCCCCGCTCCTGCAGGACCACCCGGCCCTCCGGCGAAATAAATTGTTGCCGGTAGCTGGTCCAGGAGGCCTGCAGTACCCAGGGCAAGCGGTCTGGAGTTGCGCCCCCGCAGGCGGCAACCATCATCGCCACCAGCACCAGGCCACCCCACCTGACCAAGCGAGTTGACCAACGCTCCCATCTCATACCTGCTAAAATTGCATGTTTCAGAAGCAAAGACAAGGGCTGGGGCATTCTGGCAATTACTTCCTCCTCAACAGGCGCCATATTCCGAGAATTTCCCCTAATGATCACTGTTTCCTGGGACGGCAAGTTCAAAGCATTTCGTGTTTGCCGAGACGCCCCCTTCCATAAAAAACCACTGGTGACACTATCGGCTTCAGCCTTTTATGAAAATATCTTGACAAATACGGGTGCTTATGCAAAATAATGTTTGATACGCCTTTGGCAGATAGGTAGAGGTAAAATAGAAACCTCCATATGATTTACACATGGTAATCGACACGGCATCTGGGCGCCCCCCGGGGTCCCCCGAGATGCCTTTTTTATTGATAGTGCAGCCATGAAAATTTCTCTTGCTGACGGCGCCGTTCGGGACATCTCCCCCGGCGTTACCGTAGCCCGGGCCCTCGAGGACCTGGGCGTGATTACCGACCACGAAGTGGTGGCCGCCAGGGTGAACGGCGACCTCATAGACTTGACTGCGCCCCTCACCCAGGAGGGCACCCTGACCCCGGTCAGCGTCCACACCCCTGAGGGCCTGGAGATCATGCGCCACAGCACCTCCCACCTTATGGCTGAGGCGGTGCGAACCCTCTTTCCCGAAGTCAAGGTGGCCATCGGCCCGGCCATCGAGGCGGGGTTTTACTACGACTTCGACACCCAGGAGCCCTTCACCCCTGAGGACCTGGCCAAGATCGAAGCCAAGATGGCGGAATTCGTGGCACAGGACCTCCCCTTTGTTCGAGAGGAGATTTCTCGGGAGGAGGCCATCCGCCGTTTTCAGGAGGAGGGCGAAGTCTACAAGGTGGAGCTCCTCGAGGAAATTGACCAGAATGAGGTCAGCCTCTACACACAGGGAGAGTTCGTGGACCTCTGCCGAGGCCCGCATGTGCCCTCCACCGGCTATCTCCAGACCTTTAAGCTCACCTCCATCTCCGGGGCCTATTGGCGGGGAGACGAGCGCCTGCCCATGCTGCAGCGCATTTACGGCACCGCCTTCCCCTCGCCGGAAGAGTTGGAGCGGCACCTGGAGCTCCTGGAAGAGGCCAAGCGCCGGGACCACCGCCGCCTGGGCCGGGAGCTGGGGCTTTTCACCATCGAGGATGAGGCCGGCCCCGGGCTGGTCATCTACCACCCCAAAGGCGCGCTGCTTCGGAGTTTTATCGAGGACTTCGAGCGTTCCCTGCACCTGAAACGAGGCTACCTCATGGTCATGGGGCCCCAAATGCTCCGGGCCGACCTTTGGGCCCGCTCCGGCCATCTGGAGAACTACAAGGACCACATGTATTTCACCGAGGCCGAGGGGCAGGTCTATGGCATCAAGCCCATGAACTGCGTAGCCCACATGCTCATTTACAAGTCCCGGGTCCGGAGCTACCGGGAGCTGCCCCTGCGCTACTTCGAATTGGGCACCGTCCTGCGCCACGAGCGCTCCGGCGTCCTCCATGGGCTGACCCGGGTGCGCCAGTTCACCCAGGATGACGCCCACATCATCTGCACACCCGACCAGGTGGAAAGCGAAATACTCGGGGTCATGGACATGGTGGCCGAAGTCATGGACATCTTCGGCTTCGAATACGAAGTGGAGCTCTCCACCCGGCCTGAGAAGTCCATCGGCACCGACGCCGACTGGGACCTGGCCACCGGAGCCCTCATCGGCGCGCTCAAGACCCGGAACCTCCCCTACCATTTGTGCGAGGGGGAAGGCGCCTTCTACGGCCCCAAGATCGACGTCAAACTCAAAGACGCCCTGCAGCGGCGCTGGCAGTGCGCCACTATCCAGTGCGACTTCACCCTCCCGGAACGCTTCGACCTCACCTACGTGGGCCCCGACGGCAACCGCCATCGCCCGGTGATGCTGCACCGGGTGATTCTCGGGTCCCTGGAACGCTTCCTGGGAGTATTGATAGAGCACTTCGCCGGGGCTTTCCCCATGTGGCTGGCCCCTGTTCAGGTCATTCTGCTCCCCATCACCGACCGGGTACACCCGTATGCCCAGGAAGTGGCGCAAAAGATGCTGGAAGCCGAACTCCGGGTGGAGGTTGACCTGAGACCTGAGACCCTACGTTACAAAATACGGGAGGCCCAATTGCAAAAAATCCCCTACATGGTGGTACTCGGGGACCGGGAGGCGGCCAACCGCACCCTCTCCCCCCGTCTCCGAGATGGCACCGAACTGAAAGACCTTGAACTGGAGGCCTTCATGGCTCGGCTAACCGAGGAAAGCCGTATTCCCTTTCCCGGAGGAAACCCTTGAGCTTTAGAAGAAGATCGATCATCACGAGGCCGCCGCCGCAGCGTGTTCGGATAAATAAGTTTATCCGGGCCTCCGAGGTGCGCCTCATCACCGCAGACGGCTCCCAGGTCGGAGTCATGGCCATCAAGGAAGCCCTGGCCCACGCGGCCGAGTCCAACCTGGACTTGGTGGAAGTGGCCCCCCAGGCCAGCCCCCCGGTCTGCCGCATCATGGACTATGGCAAGTACAAGTACCAGCAGAGCAAAAAACAACAGGAAGCCCGGCGGCGCCAGACCACTATTCAGGTCAAGGAAGTCAAAGTCCGTCCCAAGATCGAAGAACACGACATGGCCTTCAAGCTCAGGAACATCCGGCGCTTCTTGGGTGACCGGGACAAGGTCAAGGTTACCATGATCTTTCGGGGCCGGGAGATGGCCCACCAGGACCGGGGCTACCGTATCCTCCAGCAAATGGCTGAATCCCTGGAGGACGTGGCCATAGTGGAGTCACCACCCAGGCATGAAGGGCGCACCCTCTTCATGATCGTGGCGCCCAAATGAAAAAGTTTGCAGTTTTCGGTTTCCGTTTCGGAAAATTAAAGATATATAAAAAAGATTGACTTTAATGGATTAGCCATCTCAGCCTCCACGGCTGGCCTGGCTGGGTAAATCCTGCTGAAGCCTTTATTGCTAGTTCTAAAATAACCGAACCTCGCAAAACGCTACAACGCCCTACGAGGAACGACCATGCCGAAAATTAAAACCCACCGGGGCGCGGCCAAACGCTTCAAGAAAACCGCCAGCGGCCGCCTGAAACGCAAGCGCCCCGGCCACAGTCATCTACTCACCGGCAAATCCCGGAAGCTCAAGCGCCAGCAGCGCCTGCCCGACTTTGTCCACCCTACGGAAACCAAAAGCCTCAAGAGGCTTCTGCCTTATCGCTGAATCCAGGAGTAAACCATGCCACGCGTGCGACAAAAGGTGGCCTCCCGGGCCCGGCGCAAAAAATACCTGAAGCTGGCCAAAGGCTATCGCAGCAGCCGCCGCCGTTTATACCGGTCGGCCCGGGAAGCGGTGGAACGGTCCCTGTGCTTCGCCTATCGGGACCGCAAGGTCAGAAAACGCGAATTCCGCGCCCTTTGGATCACCCGCATCAACGCGGCCTTACGGCCCCTCGGGATGTCCTACAGCAAATTCATGGGCGGCTTGAAGAAGGCCGACATCGCCCTGGACCGCAAGGCCCTGGCTGACCTCGCCATCTTCGCCCCCCAGGTCTTCGCCCACATCACCGACTTCACCCGTCCGGCTGCTTAAGGAAGTTGGAATTGACTTGAGGGGAGGACCGGGGGAGCGCAACTCCCCCGCCCTCCCCTCAAACTCCCCTTCCAACCCCCTTTAGGGTGACCGGTTAAGTCAGGGCCTCTTGGCCCAGACTTAACCGGTCTCTTTTTAGCCCCCTAAGGGGTTGGGGGAGGGGGCAGGGGTCTGTGACCGCTGGCCCCCTCCCCCACTATAAAGGACACGCCATGACGGTAACAGCGCGGGACATTGAGGCACTGGCCGAGCTGGCTCGGGAGGAGGTGCAGGGCGCGGCCAACGCCGAGGAATTGGAAGCCCTGCGGGTGAAGTATCTGGGACGCAAGGGCTCCCTCACTCAGGTTCTGCGGTCCTTAAAGGAGCTGGACCCGGAGGCCCGCCGCCGGGTGGGTGCACTTGCCAACCGGGCCAAAGAAAGCATCGAAACCTCCCTGACTGCGGCCCTCACTGCCCTCAAGGAAGCCCAGGCCCGGGCCGCCGCGCCCGAAATCGACGTCACCCTTCCCGGCCGCCGGGGTCCCCTGGGCCGCCTCCACCCCCTCACCCGCATCATGGATGAGATCTGTGACATCTTCCTGCACCTGGGCTTCGAGTCCGTCACCGGCCCCGAGGTGGAGCTGGACTGGTACAACTTCGAGGCCCTGAATATTCCGCCGGACCACCCGGCCCGGGACATGCAGGACACCTTCTACTTCAACGACAAAGTGCTGCTCCGCACTCACACCTCTCCCATGCAAATCCGGGTCATGGAAAAACAACAACCCCCGGTGCGCATTATTGCGCCGGGCAAGGTCTACCGCCGGGACTCGGACATGACCCACTCCCCCATGTTTAACCAGGTGGAGGGGCTCCTGGTGGATCGGGACGTCACTTTCGCGGACCTCAAAGGCGTCCTCACCGAGTTCGTGCACCAGATGTTCGGCCCCGAGGTGGGGCTGCGCTTCCGGCCCAGCTATTTTCCCTTCACCGAGCCCTCCGCCGAGATCGACATCGCCTGCGTCATCTGCCGGGGGGAGGGCTGCCGGGTCTGCAAGATCACCGGCTGGCTGGAGGTCCTGGGGGCTGGCATGGTCCACCCCGCGGTCTTCGAAGCCGTGGGCTACGACCCCGAAGAGTACACCGGTTTTGCCTTCGGCCTGGGGGTGGAGCGCATCGCCATGCTGAAATACGGCATCGACGACATCCGCCTGTTTTTTGATAACGACTTGCGCTTCCTGAAGCAGTTCTAAAAGTAAGGCGGGTGATCAAGACAAGCCTGGGGTCCCACATTTCCCTTGATAAATCCTCTCCCCCCAAAAATTCACCGATATCGACCCGAAAAAGCGGGCTGATGAAATCTACACCTTTTTCGTGGGCCGACCCGTGTATGACCACATGGCGAAAGACTTCGGCCAGTTGGGCCAAGTGGTCCGCTTGGGGCAAGCTTATTAAGAACAGAAATGCTTTTCACTCATGAAACGTTATGCCGTTATTGTTTTATACACTATGGGATACCCCCACCCCTTTCAATGGATTACCTAAGATATAAGTTAGTATCCTGCCAGCCTACCTTCCTTTCAACGAACCCTCGGGGGAAATAAACATTCCCTGGTTCATCTGACAGGCACAGGGTTGCCGGGGCTGAGACCACCGACTGGCTGGAGGTCTCGGTAACCTGCCCGCTCCATCTTGCCATTCTTTAAGTCTTTGTCTACAATCATAATAAGTTCATAAGCTTCAATTGCG
>CBFDAH010000092.1:0-11457 GCA_965602785.1 uncultured Syntrophobacterales bacterium
GGGTTGGGAGGGGAGTTTGAGGGGAGGGCGGGGGAGCCGCGCTCCCCCGGCCCTCTCCTCAATTACTTCCTGAATTGCAGCAGGTTGAAGCCGCTGGGGGGTTCCGGGAGTCGGGCGCCTTTGGTTCCCATAATTTCCAGGATGATGACCTCGCCCACCAGCCAGACATCCACCCCGGCCCGGCTGCAGCCCACGGTGGCCCCGCCCTCCCGGCCGGTGGCGGTGTGCAGGTGCAGGACCGGATTGCCCTTGTCGTCGGGGAAGAGGGTCCCCACCCCGAGAACTTCCTGGATGCCCGAGAGGGTGTGGACCAGGGGCACGATGGCGTCTTCCCGGGTGGCGTCCGGCCCCACCACCAGGCGGCTGCCCCCTTTGGCGCCGCCCACGTAGATGACCATGGCGGCCTCGAGGCCCTGTTCCCGGGCGAAGGCCTCCAGGGTATCGGGCAGGCGCTCCCCGTCTTCCAACCTCACCGCAAAGATGCGGCCGATCTTACCTTCCTGGTATTGCATACGCTCTCCTGTCTTTTCCTAGGCGGGTCATGGGCTTCAGACCTTGGTTTGGGGGGGGGAGGGTTTGGGGTCCAAGAACCCCGGCACTCACTCTCCAAAAGTAGTGGCGAAAGCCTCAAGTCTCTGTCATCACGAACAGGGGCAGTTTTCTTCCGACTCTGGGGGGCTGCCGGCCTGGTGGATGTTCCCGGCCAGCACCAGCCCTTCCAGTTCCATCGGGTCAGGCAGGCGCCCCGCCAGGGCCACCCGGCCGTTGACCAGGAGGGCCGGGAGGTGCGGCACCGAAAAATCCCTGAGGCGGGCCGGGTCGGTGATGTATTGGACGTCCGCCTTGACTGCCTTTTGGGCCAACAGCTCGATGACCTGCTGGTAGAGGGTCTGGCACCCGAAGCAGCCGGCCCCCAGGACCACCACCTCCAGGAGGTCGGACACCTCTGGGGGCAGCTCCTCCCCCTGAAAGCGTCGGAACTCTCGCCAGAGCGAGTCTTTATAAAACTCCCTGGCCTCCCGGGGGATGTAGTTGTGCTTCGCCACCCGGACGAAAAGCTCCTCCTGGAGAATTTCCGTGGACGTCAGGGTCGAGGCGGCCATCTCCTGGAAGGCCTCCTTAAGTCCAGAAAGCCCCACCAGGTTGCCCTGGATGCGGATCTGAGTAACTTTTCCGGTCATGGTTTTTATGCCAAGAATGTGAGCAACGGTTCTCCCGGGCCCCCGGGGTCAGGATCTCAGAGACCAGTAGGCCCAAAGTATAAAGATCGCCAGCCCCACCACTAAAAGGAGAGTGGTGGGATCTCTAATCTCCCCGAACGGGGAGGGAAAAGACCACCGGAGTCAGGTCCGGAAGGGCGCAGCAGCCAGGAAGGTCGGCATCTGTCCCCCTTGTCGAAGGATAAGGTGATGGCGCCGGTATTGGAGGAGATACTTTGCCCCAATCTTGGCCAATTTTATTATAAAACGGCACCCTGAGGGGGAAGATAAATCCTGTCTTGTCAGTTCCCGGTCCCTGACCTCCAGGCGTGTCCCCGGCAGGGCTCACAGGGTCCTTCCGGCCAGAGAACTCATTTATAGGCCAGGAGATGGCGCCACCCTGGCCCTTCCCTGCAGTATCATGCCTATCAAGATAAGGGCCTGGCCAGCAGCCAGGACACCCAGGTGTAGCTGAGCTCCGGAGGAAGTTCTGGGGCCCAGGCATCCCGTTCGCGGCGCTCCTGAAGGGTCCATCCCCTCTCCTGGTAGCTGGAGCGGAGGGGTTCCTCCTGGGTATCCTTGAAGCCGGAGAGGATGAGCACCCCGCCCGGGCCGGCCAGGCGGCTGAGTTCCTCCACCTTTGCCAACTGCACGCCCCAGGGGAGGTTGGCCAGGGTGAGGCCGAAGGGCCCCCGCAAGCACTCGGTGGACCCTTGGGCCACGGTGAGGCGCGGCAGCAGGCCGTTGCTTGTAGCGTTATCCCGGGTGGCGGCGGCCGCCCGCCTGGAAATATCCACGGCCACCGCCCGGGGCGCACCCAGGGCCAGGGCCGCCAGGACCAGAATCCCCGAGCCACAGCCTACGTCCAGGACCACCGGACCCGGCCGGGAAGTGAGGGCCTTTTTCAGCAGTTCCAGGCAGAGGTGGGTGGTGGGGTGGGAGTGGGGGAAGACGCCCTTGCCCCGCAGGACCAGGCAGTGCTCACCGTGCCGGGGCCGAAAGGGCCGCCAGGGGGAGCGGATAACCAGCTCAGGAGTCAGGCGGTAGAACATAGGAACCGTGGCTTAGGTGTTTGTCGACCGAGGGGAATCCACGCTGCACGTCGGGCCTGTATTGACCTGACCCCCCTTTTTCGGTAAGAATAGGACGGAAGGTCTAAGAAATCATGTTTTTTTTGTGAGGTCAATGGCAACCTCGCGCCGATGTCAGGATTATGGCAAAAATCCTTCTCACCCGGTCCGGCTATGAAGAAATCCTGAAGGAGCTCAGGTTACTTGCCCGGGTAGAGCGCCCCATTCTGGTTCATGAAATCCTGGAGGAAGCGCCGGAGTGGGGGGGCAGGAACGACCCCGACTTTCAGCATATCCTGGCCCGGCGGCATCGGGTGGAGCGGCGCATTGAATATCTCCAGCAGGTGTTGGCCAACGCCGAAGTGCTGGTGGGAAGCAACCTGCCCCCCGACCGGGTACGTTTCAACTGCCGGGTGCGCATCCTCAACCTGACCAGCGGTAAGGAGCAGCAGTTCCGGGTGGTGGGGCCGGTGGAGGCCAACGCGCAGGAGGGCCGGCTGTCAACGGCTTCCCCCCTGGGCCGGGCCTTGATGGGGCGGACCCGAGGGGAGCGGGTGGATCTGGAGACTCCCGCCGGGCGGCGCTCCTACCAGATTCTGGACATCCACGTGGACGAGGCATGAACGGCCACAACCACGCCCATCCTCCCTCACACTCCCACCGCTTTCAGCATAGTCGGCGCCGCCTTTTTCTGGCCTTTATCTCCCAGCTCATCTTTTTTGGGGTGGAGCTGGTAGGGGGTCTCCTCACCAACAGTCTGGCCCTGCTCGCCGATGCCGGCCATATGCTGAGCGACGTGGCCGCCCTGGGGCTGAGCCTCCTGGCCCTGATGTATGCGGGCAAGCCCGCCACCGCCCGGAAGACTTACGGCTACCACCGCCTGGAGATCCTGGCGGCCCTGGTCAACGGCCTGGTCCTATGGGGCATGGCGGCCTATATTATTTTTGAAGCCTACGGAAGAATCTCTCAACCTCCCGCCATTGCAAGTCTGCCCCTGATAATCATCGCCGGAGTGGGGCTTCTGGTCAACCTCTTCGGGGTGGCTATCCTCTATCCCACCAAGGACCAGGGCCTCAATCTGAGGAGCGCCTTTTTGCATCTATTGGCCGACTCTTTGGGCTCCATCGCCGCCATTGCGGCAGGGCTGGCCATTTACTTCAAAGGCTGGTACTGGTTTGACCCCCTGGCCGGGGCCGTCATTGCCGTATTGATCATTATCGGCAGCTGGCAGCTCGTCTGGGAAGCCGCTGACATTCTCATGGAGGCCACGCCCAAACACCTCGATCTGGCGGAGGTGACCCGGGCCCTGGAAGGCCATCCAGGCGTCAAGGAAATCCACGACCTGCACATTTGGAGCATCTCTTCCGGACTTTTCGCCTTGAGCGTTCATGTGGTGCTTTCGGATACGTATGACAGGGATTGCCTTACCTGGGAGCTGGAGGAATTGCTGGCCCATCGCTTCGGCCTGGAGCACACCACCATTCAACTGGAGGGGCCGGGTTACCACAACCCCCGGGTTTGCGCCTTGACCCCTCCAGGACTGGAGACTGTCGGAGGATGACCCATGGCTGAACAGGTCACCAAGGCAAATTTTTCCTTACGCCACACCACACCATCCTATTTACTTTACTTCCAAGAGGATGTTATTTTCCAGGTAGGCCATCATGGCAAACTGGCTGCACAGCAAACCTGAGGAGGACCAATGTCTGGGAACTTGTGGGAACTGAAACCGGAAAACCTGCGTTCCGAGTGCGATTTAGAGACGCTCGGGTTTGAAACCACCCTGGACTTAGAACCGCTGAAATACAAGGTGGTGGCCCAGGACCGGGTTCAACGGGCCCTGGAGTTCGGACTGGGGATCAAGGACCACGAGTATAATATCTTTGTGGCCGGTCCGCCTCGCTCCCGAAAAACCGAGATCATCGAGGACTACGTGCGGGAGCTGGCCGCTCAAGAGCCCTGCCCGCCGGATTATTTATATGTCCACAACTTCAAGAATCCGGAACGGCCCCAGTCCATGGTTCTCCCCACCGGTCAGGGGCGAACCTTGAAGACTGACATGGAGGAGCTCATTTCCAACCTCAAGGTGCACGTGCCCGAGGTCTTCGAAGGCGAGGAGTATGCCAACCGCCGGGAAGCCCTGGTGCGACAGTTCACCCAATCCAGAAATACCATCCTCCAGGAACTGGATACCAAAGCCAACCAGGAAGGCTTTGTCCTCAATATTTCCCAGACGGGCCTCATGCTCTTCCCGGGCAAAGAAGGCAAGCCCATGAGTGAGGAGGATCTCAAAGCCCTGGGCGAAGAAGAGCGGGAAGCCCTGCGCCAGCGCAGTAACACCCTCCACGAAGAGATGAACGAAGCCATCCACAAGATCCGTCGCATGGAGAAAGAGTTCCAGGAATCGGAAAAGAAGATGGATCAGGATATGGCTCTGTATGCCGTGGGACAGTATATCGAAGACCTGGTGGAAAAGTACCGGGAGCATTCCCCGGTGGTGGAGTACCTCCGGGAGGTGGAAGCGGACATTCTCAAAAACATTGAAGACTTGAAGAGAAGGCCTACTGCGCCCAGCCCGTTTCCTTTCCCGATGCCCGAGCCCAGCTTCACCCAGTACCAGGTAAACGTTCTGGTGGACAACTCCGCGACCAAGGGCGCCCCGGTAATCCGTGAGGGCAATCCCAATTATACCAATCTTTTCGGGGGGGTGGAGCGCCGGGCCCAGTTCGGGGCTCTGGTCACCGACTTCACCCTCATCCGCCCCGGCTCCCTCCACCGGGCCAACGGCGGCTACATTATCTTGAACGTGCTGGATCTTTTGCGCTGGTTCTTCTCCTACGAGGCCCTGAAGCGCTGCCTGAAGGAGCGGGAGATCAAGATCGAGGACCTGGCGGAGCAGTTGGGTTTCATTGCCACCCGGACTCTCGAGCCCCAACCCATCCCTCTGGAAACCAAGGTCATTCTCATCGGCGACCCTCACCTGTACCAGCTTTTGTATATCTATGACGAGGACTTCGGCAAGCTTTTCAAAATCAAGGCGCAATTCGATTGGGAAATGAAGAAGACCCCGGATCACATCCAGGAGTTCTCCGGTCTGGTGGCCAGCTACTGCCAGGACGAAAAACTTATGCCGGTGCACAAGACCGGCATGGCCCGCCTCATCGAGCACGCCCAGGAGCTCACGGGGCATCAAGAAAAGTTGACGCTGAAGCTCAAAGAAATCCTCGACGTGGTCAAGGAGGCCAACTTCTGGGCCCATTCCAACACCCACGAGGTGATTTTCGGCACCGACGTGGCCCGGGCCATCCAGGAGAAGACCTACCGCTCCGATCTCCCGGAAGAAAAGCTTAACCAGTTCATCGAGGAGGGCATGCTCTTCATCGAGACCACGGGAAGCGTGGTGGGGCAGGTCAACGGTCTGTCCGTCTATGCCCTGGGAGACCATGCCTTCGGCAGCCCCACCCGCATCACCGCCACCTACTCCCTGGGGAAGGAAGGGGTAGTGGCCATCGACCGGGAAGCCAAGATGTCTGGAAATATCCACAGCAAGGGGGTGCTGATCCTCTCCGGCTTCCTCAGGAGCCGTTTTGCTCAGGACAAGCCCCTGACACTTACGGCCAGCCTGACCTTCGAGCAGAGCTATGGTCTGGTGGAGGGGGACAGCGCCTCTGCCGCAGAGCTGCTGGCCTTGCTGTCCGTCCTGGCGGACGCGCCCCTGAAACAAAACATTGCCATCACCGGTTCAATTTCCCAGCGGGGTGAATTTCAGCCCATCGGCGGAGTCAATTGGAAGATCGAGGGTTTTTATAAAGTCTGCAAGGCCCGGGGGCTGGACAACGCCCACGGGGTCATCATCCCCAAGGCCAATGTCCAGGGCCTGATGCTCAAGAAAGAAATAGTGGACGCGGTACAGGATGGCAAGTTCCACGTCTGGGCCGTGGGCACTGCGGATGAAGCCCTGGAGCTTCTGACGGGCCTGCCCGCCGGGAAGCGCCTCCCGGACGGCGCCTGGGAACCGGACACGGTGAACTATAGGGTGGATGAAACTCTGCACCGCCTGATGGAAAAGGCCCGGGAACTCATGAAAGAGGAGCAGGGTGAGAGCAAAGGGTAAGGGAGGCTCGAGTTCGTCCTGACGGCCGGACGGGACCGTCTTTAACAAGCAGGCAACTCCACCCGGCATGCCCTTTCAGGGAGCCGCAGACACTCCTGCCAGGGAGGACAAGCCTGCCGAATTCCAAGGGGAATATAAGTTTCCCTCCTTACACACCGTTTCATCCTGCCTGGCCTGGCCAAAGTGGGGGGCATCTCGTGCCTTATTTTTTCCCTTTCTCCTCCCAATCCCCAAGGGGATTTTGGGTATGCATCCTCCCAAAAGATGGCTACAAGAACGAAATTTCCCCTGGAGGCGCGTGTTTTTGAGGGATCATCCAATTTCAGGAGGTGAAATGACTGGCAAAAACTGCCGGATGATGCTGGCGGTCCTCTGCCTGGCGGCCTTGCTCTGGCCATCCACGGGGTGGACCCAGGGCCAGCCTGTGGTCATCACCCAAAAGGACAAGGGCCGGACGTTCACGGTGAAAGTGGGCCAGAAGCTGGTGGTGGACCTGCGGCACCCGGGGGACGGCGGCTATGATGTCCTCTCCCCGAAGTATGACGGCAAGGTCCTGAAGCTCCTGGGCCAGCGCCGCAAACCGCGTAAAGACCCCCGTCTGATGGGAGATTTCGGTCGAGTTATCTATGAGTTCACCGGCCTCAAGGCGGGCCAGACGGACCTGGTGATTCCCATCAAGCGTCACTGGGAGAAGCAGTCCAAGGATTACCTAAAGGTGAAGATCAAGGTGGTCCGTTAAAGCTTGGGACTTGGGCGGTATGAGCAAGTTCAGGACTCGGGAAACGTTACCTCACCTGTCTTGCCAGGGAAGCGAGGCGACCGGCCAATCTCTACAGAAGAAATTCGGCGCCTCACTTCGAATGACAGATGAGGTTTGCGCCAGAGTTTTACGTTGAAAAATTTCCTTTCCTTCTCTGACGGGTTGGGCCTGGCCTACCCGAGAGACTTCAAGGGCGACTTATGACTGGACAGAAATTCAGGTGGGTAATTGTTTTGGTCATGCTGGGGGTGATGCTGTGGACAGTCCCGGCTGGGCTGGCCGCAGCACCGAAACCGATAGTCATCAAGGAAAAAGACTCTGGTAAAACCTTCACGGTTCAGGTGGGTCAGAGATTGGTGGTGGACCTGAAACTGAAGGGGGGCCAGCAGGTAGTGACCCCGGAGTTCAACCCCCAGATCCTGGCCATGGTGGGGCAAAGCCTGCAATCCTCCATCGGGGCTAAAGGAGCGGTGGCCCGGGTGGTCTTTCAATTTATCGTGCGGCAAGGGGGGCGGACGGACCTGGTGGTGGCGGTCAAGCGCTCGGAGGAAAAGCCGGGCAAACCCAAGGAACTCCTGAAGGTGAAGATAGTGGCCTCCGGCGGCGGGCAAGTGGTTTAATAGCAAGTTGTCGTCAAAAAGGTACGTTCATCAAGAGAAATGTAGGGGCGCAATTTATTGCGCCCTTTTAGGGCGTGGTATAAATGGCCCGAAAAACGCGCCAGTTGTAACACCGCATAATTGTTATGCATAGGAAATAAAATATTGTGCCAAAACAAAGAGTACTTGTAGCAGGCGCTACAGGTTATTTGGGCAAGTTCATTGTAAAGGAACTTAATAGTCAGGGGTATTGGGTACGAGCGCTCAGTCGTGACAGTCAAAAAATAACCCCGGTAAGGCAGTATGTTGATGAAGTGTTTATCGGTGAGGCTACACAACATGAAACGTTAAAAGACATTTGCAAAAATATTGATATAGTTTTTTCATCTCTTGGTATTACAAGACAAAAAGACGGCCTCACCTATATGGATGTTGACTATCAAGGGAATAAAAATATACTTAATGAAGCGAGTGCAGAAAATGTTTCAAAGTTCATGTGTACTTCCGTATTCAATGCAAACAAGTTGCGCCATCTTGAAATCGTTAAGGCCAAGGAAAGCTTCGTGGACGAACTGAAAGAGGCTGATCTTGAACATATCATAGTTCGTCCTAACGGGTTTTTCTCTGACATGAGGGAATTCTTCAATATGGCCAAAAGGGGACGTGTCTATCTATTTGGCAATGATGAATACCGGGCCAATCCCATTCATGGAGCAGATCTGGCCAAGGCCTGCGTCGAGCGTTTAGGCTCGAACGGGGGAGAGTTCGATATCGGGGGCCCTGAGATACTTACACAGAATGAAATCGCATCGCAAGCTTTTGAAGTATTGGAGAAAAAAGCAAAGATAACTCACATTCCTCTTTGGATCTTAAACCTGATAATGAAATTTGCCAGGATGTTCACTTCGGTTAAAACATACGGTCCTATCGAGTTTTTCATGACAGTCCTAGCCATGGACATGGTCGCTCCGACTTACGGACAACACACCATCAAAGACTACTTTAAAGAAATTAGAGGGAGAATTACTGTCTGATCTGCTTTTTTGACTCTATCTGATAAATGCTGTTTGGCTAATCAATCATGAAATCGAGTCAGCGTATCGGCAAAAATGGCAGCTATTCAGACTACCTGGGGGGACTGGCAATTGCGCGGCGCGCCCTTGCCCGCCGGTTATGCGAAACTTATGCTTTTAGATGGTCTTGAGCTTTTGGATAAGAGGGCCGGCGGTCCCCTGACCTTCCCGCCTCAGGGGGGCAAGAGAACCCACCCGCGCCAACGTCGGCAGTTCGGCAGGAAAGGCCTGCGAGGCCGAGCCGTTCTTTGATGTCCGAAAGTTAGCGGTAAAACTGGGGGTTTGATTCGACGTAGGCGTAGGCGGAGTGGTTGTGGATGGACTCGAAGTTTTCGGACTCTACCGCGTACCAGGTGAAGTTTTGATCCTGCCTCAGCCGGTGGGCGATCTCCCGGACCACGTCCTCCACGAACATGGGATTGGAGTAAGCTTTTTCCGTGACGAATTTCTCGTCCTGGCGTTTTAAAAGGGCGTAGACCTCGCAGGAAGCGGACTCCTCCACCAACCGGATCAAGTCTTCGATCCAGAAGAACCTCTTGAAGCGCACCTGCACCCTGACTTCTCCCCGCTGGTTGTGAGCCCCCACCTGGCTGATCTCCTTGGAACAGGGGCACAGCGTGGTTATGGGCACAGTGATGCCCACCACCAGGTCGATGAGACCGTCCCCGTCCAACGACCCCGTGAAGGTACAGATGTATTCCATGAGCCCCCGGGACAGGCTCACCGGCGCAACCTTGTCAATGAAGTAGGGGAAGGTCATCTCGATGTGGGCGCTATGGGCATGAAGGCGCTTCCTGGTCTCCTCCAGGATGGTCTCGATGTTCCTGATGCTGATATCCCGGCGGCACTCGGAGAGGATTTCGATGAAGCGGCTCATGTGGGTGCCCTTGTGCCGGTGGGGCAGATTCACGAACATGTTGATGCGGGCCACGGTGTGCTGGGTGCCGTTGAACTTGTCCAGGACCACGATGGGGTAGGAGATGTTTTTCACCCCCACTTTGTCGATGTCGATGGTCCGGGGGCTGGGCATTTTTTGGACGTCGGCGATGATTTCCGCCGGGGTGATGCTGGGGAGAGAAGATTTTCGAGAAGACATAAGATGCTCAAAAAATGTGGAATGGTTTACTGCTTTGTATTATATCAAATTTAATTTATCAAATGATTTTGAGCACTCTGTAGGCGTTTTCTTGACTAGGGCAACCCCCATCTCAGGCATACCGGAAGCGCTCGGCCACGGCCCGGGCGTGCAAAGGCAGGCCCTCGGTCTCGGCCAGGAGGACCACCGTTTCTCTCAGGGCCGCCAGACCCTCCCGGGAGAGGTGCTGGAACGTGGGCTTCTTGATGAAATCGTCCACGCTCAAACCCGAAAACATGCGGGCTGAGCCCCCGGTGGGCAGCACATGGTTGGTGCCGCTGGCGTAGTCCCCCACCGGCACCGGGGCAAAGGCGCCCAGGAAAATGGAGCCGGCGTGCTGGATCATGGGGAGAACCGCGAAGGGGTCCCGGGTCATGATCTGGAGGTGCTCCGGAGCATACCGGTTGGCGAAGTCCAGGGCCTCCGGGAGGTCCCGGGTAACCAGGACCGCAGAGTAGTCTTGGATGGCGGCCTCCAGGATCTCCCGGCGAGGGAGGGCGGGGAGTTCAGCTAAAATAATCTCCACCACCTTCTGGGCCAGGTCCGCGGCAGGGGTGACCAGTACGGCGGCCGCGTCCGGGTCGTGCTCCACCTGGGAGAGGAAGTCCGCGGCCACGTACCGGGCCTCCGCGGTGTCGTCCGCCACGATGAGGGCCTCGCTGGGGCCGGCGGGGGAGTCGATGTCAACTTCGCCGAAGACCAGGAGCTTGGCCGCGGTGACGTACTTGTTCCCCGGGCCGACGATCTTGTCCACTTGGGGCACGGTGTCGGTGCCGTAGGCCAGAGAGCCGATGGCCCAGGGGCCGCCCAGCTTGAAGAGGCGGTGTGCCCCGGCCAGGTGCGCCGCCACCACGGTGGCCGGGTTGAGGGCCATGCCCTCGCCGGGGGGGGTGCAGGCCACGATTTCCTGCACGCCGGCCACTTTGGCCGGGATGACGTTCATGAGGGCGCTACTGGGGTAGCTGGCCAGGCCGCCGGGGATGTAGCAGCCCACCCGGGGGATGGGCCGCACCAGCCGGCCGGCCGTTATGCCGGGCCGCACCTCCACCGCCCACATCTCCCGGTCCCGCTGGGCCTGGTGAAAGGCCTCGATGTTGGCGGCCGCCACTTTCAGGGCCGTGAGCACATTGGGGTCGAGGTTCTGGTAGGCGGCCTCGATTTCGGCGGGAGTTACTTCCAGCTCCGAGACCGTCAGGTCGGATTTGTACTGACGGTGCCAGCGCAAGCTCTCGGCGTCCCCGTCCCTTTGGAGGGTCGTGAGGATGGCGCGCACCTCCTCCAGGACCTGGCTGACGTCCGTCTTGGAGCGCTTCAGCAGGTGGTCGCGCCTTTCCGGCGTGAGTTCTTCCAGATACTCCACCTGCAAAACTGCCATCACCCGACCCCGCCTTGTGGAAAAATATCTTGCAACTGGTTGATTATATATGATTGTTCTAGGAAGCACAAAGTATATTGTGTGATGGAAGGACGTGGGGGGAGGGCCAGGGACCTCAGGTCCCTGCCCTCC
>CBFDAH010000093.1:0-11288 GCA_965602785.1 uncultured Syntrophobacterales bacterium
CTCCTCGGGTTTCCCCAGTTTGGGGCCCATTTCTTTGGCGAATTTGAGTCGGTTGAGGCCGTTGATATAGGCCCGGGCGCTGGCCGTAACAATGTCAGAGTCCACCCCTTGGCCGGTGACAATGTTCCCTTCGTCCTCCAGGCGCACAGCCACCTCCCCCAGGGCCTCGGTGCCCCCGGTGATTGAAGAGACCGAAAACTTGAGGAGCTTGCACTTGGAATGGGCCAAGCTGGTGATGGCCTTATAGGTGGCGTCGATGGGCCCGTCCCCGAAGGACGAGGTGTTCTTGATATCCTCCCCCACCTTGAGTTTTACCGTGGCGCTGGGCTTCACCATAGTGCCGGTGAGGACCACCAGCTCCTCCAGACGGAAATGCTCCGGTACTGACTTGTAGATGACCTCGGTTTCGACGAGGCTCACCAGGTCTTCATCAAAGACCGTTTTTTTCCGGTCGGCCAGGTCCTTGAAGCGGGCGAAAACCCGGTTCAATTCATCGTCGGCCAGGTAATAGCCCATCTCCTGGAGCTTGTTCCGGAAAGCGTTGCGTCCTGAGAGCTTCCCCAAGGGCAGGCTGGACTTTTTGAGGCCCACGGTGGAAGGCGTCATGATTTCATAGGTGCTAGCCTCTTTCAGCACCCCGTCCTGGTGAATGCCCGACTCATGCGCAAAGGCGTTGGCCCCCACCACGGCCTTGTTGGGCTGCACCACCACCCCGGTGAGCTTGCTCACCAGGCGGCTGATGGGGCAGATGTATTGGGTCACAATCTCGGTGTAGTAGTCAAAGAGGTCCTTGCGGGTGGCCAGGGACATGACAATCTCTTCCATGGAGGCGTTCCCGGCCCGCTCACCGATGCCGTTGATGGTGCACTCCGCCTGGCGGGCGCCGTTGATGATGGCCGCCAGGGTATTGGCTACGGCCAAACCCAGGTCGTTGTGGCAGTGTACCGAAATGATGGCTTTATGAATATTGGGGATATGTTCCACCAGGTACTTGATCATGGCCCCGAACTCATGGGGAATGGTGTAGCCCACCGTGTCGGGAAAATTCACTGTGGTGGCCCCTGCGTCGATGACCGCGGTGAACATCTGGGCCACGTAGGCCAGGTCGCTCCGGCCGGCGTCCATGGAAGAGAATTCCACATTGCCGCAGTATTTCTTGGCGTACTTCACCGCAGCCACGGCCTGTTCCAGGACCTCCTCCCGGCTCTTCTTGAGCTGATGCTTGAGGTGAATGTCCGAAGTGGAGATGAAGGTGTGGATGCGGGGCTCGGTGGCCTCCTTCACCGCCTCCCAGGCTGCGTCGATGTCCGGGAGCTGGGCCCGGGCCAGGGCCGCGACTTGGGCTCCCCGGATCTCCCGGGCCACGGCCTTTACCGCCGCGAAATCCCCCCGGGAGGAGATGGGAAACCCGGCCTCGATGACGTCCACGTTCAGGAGCTCCAGCTGGCGGGCGATCTGTAGCTTTTCATCAACGTTCAGGCTGGCCCCCGGCGTCTGCTCTCCGTCTCTGAGCGTGGTGTCGAAAATGTATACTTTTTCGGGCATAACTCTTCCTCCTACTAAACAAATAAATATATCAGCACCGTGACTAATTGTCACAGTCAATGGAACACTTTTTCTGGAATTGTAAGGGGATGAGTTTGCCTGTCGCCTAAGCGCAGGCTAAAAAAAGGCCCAGAGCCCGGCGGTCAAACCGGCTCGGATGGGACTGTCTTGGGTGGAGATAAAAATTGATAATCATGACTAGTTACTTTTACAAAGATTTCCTGAAAATAGCAAGAACGGCACAGAAAAATTTATCATTTCTGTCTTGAACCCCTGAGGGGGAAGCGATGCAGGCAGGCTTCTTGCTTGCCACGACAGGCAGATTGGCACGGTTTGTTTTTTTAACCCCTGGGCCACTAGACCGTCAGTCTGATCACCCTCCCGGAGAGCCGGGCTCGCTTAGGAAAGATTTCTGTTGTAATACCTGGTAGATGCGCTCCGCCACCATACCATAGCCCTCTTCCGTCATGTGCACCAGGTCCAGGTAGCAGGCTCGGGGCCTGGTGCTCACCGTGTCGGCGATATTGTGAAAATGGCGCAGGGTCTGCCGGTCCAGGTACTGGTTGGTGAACCGGTATATGGTTCCGAACTTCCTGTCCCCCAGGCGCTCATCAACCTTGAATTCTTGCGGCAGGACCTTGGTTTCCGTAAATAAGGCCGGCTGCCAAAAGGAAACATATTTAAAGCCATAGGCTTTAGCCAGGTGGTCCAGGAGGTCCAGGGACTGGGCGTAGTAGTGGACGACTCCGGCGGCCAGGGTCTTAAGCTCCTGGTCAGAGAGGCTGGCGCCGGCTTCCCGGTAGCGCTTCTGAGGGTGGAAGTGGGCGTAAATCTTATTAATCACCTTGTTGTACAGGTAAATGTTTTCTGCCAACCATTCCTTAACGTCCTGCCAGTAAAGATGTCGGGGCTTTTTCTCCAGCTTCGTCCGGTTGCGCTCCACATTGTGCAGGGTGCCCGCTTTGCCCGACTGGTAGGCCCCGTAGACGTCGTTGAAGCCATCGTAAAAAATGACGAAATTGGGCCGGTGTCCCTGCCGCAACAGGGTGATGAGATATAACACCCCCTGGGTAAATGTAAAAGCCGGTTCCCCGAAGTTATACACCCGAAACCGGGGTTTCCTGGCGTTTAGCAACCGGGACAGTTGGGAGGCGATGGTGTAATCATCCCGGGCGCCCTGGCCCCAAGCCGCCGACCCCCCGAAGACAAAAACGGCAGCCGCATCCTTGGGGAGGTCCGGGGGGTTCCAGGTCTTGCGGCCCGTCTCCCGGTCAATGTTGACAAACTTACCCTTGGCGGGCTTAGAGATCCAGGTGAGATACTGATGGTAAATCTGGTCCCGGTGGGGTTTATCCGACTCCCGGGCCAGGTCGGGGGCCCATTTTTGCCCCTGGTAGAGGCCGCGAAAGGGACCCTGGCCGGGGCTTTTCTGCTTCACCCGAGTTGCCACGAAGTCGATGGCATGCAGGCCCAGCTCCAGGGCGACCACAATAATGAAAAAGGTGACGACGCTATAGAGAATTTTTCTTCTTTTGGTCAGAGGCTGGGGCATGGGCATTGACGTGGGAAGCGCAGGCTGGCCTCAGGGATTGGAGGGCTTGGGGGTCGGGGTCTCCTCTTCGGTTTTATCCGGCACTTTCCGCTGGCGGTAATACAAATACGTGCTGATGACCCCGGAGCACACGTAGGCGAACATGAGGACAAAGCCCATAACATAGGGCTCGGTGGCCACCACCACGAAGACCAGCACTACAGCCACCAAGGTCTGGAAAGGATGGCGCTTGAACAGGTCCGGCTTCTTGAAGCTGAAAAACTTGAGATTGCTCACCATCAAAAAGGAGAGCACGTAAATCATCACCAGGACATAGATGTGGCGGAGGTGGGCCCAGTCCCCCATATGGAGGTAGAACAAAATCCCTGTGGACACGAAGGTGGCCGCCGCCGGGATGGGCAGGCCGTTAAAATACCGGGGGTCGATACTGCCCGTCTGGACGTTGAAGCGGGCTAACCGCAGGGCCCCACAGGCCACGAAGAGGAAGGCCGCCACCCAGCCGAAACGCCCGAAGTCTTTCAGGGCCCAGAGATAGACCAAAAGCGCCGGGGCCACCCCGAAGGCCACCAGGTCGGCCAGGGAATCATACTGTAAACCGAAACCCGAAGTGGTCTGGGTCAGGCGGGCCAACCTGCCGTCCAGGCCGTCCAGCACCAGAGCGATGAGGATGGCTATGGCGGCAGCCTCATAACGGCCGCTGATGGAAGTCACGATGGCGTAAAAACCGGCGAAGAGGCTCCCGGTGGTGATGAGGTTGGGGATCAGGTAGGTCCCCCGGAACTTGCGCCGGTCTTTCCTTTTGCGCCTCTTGCGGAATGCCATGAGTTCCTCCCCGGCCGCCTCATGATTTACTCACTGCGGCCAGCTTTTACCTCGGCGCTAAGATGAAAATTATTTTACGTTTTATGCTTTACAAAAATCCCCTGACGGTACTCTTCAAAAGCAATCTCCAATTCCTCGTTGGTATTCATGACGATGGGGCCATACCAGGCAACGGATTCGCCGATGGGCTGGCCAGATACCAGCAGGAACCTGACAGCCTGGTCCTCCGTGGAGACCATGAGCTCATCGCCCTGGTCAAAGAGAACCACACTCCCGTCACCCACGAAGGGCTCCCTTTGCATATCAAAATAGTTTACCCCCTCTGCCTCATAAGCAAAAGGGGTTTTCTCCTGGCAAAAAAAACCTTTCCCCCCGATGACATAGGTGAACACGGTGTGCCCGAACCTGGTGGGATGAATGAATTCCGTTCCCGGAGGAACCGTTACGTCTAAATATTCCGGGGCGATGACAATGTCCTCCACGGGCCCTGAGCTATCTCCCACCCTGCCGCAGATAATCTTGATAGTGACGCCGTTTTCCAGCACCACTTCCGGTATCTGTCCGTTTTTCACGTCCCGGTAGCGGGGCTCTATCATTTTCTGGGATCGGGGCAGGTTGGCCCACAGCTGAAAACCCAACATCACCCCCTCCGGGTCCCCTTGGGGCATTTCCTGATGGATGATCCCGCTGCCGGCCGTCATCCATTGTGCGTCCCCGGAGGAGATCAGCCCTTTGTTCCCCATGCTGTCGCCATGTTCCACGTCTCCCTGGAGAACGTAGGTGATGGTTTCTATCCCCCGATGCGGGTGCCAGGGGAACCCTTTAATATAGTGGTCCGGATTGTTGGAGCGGAAATCGTCGAGGAGCAAAAACGGGTCGAAGAGGGGGACCTGGCTGAAGCCAAATACCCGCTTGAGATGTACCCCCGCGCCTTCGATGGTGGGTCTGCTTTTCAGGATCTTCCGAATCTTTCTCGTCTGGGCCATGGCTAGGCTCGCTTCGCCCGGGGCATGCCTCCTTGATCTCGGGTAGTTTTTCTGGTTATTCCTTTTGCCACCGGGCCACGATACTTTCCCCGGCCTTGACCCGGTCTCCCACCCGTACCATTATAGCACAATCGGCGGGCAGATACAGGTCCACCCGGGAGCCGAAGCAGATCATGCCGTAGGCCGCGCCCTTGGGAAGGACGTCCCCCTCCTTGACGCCTGCAACGATGCGCCGGGCCAGCAGGCCGGCAATTTGCACGGCCAGGACCTGGTGGCCTCCCTCCATCTCCCACAGCGTCGCCTGCTGCTCGTTCACCTGATGGGCCTCCTCCTTGAAGGCGGCCAGGAAGCGCCCGGCGCGGTGCCGGGACAGGATGACCCGGCCGGCCACCGGCGCCCGGTTGACGTGAACGTCGAAGACGTTCATGAATACCGCCACCCGCCGGGCCGGGCCCTGGAGAAACTCGGTTTCCTGGACCTCGTCCGCCAAAATGACCTTGCCGTCCGCCGGCGACACAATGGTCGCGGCGTCGCCGGGAATGGCCCGCTCGGGGTTTCGGAAAAAATAAACCAGGAACGCCGTGGCCGCCAGACCCAGGAGGGCCAGCAGTTTCCACTCAAAAAAGAACAGCGCCAGGGTCACTCCCCCGGCGATGAAAATGAAAGGATAGCCGGGAACTGCAATGAGTCCCTGGCCCAGGGTGTCAGCGCGATTCATAATCTTCAGTTTAGCAAGTTCTTTACTTAAAGGAAATCTCGAAAAGTAATCCCAAAAAAAGAAATCTCCCCTGGGGGAGAGCCTCGGTGCAGTTGCGGGCAGGTTGCCCGTAGTACCGTTTAAGAGGAAAGGGGCGAGGAGTTGTAGGGGCACGGCTTGCCGTGCCCAAGGGCGTGTAGGGGCGGGTTGCAAACCCGCCCTAGGCTCCCCGGCCCTCCCCTCAACTTACCTCAACCTACTTCTTCTTAAGCCAGCCCATCATGGAGCGGAGCTTTTTCCCCACTTCCTCGGTGGGATGGGCCGCTTCGATCCGGCGCAGGGCGTTGAACACCGGCCGTCCCGCCTGATTTTCCAGGATCCACTCCCGGGCGAATTCCCCGGACTGCACCTCGTCCAGGATGAGGCGCATCTCCTCCCGGGTTTCCTCGGTGACGATGCGCTTCCCCCGGGTGTAGTCGCCGAACTCCGCGGTGTCGCTGACGGAATAGCGCATGAAACTGATGCCGCCCTGGTAGAAGAGATCCACGATGAGCTTGAGCTCATGCACGCACTCGAAGTAAGCGATTTCCGGAGTATAGCCCGCCTCCACCAGGGTGTCATAGCCGGCCTTGACCAGCTCGGAAACGCCGCCGCACAGGACGCACTGCTCCCCGAATAGGTCGGTTTCCGTCTCTTCCTTGAAGGTGGTCTCCAACACTCCGGCCCGGGTGGCGCCGATGCCCTTGGCATAGGCCAGGGCCGTGGCCAAAGCCTTCCCGGAGGAATCCTGGTAGATGGCCACCAGGGCGGGGACCCCGGCTCCCTTCTCGTATTCGCTCCTGACCAGGTGCCCGGGGCCCTTGGGGGCCACCATAACCACGTCGATGGCGGGGTCCGGCAAGATCTGGCCGTAGTGAATGTTGAAGCCGTGGGAGAACAACAACGTCTTCCCCGAACCCATCTGGGGCTTCAGGTCATTTTCGTAGAGCTGGGCCTGGACATGATCCTGCGTCAGGATCTGCACCACCTGAGCCTGGGCCGCGGCCTCCTGGGCCGACACCGGCTGGAAACCATAGTGCAGCGCCGCCTCATAATTAGGCGTCCCCGGCATCTCGGACACTACCACGTCCACCCCGGAATCCCGCAAATTCAACGCCTGGGCATGCCCCTGGGAACCGAAGCCGATAATGGCCACCTTCTTCCCTTGGAACACCCCCAAATCCGCATCCGCATCATAGTAAATCTTCATGGCTTCCCTTTCCTGGATATGATTTGGGGGAGGGGGTCAGGGGTCCTGGACCTCTGCCCCTTCCCCCAAACCCCCTCCCCCAACCCCAAACTTCTGGAGCACAGGCAAGATGCCTGTGCTCCCGGTCAAAGGGGGTTGGGAGGGGAGTTTGAGGGGAGGGCGGGGGAGTCGCGCTCCACCGGCCCTCCCCTCAGGACCCTCAATCCTTTTTGGCGCGTTGGATGGCCAGGGCACCGGAGCGTACCACGTCCAGGATGCCGTGGGGTTTGAGGAGGCCCAGCACCGCATTGGTTTTTTCCCGGGTGCCGGTAATCTCCAGGGTATAGGTATTTTGGGAAACGTCCACCACCCGGCAGCGGAAAATGTCGGCGATCCTCAGCACCTCGGGCCGGGAGCGGTCTTCGGCCTTGACTCGGGCCATGACCATTTCCCGCTCCACGTGGTCCACTTCGCTCAAGTCCACCACCTTGACGGCATTGATGAGTTTCCTCAGTTGTTTGATGATTTGCTCGGTAATTTGCTCGTCGCCGCTGGTCACCAGGGTGATTCGGGAGACCTCCGGGTCCATGGTCTCGGCCACGCACAGGGACTCGATGTTGAAACCCCGGCCGGAGAAAAGGCCCGTGACCCGGGAGAGCACCCCGGGAAGGTTCTCCACCCAAACGGAGATGGTATGACGGCGATCTTGTTCTTGAGCTCCCATGTCTCCCCCTTCCTATGCCAGTAACATCTCATGCATGGCTTTGCCAGCGGGCACCATGGGCATGACACACTCTTCTCGGTCCACCACGAAGTCCATGATCACCGGCCGAGGGGTTTCCATGGCCTCCCGGATCACCGGCTCCACCTCCTCGGGTTTGGTGGCCCTGAGGCCCACGGCGCCGAAGGCCTCGGCCACCTTAACGAAGTCCGGCTGGGCCGACAAGCAGGTCGAGCTGTATCGTTTTTCGTACATCAACTGCTGCCACTGACGCACCATGCCCAGGTAGGAATTGTTGAGGATGGCCACCTTCACCGGCAGGTTGTTTTCCACCACGGTGGTGAGCTCCTGGATATTCATGAGGATGCTGCCATCCCCGGCGATGTCGATGACAATTTCATTGGGTTTGGCCACCTGCACCCCCATGGCCGAGGGGAAGCCGTAGCCCATGGCTCCCAGGCCGCCGGAGGTCATGAAGTGGCGGGAGCGCTTAAATCTGAAAAACTGGGCCGCCCACATCTGGTTCTGCCCCACCTCCGTGGTGATATAGGCGTCCCCCTGGGTGACCTCCCAGAGTTTCTCCACCACAAACTGGGGCTTGATGACGTCCTTGGATTTTTTGTATTTGAGAGGGTGTTTCTTTTGCCAGCCTTTGATTTTCTCCAGCCATTCCTGCCGTTCGGAGTCCCAGTCCTTGCGCTCTAGCTTTGTTACCAGGTTGTTGAGCTGGTGCAAAGCGTCCCGGCAGTCGCCCACGATGGGGATGTGCACCTCCACATTTTTGCTGATGGAGCTGGGGTCCACGTCGACATGGACAATTTTGGCGTGGGGCGCAAACGCGTCCAGCCGGCCCGTCACCCGGTCATCGAAGCGGGCTCCTATGGCGATGAGGACATCCGACTGCGCCACCGCCATGTTGGCAGAATAGGTGCCGTGCATGCCCAGCATACCCATCCACAGGGGGTGAACCCCTGGGAATCCCCCCAGCCCCATGAGGGTGCTGGTCACCGGGATCTGCAGAGCTTCGGCGAACTTGGTGAGCTCCTCCGCCGCATTCGCATGGATGATGCCGCCCCCGGTATAGAGGACCGGCTGCTTGGCCTGCTGGATCATGTCCAGGGCGCGTTTTACCTGTCGAGGATTGGCGTGGAACGTGGGATTGTAACTTTTGATCTTGATCTCCTCGGGGAACACCGCCTTTATGCTGGCCTGTTGAACGTCTTTGGGGAGATCCACCAGCACCGGCCCGGGCCGCCCGGAGCGGGCGATGTAAAAGGCCTCTTGGATGGTACGGGCCAGGTCCTTGATGTCGGTCACCAGGTAGTTGTGCTTGGTGCACGGCCGGGTGATGCCCACGATGTCCACTTCCTGAAAGGCATCGTTGCCGATGAGGGCGGTGGGCACCTGCCCGGTAAACACCACAATGGGAATAGAATCCATGTAGGCCGAGGCGATGCCGGTCACCGTATTGGTGGCCCCCGGGCCGGAGGTCACCAGGGCCACCCCCACTTTGTCGGAGGCCCGGGCATACCCATCCGCGGCGTGCACTGCGGCCTGCTCATGTCGCACCAGGTAATGAGTGATCTCGGGGCAGCGGGTAAGCTCATCGTAAAGGTCGATGACCGCTCCGCCGGGGTACCCGAAGATATGCTGCACCCCTTCCCGCTTCAAACATTCCAGGATGATTTTGGCACCGGTCAATTTCATGGGACGTTTTCCTTGTCTCGATATTTGGCCAGGATCTTTTCGATCTTATCCCGGCCGGCCAGTTTGAGTTTCTGGAGGCGCTTGCGCTCCAGGGTCTCTTCGGCCGTTAAGTAGGGCCTACGGTTGAACTCCTCCAGGCGCCGCTCGAAGTCCTTGTGCTCTTCCATGTGCTGCTTCAACTCCGGGTCCCGTTCGATCCAGGCCTGGATCAGGGCCAAATCCCGATCTTCCATAGCGTGCCTCTGATACCAAATTTTTTTCCTAATATACCGGCATCTTTAATGGAAGAAAGCCGTTTTGTCAACTCTTTGAAAAACCAGCACTTCCGGCGGTGCTTTCCCTTCCCTTGCTTCCATGCCCTTATACTCCTGACATTGCCTCACCTCCTCTGGGGCCGGGGCGGCCCCGCCCATAAAAAAAGGCGGCCCGCAGGCCGCCTTGTTGATAGCTTTGCCCGCGGGTCATGATCGATAACCTACTACTACGCAGGTATTAAAGAGGGCCCGGAAAAGGCCTGAGATAAAGGTGGCAAGCTCAGGGTGCGGACGGTAAACATCGCACCTCTGGTCCAGGGTACAGGAAATGTTGGTGGTAAAGCACTGCACGTTCAGACCCTCTTTTTATTTTTATACCCTAAAAATCCTGTTCTGCCAACCGCCCTGGCGGCCTCTTTTTCAGGGAGACCGCGTGGGCATGTCTCCCGAGCCTCCCTCTTCAGGTTTAGCCGCCTCTGGTCAACTATGGCCTTGTGGAAAGATTTTATTTGGCAGGCTGGGCCGGCGCCGCCGCGGGGATTTCCCCTTGGGAAGCCATGCCCGGCTCCATGGATTCATCCAGGGTCAACACATATATGCCCATGGCCGCCAGCATGAGTCCAATGACTACCCATGTCCGCCAGTCTTTGTGCAGGCTTCGCAGGGGCGTTTTTTGGTGTGAATGTTTCATGAATTCCCCTTTTTCCTCATGTGACCAGCCGATATCAAGAGTACTACAAAACTCTCTGAGCTGACCCAAAGTTTATACCACTTCTCTGGGCCAGAGGATAACAATTGCGTCCTCAAAAGAAAAATTTTGGGGAAAGAACTGAAGACTGCTGAACCAGGCAAGACCGCCGTAGCGTCCCTCCCCAGAACACCAAGACAGCCAAGCTAACTTTGCGAGGCAGAGGGCCAAAGAAAAACCCAGGGTAAGCCTGAAACTGGCCAACCCTGGGGGTGCGGTATTACTGTCTAGCCCCGGAGTAACAGGAGATAGCTGGTCGTGCCTACCCTACTGACCGGCATTTCTTAATCGCCCGGTTGGCCAGAGTCTGGAAAAAAGTCACTTTTATCCGAGGGAACAAATAAAAATATTTGGTCTTCGACCTTAAGGGATTGTTCGGTAAACTGGTTTTTAATTACAATATCCTTATTTATTGCTTTGCCTGTACCGAGAACGTAAACCGCAAGGTGGTCTGCATTATTGTTAATCGGTTTGCCATTTTTTGAGCATGGATTACAAAAGTAGGTCGGCCCTCCAGCCGCAGTCTTAACCTCCGGAGGGAATTGATCGACGAGGGTGAGCCGCTTAGCACGGTCAAAACCCTCAACTACCTGATAACAAAGATAATGATCCAACTTATCAGGGAATTTACTGTTCTTTATTATTTTCTCAGACGGTACCAGGAGGGCCCTCAGTTTATGGACTACTATTTCGTTAACCTTAAATCCTGTAAACTGATTACTATATTTTACACGGTATTTAATTTCTTTCCGCTCTTTGTCTTTAAGAATAGGATACCAAGCTAAATGGGCAAATTTGTCCTTTATTTTCTCACCATTTTTATTCACGGGATTGGCAAAATACTTTATTTTTTTAAGACTTATGGTTATAGGTTTATTTACAAGTTTTTCAATAAACTGATCCTGAACACTTACATCTTTTGGTTTTTCAGCTTTGATAATTTTTATATTGTATGCTTTAAAATGATCCAGATTAAAGGTGGGCGGCGAAGCAAAGTAGTCGCAACTTGATAGCACCAGCAGCGACGC
>CBFDAH010000094.1:0-11237 GCA_965602785.1 uncultured Syntrophobacterales bacterium
CACCGCCCAAGACGTGTCTAATGGTGCGCTGAATAAGCTTTTTCTCTCGCCGTTTAAACAAGTAGTAAATTTTTCCCACCAAGGCCAGATACCACTTGGACACGCAAAACGGCAGGAAGCGAAAGAGGAAGACATTCACCCTGGCCTGGCAGAACTTGCTTAAATTTAGCGAGAACTTCCATGGGAATCTGATACCGGGCAACATAAGCATGACCTCCTTCTCCATTCCCTCGGGATTTCAGTTAATTATGTTTAGATGAGAATCTCCTTGGGAATTAGCTTTTATTTAAACATACTAACCCCTTTCCCTGGCCGGAGCGGCAACAGGGATAGGAAGGGTTTCAGGCCGTTTAGGGCTTACCCTGGTTGTTGGTGGCTAAAATCCTTGCTATCTTATAGGAAATTCCCTGACAAATGTCAATAAATTCCCCTGAATTGTCAATTCTTAAATTTCTGACCCCCATGCTTTGTATAACATTGAGAAATTATTAATAAAAGTATCTTAACGGCCCATTTCCCGACTCCCACGGCCAGGGATACCCTTAGGAATTTAGAGTCACCAGGAGCGGGTTTTGGCCCATCTTTTGCTATATAATATTTAGCTTGACAGAAAACCTCGGACAGCTTGGCAAGAGGGGAATTCTTATGTTTTCCGTTTAGATATGGTATGGTGATAAAAATGGGAGGGAATTCCCGGGAGGCCGACCCCACCTTTTCAGAAGATGCGGTTTTGTTCACCAGCCCGAGCCACCTGGGGATAAGTTCTCCGGGCCACCTCAATTTCCAAGGGGAGCACCCTTGAAAGTTCAGGGGGTGTTGCCTGTTTTCAGGCCTACGCCCGAGGCCTTTTTTAAACGTTCTGCTGGCGCAGTCAAATCGATAGGGAATGGTTAAGGGGGGGTATGAGACGGCGCTTGACAGAATGCTATAAACGAACTGACTCGTGATATGGAAAAGCACCACAGCTGCTTAAACACCCGAGCCATCATCGAATATTTCCAGGAGCACGCCCCCCAACAAGTGAGTCGTCTCTTCACCGGTTTGGGCCCGGAAATCGATAATCTCGCCGAGCCCCAGAATTTTTTGATGGAGATCAACAATTGGGTGTCCAGTGATGTGGTCATCAAGATGTTTGAGAATGCCCGGGAGGTCAGCGGGGAAGACGACATCGCCTTCAAGATCGGGTTTGACTCCGCCGCCCGAAAAAAGCTGGGCTACATCCAGCGCATCATCCTTTTTGCCTACCGCAATCCCCGCCGCAGCCTGAGACGGGTCCAGAAAATCAACGACAAGTTCAATCGCAACAAGAGCATTGAACTCCTGAATACCACCCGGGACAGTGCCTCCATCCGCCTCCACTGGTTCGAAAACATTGCCGCCACCGTTGACTTCTGCCTTTTCAACAAGGGCATCTACACCGGTATCCCCACCATCTGGAACCTGCCGCCGGCCATCCTGGACGAGCCCAAGTGTTATTTCAAGGGAGACGAGTGCTGCGAGTATCATTTCAAGTGGATCAAGCGGTATTCTTTGAAAGACTCGTTTCTCAACATTCTGGTCCCCTGGCGGGCCCTCAACTATACTATTGACGAACTGGAGAAGGACAAGGAGCTTCTCAAAAAGAAATTCACCGAAATCCATGTCCTCAACATTGAACTCAATGAAAAGCTGATCCAGTTGCTCCAGTTGCAGGGGTCCCTCCAGGAGAGTGAGGCCCGGTTCCGCAACCTCCTGGAGTACCTCCCCGGGGTGGCCGTGCAGGGCTATGCCAATGACGGCACGGTGCGCTACTGGAACAAGGCCAGCGAGGATCTGTATGGCTATACCGCCACAGAGGCGGTGGACCAGAACCTCGGGGACCTGATATATCCCCCGGAACTCAGGCGCATGTTCAGCCAGGGCCTTGAAATGGGGGCCCGCTGCACTCTCTCGGGGGAGATCATGCCCTCGGGAGAGATAAGCCTTCTCACCAAGGGCGGGGCCCGGGTGCCGATTTATACCATCCACACGGTGGTGTGCCTCGAAGGCAACGAGCCGCTCATGTTCAGCATCGACGTGGACTTGAGGGAGCGGAAGCGGGTGGAGGAGGAGCTGCGTAAGTACCGGGACCATCTGGAAAAACTGGTGGAAGAGCGCACCTCCGAGCTCACTCTGGTCAACCGTCAGCTCCAGGAGGAGATCGAAGAAAGGTTGCGTACTGAGGCGGCCCTGCGGGAAAGCGAAGTGCGCTTCCGCACTGTTTTCGAGGGCGCGCCAATAGGGGTGGGCATAGTCAGCCTGGACTGGGAGATCCTGGACGTCAACCTGGCTACCACCCAGATATTGGGGTATAGCCTGGAAGAACTGCGGCGTATTGGTCTCTCCAACATCCTGCACCCTGAGGATGTTGCCACCGCTAGAATGTATTTTGAAGAGATGATCCGGGGGGAGCGGGATTTTTACCAGCGGGAGGCGCGCTACCGCCGGAAGGACGGCACCTGGATGTGGGGCAGCAACCACATCTCCGTGATCAAGGATGCCCGGGGGAACCCCCAGTTCGTGGTTTCCATGGTGGCGGACATCACCCAGGAGAAAGAAGCCCAGGCCGAGATCAGTGCTTACCAGGAGCGCCTCCGGGCCATGGCTTCGGATCTCTCCCTCACCGAGGAACGGGAACGCCGCCGCCTGGCTGCGGACCTGCACGACCACATCGGCCAGATCCTGGCCCTAGCCCAGATCAAGCTGGGCGCCCTGCGCCAGGAGGCTTCCTCCGCGGAGTCCCAGGCTTCAGTAAATGAGGTGCGGGACTTTATCAGCCAGGCCATCCACTTCACCCGCTCGCTGACCTTCGAACTGGGCCTTCCCGTTCTCTATGACCTGGGTTTGGAAGCCGCTCTGGAATGGCTGGCCGAGCAGATGCAAACCCAGCACGGCCTGAAAATCGCAGTGCGTCGGGACCAACAACCCAAACCCCTGGGGGAGGCGGCCCGGGTGCTGGTGTTCCGGGTGGTGCGGGAGATTCTGACCAATGCCATCAAGCACTCCAAGGCCAACCAGGTGGAAGTGTTTATCTCTAAAGAGGGTAGCTACTTGCAGCTCCAGGTAGTGGATGACGGAGTGGGCTTCGACGCTGACGAAATGAAGGCCGAGGAAGGCAAGTTTACCAGTTACGGCCTCTTCAGCATCCGGGAACGCCTGTCCTCTCTGGGCGGCCGCCTGGAGATCACCTCCCGACCGGGCCATGGCACCCAGGTGTTTATCACCGTGCCCCTGGAGAAGCAGGAAGCGATCATGAATTGACCATGCTCCGTCGCCTCCCTAACTCCTCTCCCTCCTCCCTAAATTCCAACAGCGTTGCCGGTTTTTGTAGTCTCTTAACTCAAGAAGCCCAAGATATTCCCTCCTTTTCTGAATCCTCAACTAGAGCCCGGGTTCTGTCAGACATCGTCGTGCCGGAGTGGTTGTGCTAAAGTGAGCGCCCGGGCAGATTAATTTATTTATTGGGTCTCGGTTTTCGATTATGATGGATAAAAACGGGAAGGGGTCAGTGCATGGATAGGCCACGTCATAGCGCCGGGGGCACCACCCTCAAGGTCCGAAGCTTTCCGAAATTGAAGACGCCCGTGCACCTTACGTGGCTTTCTCTCCTGGTGATGGGCATCGCAGTCTGCTTTGCCACCCAGCCTGCTGCGGCTCAGGGCCGGGGCGCCAAAAATCCTGCCAGGGCCGTCGCGGCGGCCGCCTTCAACCCGAAAAAGCACTTTACCATCAAGAAGATGGAGCCCGACGCCGCCCGAGAAGAGGTCAAGGTGTTCTTCAGTCAGCCTGTGCCCCTGGACGTCCTCCGGGCCCACCTGCGCCTCCTTCCCAGGATCAAGCTGGAATGGCACCGCTCCACCGTGAGCCCCGAGGGGGTCCTCACCCTCAGAGGCAATTTCAAATATGGGGCCGGGCACTTTTTAACCCTGAAAGACGGCCTCAAGGTGCAGGGCCGCACCTATGTCCCCACCGTTACCACCTTCATGATGCCAAACCGCCCCGCCCGGGTGGAATTCGTGAAGAATAAGCGGGTTATCGAGCGGGACAGTCGGCAGCTTCTGCACGTCCGAGTTCTGAATGTCAAGGACGTGTACCTGGAGGGGGTGCGGGTGCCGCCCCTCCTGTTGCCCCAGGCCCTGGCCGCGGAGAGGGCCGGTTCTGACCTGAAAGGCATCCTGGATCAGCTTCGCACTGCCGCCCAAGAGCTCAACCCTCTGGTCCAGGGGAAGAGCGCCTATGCTCCCTTTGTGGCGATACCCCTGGAGGAGAAGCAGCTCTTTCCCGCCGGCGGAGAGAAAAACCGGCTCCTGGCGGTGTCCCTGCCCCTGGGCTTCCGCCAGAAGAAAGAGGCCGGGGCCCTGGAGCTCGTCCGGGTCAGAGACAACCAGGAGGGCAGCCGGGCGGCCACCCAGCCCCGCATCTTCCGCATCACCGACTTAGGCCTGACCTATAAAATCGGGGGCCCAAGCCTCCTTCTCTGGGTTACCTCCCTGAAGGCCGGCGCCCCTCAGGCCGGTGTTCAGGTTCTGGCCTTCACCCGCCAGCTCGAGGTCTTCCCTCTGGGTCAAACGGACAAAGGCGGCATCCTGAAGGTCTCCTCCCGGGAACTGGAGGGTTTTTCCCTCAAGGAACTGGGGAGCTTCAAACCGGTGAAGCGCCGGGTGGACAAGGGGGAGATTACCTTCCTCCTGGCCGGCCGGGCCGGGGACGTGTCCTACATCCAGGTCAAGCCGGAAGGCAACCTCAAACCCAGGAACGTCTGGCACGTGGGTGGGTCGGAGCGGCTCCAGAACATGAAGGGGCAAGTCTTCACCGAGCGGGGCGTATACCGGCCCGGGGAAAAGGTCTTTTTTAAGGGTACGGTGCGGGAGTACCGTGAGGGGGCCATCCTGCCGCCTTCCAAAGGAAAGGGCGTTTTCGAGGTCACCAATCCCCGGGATGAGCGGGTGTTTGTCAAGGTAATGGACCTCTCGGATTTCGGCACCGCCGCCGGGGAGATGGCGACCCAGCCCCACTGGGCCCTGGGCACCTACACCCTGACCATGCGCTTCGGCCCTGATGCCAAGCCCTCCACCAAGCCCCCCAAACGCCGGGGTTATGACCCGGAGCATGAAGATGGGCAAAGAAAGGGCGGCGCCAAGGGCCCCCCAGATGAAGTGACCACCACCTTCCAGGTGCAGGAGTTCAAGCCTCCCCGCCACTTTACTGAGATCGCCTTTGAACGCTTCCAGCGGGAGGATAAAAACTACGTCAACCGGCCGCACCAGGCCGAATTCGTCAAGATCGTCATCAGCGGGGCCTATTATGCCGGGGGTCCGGTGAAGCACGGCCAGGTGCGTTGGCGCATCAACCAGGCCCCCACCAACTACCAGGTAACAGGCTTCGATACCTTTACTTTCGGGTATAAAGCCAAGGAAAAGCGGGGTCTCATCGAAAGCGGTCAGACCATTCTGGACGAAAACGGCAAGGCGGTGGTGGAGTTTCCTCTGGACCGCCATGTCCTCAGTGGCCGTCAGGGTCTCTCGGTGGTGGCCACGGTGGTGGACTTCGATGGCCGGGCCGCAGCCGGCGGCAAAGTCTTTCAGGTGGAACCGGATTTCCTGGTGGGCATCAGCCGCCACCGGGGAAAGTTCCAGGTGGGGGAAGAACACGAACTCCAGGTGGTGGTGCTGGACCGCCAGGGGAAAAAGGTCACCCAGGGTACTCTCCGGGGCGAAGTTTTGCAGCGGACCTGGTCCTATGTGGCCAAGCGTAATGAACAGGGCAACGTCTATTGGGACGACGAGGTCACCTGGCGCAGAGCCTTCGCCAGCAATCTGACTCTCAAAGAGGGGCAGGCCCCCTTCCGGTTCGACAGCGCCCAGGGGGGCCGTTACCTCCTGGCCTTCACCTATACAGACGCAAAAGGCAGGAGCTTTACTTCCGCCACCTTGGTCAAGGTGGATTGGGATTACGTTCCCCAGGAAGAACGGGACCTTCCCTACCAGCCGTTGGGTCTGTGGGCGGACCGCCCGGCCTATAAGCCGGGGCAAACCGCCAATCTCCATCTCACTCCCAAGGGACCGGTCTCCTATTATCTCGTCACCCTGGAGCGGGATGGGGTACTGCAGCACCAGGTGGTTCCCGGTGGCAAGGGCCCCAAAACTCTGCCTCTCCCCATCAAGGCTGGGTACAGCCCCAATATCTATGTATCGGTATTGGGTCTGAGCCCCCGGGGGGACTTTCCGGTCCTGCCCGGACGCTATGACACCCAGGCTCCCAGCTTCGTCTGGGGGAACCTCAACCTGGCGGTCCTCAAAGAAGTGGAGGGTCTGGAGGTCAAGATCAGCCCCGGGGTCGAGAACCTGAAGGCCCGGCCCGGGACCAAGGTGACCCTGGACCTTACGGCCACTACCCCCAAGGGGCAAGGGTTGGAGGCAGAAATAGCCCTGGCGGTGGTGGACGAGGCGGTCCTGGCCCTCACGGGCTATAAAACCCCCACTTTGAAAAAGCTCACCCGCTTTGACCTGCCCCTGGCGGTCTTCACCGGTGAGTTGCGCTCTCTCCTTGTCCACCAGACTCCCTTCTATCCCTCCCGGGTGGAGCCTTTGACGGGGGGCGGCGGTCTCTCCGCGGACCTCGTGGCCAGGCTGCGTCGGCGCTTCAAGGCGGTGGCCTATTACAACCCGAAAGTGATGACGGACGCCCAGGGCAAGGCCCAGGTTTCCTTCACCCTGCCGGACAATATCACCAGCTACCGCGTCTTCGCGGTAGCCCTGGACCGGGGCAGCCGCTTCGCCAGTGTGGAGCGCCCTTTGACCGCAGTGAAAGACTTCTACCTGGAGCCCGGCCTACCCGGCTTTTTCACCCGGGGGGACCGCTTCAAGTTCCAGGTGGCTGCCACGAATATAACCGGGGCCCAGGGACCGGTGAATTTCCACGCCGCGGCCGAAGGCGGTCTCAGCCTGGCTGCGGTGGATACCACCGGCCAGCTCGGCCCCAAGGACAGCCGGAAGCTCAAGGTCACGGGGGAGGCTACTGCGGCCGGGAAAGCCAAAGCCCGTTTCTCCGGGGAATTCCAGGGCCAGAAAGATGAAGTGGAGCTTTCCTTGAAGGTTAACTCCGGGCTCGTGCGTGACAGCGCCGCAGTCCTGGGCTCTTTCAACGGTAATGCCGTAGTGAAAATTCCTCTGCCGTCCTACCTCACCGGAGCCAATGCGAAAAAGGTCAACCTCGTGGAGGTCCAGGCCGTGCTCACCCTGGCCGGCACGCCCTTCCTGCGCTTCACCCGGCCCATCCGCTACCTCCTTAACTACCCCTACGGCTGCGTAGAGCAGGTCAGTTCCGGGGTTCTCGGACTGGCGGCCCTCCGGGGACTCATTAAAAAAGGCCTCATCACCGGGATCAAACCGGACGAGGTGGACAAATTTCTCCTAAGCGGCATCAATCGCCTTATGAATATGCAAACCGCTCCGGGTGGCTTTAGCTACTGGCCGGGAAAGCGCTATGCCCACCCCTTTGGCACCCTCTATGCCATGGCGGCCCTGAGTGTGGCCAAAAGCCAGGGTTTAGCCGTTCCCAAGACCGGTTTGGACAAAGGTCTCAAGTATCTGGCGCAAAAAGCGCGCTACGGCAAAGCTACTCCCCTGGAACGGGCTTTCGCCTGCTACATTCTGGCCCAGAACGGGGCGCTGACCCAGGGCCTTTATCAGAAGGTAGTACGGCAATATCCAGGGTTGACCAGGGAAGGCAAAATCCTGCTTATCCTGGCGGCCAAGCTGGCCAACTTTCGCTCCTCGAAGGTGCTCGCGGCCTATCTGAAACCTATCTTGACAGGCCGGGATAAGGACCAGGTTCGGGATGAGCTCGTGGTGGACGGCTTTGAGGCGCGCTTTCGGGGGCCGGCGTTGGCGCTCTTGGCGGCCAAGGCCATCATGCCCAAGGACCCCGCCACCCGGCAGGCGGCCCTTTTCCTCCTGGGGGGGCTGGGTCGCCAGGGCATCTGGACTTCCACCAGCGACACGGGCTGGTGCCTCCTGGCTCTGGGGGAATACTTCAAGGGCGCCACCTTCCGGGAGAAGCCCGGCAAGGTCACCGCGAGCCAGCCCGGCCTCCCCGCTCAAGAGCTTAGCTGGGATGCCGGGGGGGCGCAGAGCATTACCCTGGACGCCCGGGCCCTCCTCAAAAAGCCGGTGGTGCGCCTCAAAGGAGCCAAATCCCGCACCTGGCTCTATCAGGTGGGTTTGACCTATCCCCGGCTGGACCTGGTAAAGAAGGGAGAGGGCAGGGGCTTCAAGGTAGCCAAGACCGTCAAGAACACCGACGGCTCGGAAGTAATAAAGGTGGGGGACCTAGTGAAAGTCACCCTGGTGGTGGATGTCCAGGGTCTAGCGAGGCGCTACGTAGTGCTGGACGATCCCTTGCCCGCCGGGTTGGTGGCGGTGAACAGCGCTCTCAAAACAGAAGAGCCTACCCCAACCCAGAAGGGAGCTTTCCGGGACTATATCACCCCGGACGGCGCCATCCGCTTTTTCCCCAACCACTTCGAGATTCGGGGGGACCGGGTGTTGGCCTTCCGGGACCAGGTTTACCCGGGGACCTACCGCTTCGCGTATTATGCCCGGGCCGTGTGCGAGGGTGATTTTGTTATGCCGTCAACCCGGGCTGCGGCCATGTATAACCCCGGAGTGCAAGGGTTTACCCCTCAGAGCCGGCTGAGCATCAAGGGGCGCTGATGGCTCGGAAACGCACTCTTTATCGCTGGGGCTGCTGGCTTATGCTCTGCGGGTGCCTTGCCCTCGGGGCATTCTACCTGGAGAAGGTTTCCCGCTTCGATCATGGCGCCCTGGCGACCCAGCCCGGCCCCCTGGTGCTGGACCGGGAAGGTGAAACCCTCCGATTGGTCCTGGACGGCAAGGACCGAAGGGCGGTAAGGCTCCCGGAGGGGGAGATGCCGCCTCTGGTGGTGAGGGCCTTCGTGGCCGCGGAGGACCAGCGCTTCTGGCAGCATCCGGGGGTGGACGCGGTGGCGGTCCTGAGGGCCGCGGGGCAAAACCTGGCAGCCGGGCGCATCGTCTCGGGGGCCTCCACCCTCACCATGCAACTGTCCCGCCTCGCTTACCCCGGAGCCCGCACCTTTCGGCGTAAAGCAGTGGAAATGGTGCGGAGCCTGAGGATTGAGGGGGAGCTCACCAAGGAAAAGATCCTGCGGTGCTACCTCAACCTGGTGCCCCTGGGAGGGAACCTCGTGGGGGTGGAGGCCGCCGCCCGGGCCTATTTCGGCAAACCTGCCGCCGGGCTCACCCCCGCGGAAGCGGCCCTCCTGGCGGCGCTGGTCAAGGCTCCCACAGCTTTGCGTCCTCACGGGCCCCGGCATGCCCGGCTTATGGTTCGGCAGCGCTGGATCCTGGGCCGCATGGCCCGCCTGGGCTACCTCAGCCCCCAAGAGTTGGCTGCCGCCCGGGATGAACCCCTGGCTTTCCTGGGAAGGGGCGGGCGGGCCCCGGTCTTCCCCTTCCGGGCCCCCCACTTCGTCCAACTGGTTCTGGACCGGGAGAGGTCAGTGAAGACCGGCCATAGGCAGCTCCGCACCACCCTAGACCTCTCTCTCCAGCGCCGGGCCGAAGCCGTGGTCCGCTCCCACCGGGCCCGTCTCGAGAAGGGCGGGGCCTCCCAGGCTGCGGCGGTGGTGGTGGATAACCGGAGCCTCGGGGTGCTGGCCCTGGTGGGCTCCCAGCGCTACGGGCCCCGGGGCCAGGGGTTCAACAACGGCGCCGCGGCCCTGCGCTCCCCGGGGTCCACCCTGAAGCCCTTTCTATATGCCCAGGCCTTGGATCTGGGTTTTACTTCGGCTTATGTGCTAGAGGATGTGGAGCGGCGCTACCGCACTCCCCGGGGGGAGTTCATCCCGGCCAACTTCGACCGCTCTGCCCACGGGCCGGTGTCCTTCCGGGAGGCCCTCGGTAACTCTCTCAATCTCTCCGCGGTGCATCTCCTCAATCAGGTGGGGCCAAAGGCTTACTATGACACCCTGATGAAGCTGGACCTCATCAACCACCCGGAGCGGGGTCCCCAGCACTATGGTCTGGGGCTGGTGGTGGGAAACCCCGAGGTGACCCTTTTGCAGTTGGCCGCGGCGTATGCCTCCCTGGCCAACGGCGGGGTTTACCGGCCTCTGCGCTTGAGGCCTGACGAACCCCAAGAGGTGGGGGTCCAGGTCTTATCCCCCCAGGCTGCCTACATCGTCAGCGACATCTTGGCCGACCCCCTGGCCCGAAGCCGGATTTTCGGGGGCTCCCAGGCCATGAATCCCCTGTACCGCCTGGCCCTCAAGACCGGCACCAGCACTCGCTATCGGGATTGCTGGTGCGTGGTTTACACCCCGGAGTACACTCTGGCCGTGTGGGTGGGGAATTTCAGCGGCCGCCCCACTGCCACGTTGAGCGGCTCCACCGCGGCGGCGCCCGTGGTCACCGACCTGGCCCGGGTGGTCTTTGAAGGCAGACCGCCCGCAACCTTTCCCCGTCCCGAAGGCATCATCAGTAAGACGGTGTGCGCTTTTTCGGGGCTGGTTCCCGGGCCGGGCTGTACCCATCGGCGCGGGGAACTCTTCCTGGCCGGCACCGCCCCCACCCAGTTCTGCAGCTATCACAACCTCCGGGAGCCCTGGCACCGCATGCCCACTTCCTTCGCGGGCTGGCTGAAGAGGCGCCACGGCAGAGGAGGGGAGGGGAGGTTCCGCCTGGCCGGCTTTTCCCAGGACCTGGAGCGGGTATTTCCCCGAAACGAAGACATGGTTCCCGCCCGTCCCGCTCTCCCCGCCTATCGAGGCAAGGTCACCCTGGGCCTCGCTAGCGCCGGTGGGAAAAGACTGCGGCGCCGCCTTCCCTCCCCGGCTCAGGCGCCCCTGGTGGCCATCACCTATCCCTTCAGCGGCGACCGCTTTCTCCTTCCCGCCGGGGCCGATTCTCTGCGCCTCACCCTGAAGGCCAACTGCCGCGCGCCCTTTCCTGAGGTCACCTGGTTTATCGACGGGGAGGAGGAGGCCGCCACCGGCCCACCGTATGAGCTAACCCTGGATTTGAGTCGGGGCCGGCACCGCCTCACCGCGGTGGGACCCGACGGTTTGGGCGACGCAGTGGAGGTTATGGTGGAATAAGTACGGGGAAGGATTGAGGGAGTCAGTGGGATGCCGTATGAGGATGCCTGTCGGCTTCTTGCCCCAGTTGGTGAAATTTATC
>CBFDAH010000095.1:0-11102 GCA_965602785.1 uncultured Syntrophobacterales bacterium
AGCCGGGAACACAGGCATCTTGCCGGTGTTAGCACAGGCTGGAAGCCTGTGCTCCCGGATCGGAATTGGGGGAGGACGGTTTGGGTGAGGGATGAGGAGGTCTAGCCCCCCTGCCCCCTCCCCCAAGCAAACCTTTCTTTTAATGGTGGTGTTCGTCGGGGGGCGGTTCGGGCTGCAGCTTGGCGGCCCAGGCGCAGAGGCCGCAAGCTACCAGGATGGCGCCCAGCGCCACATACATATGGGGCACGAGAAAAGCCACCGCAATGCAGACAAACACCAGCAGGCAGATGAAGGCCTGTTTTTTCCGGTACCCGGCTATGGGTTGTGTTTGAGGTTCTTGGGTTTCATGATGTGCCATGGATTATGACCTCCTCAGAATTGCTCTGGTTTGGGCTCAGTTTGCTGATGCGGCGCTGCTTTGGTCGATAAAGTTAAGGGCCTGGGAAAGCCGTTTGGAGCTTTTGTCCACTCCGAGCAGAGAAATGACGTCCGTGAGACTGGGGCTGGCGGTGCGGCCGGTCAGGGCCACCCTGAGGGGTTGGGCCACGGCCACCAGCTTGACCCCTTTCTTTGCCGCCAGGTCCTTGAGCATTTGGGTCAAAGTGGCTTCTGACAGGTCCGGTAAATTCTCCAGGGCCTGGCTGGCGTCACGCAAGAAGGGGGCGGTGTCCGGGGTGAGAAATTTTTTCGCCCCTTCGGGTTCGTAGGGCCAGGGGTCCTGGAAGTAAAAACGGGCGGCCTCGGCCATCTCCACCAGGGTTTTGCTCCGGGTCTTGAGGGTGGCCACCACCCGGGCCAGGAAGTCCAGGTCAGGGGAGGTGATGCCCAAGGAGGCCAGAAACGGTACGAGGTCCTGGGCCAACTCCGGATCGGGTGTGTTTTTCAAATAGTGGCTGTTCAGCCACAAGAGCTTTTCGTCGTCGTGAATGCCCGGAGCCTTGCCCACGTGCTCAAGGGAGAAATATTGAATGAGCTCCTCCCGGGTGAAGATCTCCTGGTCACCGTGGGACCAGCCCAGCCGGGCCAGGTAGTTGTTCAGGGTGTGGGGTAGAATGCCCCGATCCCGGTAGGCCAGGACCGGCAGGGCCCCATGGCGTTTGGAGAGCTTGGAGCGGTCTTTCCCCAGCATCAAGGGCATGTGCCCCAGGAGGGGAGGCGGCGCCTCCAGGGCCTGGTAGATGAGGAGCTGCCGGGGGGTGTTGCTGATGTGGTCGTCCCCCCGGATGATGTGGGTGACCTTCATGGTAATATCGTCCACCACCACCGCGAAATTATACGTAGGGATGCCGTCGGCCCGCATGATGACGAGGTCATCCAGCTCCTGGTTTTCAAAGGCGATGTGGCCCTTGATCTGGTCGTGCCAGAAAGTAGTGCCGGTCTGCGGGGTATTGAAGCGCACTGCGGTGTTGGGGCCGGAAGAAAGCCCCCGCTCCCGGCAGTGGCCGTTATAGCGGGGCTTATCACCCCGGTCCAGGGCTTTCTGGCGGCGCACCTCCAGCTCTTCGGGATCGCAGTCGCAATAATACGCGGCCCCCGCGGTTAGCAGGCGGTCAATATATTCATTATAGAGATGCAGCCGTTCGGACTGGCGGTAGGGACTTTCGTCCCAATCCAGACCCAGCCACAGGAGAGATTCCCGAATTTCCTCCACAAAGCGCTCGTCGGAGCGCTCCTTATCCGTGTCCTCAATCCGGAGGATGAAGACCCCGCCGTGGCGCCGGGCGAAGAGCCAGTTGAAGAGCGCGGTGTGGGCTCCGCCCAAATGAAGGGCGCCGGTAGGGCTGGGGGAAAAGCGGGTGCGTACCTGTGCCATTGTCTCACCGAAATGAATATGTGCTTTTTAACACAAATTGTCCCACAAGGCCAAAGGATTTTCCCAGGACTTCCTCTTGACGGGGAGAAAGGTAGGGCTTATAGTATATATGAACATAGGTTCATATAAGGAAGCTGTTATGTCAGAAAGACAAAGACCGCGCCGGCAAGGGAGCCAAGGCTGCGATTGCGGCTGTGGTGAGGGACGGGGCGGCGGCGCCGGGCCGAGGTTTTGCGTGTGTCCGGTCTGCGGCGAGCGGCAGCCCCACGAACCCGGGATTCCCTGCCGGGAAGTGAGGTGCCCCGCGTGTGGGGCTTTCCTGCGGCGGGAATTTGTCGGGTCCCTGCCGAGAACCTGTACATAATCACCAGGCCCGCATCTCAGCGGGCAAGGAGGTAATACTCATGTTAAAAAGGAACGACAGCGGATTTCAGGGCCGAGGAGGCCGCCGGGGTGGCGGCCAGGGACGCGGCGGCGGTGGACGCGGCGGCGGACGCGGTCGTGGTAAGAATGGCGCCGGCGGCCAGGGTGGGGGTTTGTGCACCCGCCACCGGGCCCGGGACCGGTTTTCTCAAGGAAATCCAGGCGGGAGCCGAGTCCCGCAAGAGTCCCTCTCCGACAGGGGACAGGGGCTAGCGCCAGGAAAAGGTAGAGGCGGGGGAGCAGGGTCTCCTGAACCTGGATACCGAACCGGCGGGCTGAGGCCCAGGAAGGAATCGTGAACCTGTTTACCCAATACGCTAACACTCCTTAACTTCTCTCCTCCCTGACGCGGGGCAGGGGAAGCAGCCGGGGAAGACGCCGGCTCCCCTGCCCCTTATTCGCGCACGACGGTGTCCACCTGCACCTGGTGTTCCTTGAGCCACTTCCAGAGGGTGACCCGGCTGACCCCCAAAAGCCGCGCCGCCTCAGACTTTTTGCCGTTGGCGGCCCTGAGGGCGTCCAGGATGTCCTCCCGGGTGGCCCGGCGGGCTCCGGCGCCCTCGCCTCGCCGGGGCCGGGCAGGGGAGGAGGGGGCGCTCATGAGTTGGGCCGGCAGGTGCTCCGGTAAAATCACGCCCTCCTGGCAGAGGACAAAGGCATAGTCAATCACGTTTATGAGCTCTCGGACGTTGCCGGGCCAGTCATGGCGGAGCATTAGCTCCAGGGCCTCGCGGCTCAGTCCGGTGATGGGTTTGTCGGTCTTGGCGGCGCTGCGTTCCAGAAAATGCTCCATCAGGAGGGGGATGTCCTCCCGGCGTTTCCTGAGGGGCGGCAGGTGGATGGGAATGACGTTGATGCGGAAAAAGAGGTCCTCCCGAAAGCGTCCGGCGGCCATGAGAGCCTCAAGGTTCTGGTTGGTGGCAGTGATGATGCGCACATCCACCGGGATGGGCCGGTGATCCCCCACCTTCTCGATGACCTTTTCCTGAAGGACCCGGAGGAGCTTGGCCTGAGTGGCCTGGGGCAGGTCGCCGATTTCGTCCAGGAAGATGGAGCCCCGGTGAGCCGCCTCGAAGCGCCCCACCCTGGTCTTGTCGGCGCCGGTGAAGGCCCCTTTGACGTGGCCGAAGAGTTCGCTCTCGAGCAGGGACTCGTTCAGGGCGGCGCTGTTCACCTTTATAAAGGGGCCCTGGGCCCGGGAGCTCAGGCGGTGCAGGGCAGAAGCGGCCAGTTCCTTGCCCGTGCCGCTCTCGCCAAAGAAGAGCACCGGGGCCTCGGAACCCGCGGCGCTGGCCAGGAGTTCAAAGAGCCGCAGCATGGCGGGAGAGCGGCCCAGCAGCCCGAAGAAGCCGTCTTCTTTGCTCAGTTCCTGGCGGAGATGGGAGATCACCTGATCCCGGGCCAGAATTTCCGAGAGATCGGTGAAGGTTTCCACGCCGCCTAAGACCCGGCCGCGGGTGTCCCGAATGAGGCTGGCATTTTTCAAAAAGGTCAGGGATTGGCCGTCCTTGCGGATCATGCTGCACTTGGTCTTTTTAAAGGAGCCCCGGGTGAAGAGGTCGCACCGCTTATCCGTGCTCCAGGGTCTCAGTCCCTGGCAGGAGTCACATTTCAGGATCTGGCAGGACTGGCCCATGAGTTCGTCCCGGCGGTAGCCGCTGATCTCTTCCAGAGCCTGGTTGGCATAGATGATGTTGCCTTCCGGGTCCACGATCATCAGGCCATCGGCCAAATTTTCGATGACGGTTTCCCAGTAGCCATCGGGCTCGGGGGGGCGTCTAGCCATACAAGCACCTCTCCGGGTGAGATCTTTAAAAAAACGGTTTTACAAGCTTCAGTGATGGTAACCAGTCGCCCTCGGTGTATTGGGGCAGGGGAGGGCGTTTAGTAGTTTAGTTGTATAAATCAGCGTTTAAGTAATTGAGAGTATCCGTAAAGATCGGGAACGATAAAGTCCCCTTTGAAAGAGGGTGATTTATGGGGATTTTCAGGCGGCTAGACAAATCCCCCCTAACCCCCTTTTAAAAAAGGGGGGAATAAAACCAGTGCTGTCCGGTAAGGAATTTTCAATATCGGACCATCTTCAGAAGAAAAAATGTAGCCGCAGGCTTTAGCCTGCGCCGGCACAGGTTGAAAACCTGTGCCACCAGAGTCTTCCCTAATCGGAGGATCGCTTCCCAGCATGAAGGGGATTTGCTATCCCGGGACCGGCGGCGGGCAGAGCCCGCCCTACTAAAATCTTTAAATATTAGGAACTTCTGCAAGAGAATCGCCCCTCAGCCACTAGATCAAGCAATTATCCTACCGGACACTCCTGCCATAACCCCCTTTTAAAAAAAGGGGGAGATAAAATGCGCTTTTAGAAATTAGCTGACTTTAGCAATTGAAGTACTAGAAGCCATTGCAAAACTGCGGTTCTCCTGAAAGGTAATTCTGAGCGATGCGAAGAATCTCGAATTTTCAAATACTTGAGATCCTTCACTTCGTTCAGGATGACAGAAAAAAAGGTCTTGCAATAGTTTTTAGGCTACATCCACCATGCCGATATGAGGCATGGTTGCAGAGGTCTAAAGTTATTTTGAGGAAGGGAGGGCCCACGGGCTTAAAGCCGGGCTCCCAGGGTCGCGGCCTCCTGCCCCCTCTCCAAACCCCTTATGTAAATACGGTAGCACGGGCTTTAAGCCCGTGCTGCATGGGCAAGATGCCCGTGCTACCGGGAAATGGGGCAGGCGAGGGGGCAATAAAGCTCGGCCATTTTTCCCTTCTTGGCACTTCGAGAGAGCTCTCCTGCTTGAGTTAACATTAAGATTAACAATTGTTAACTGATAAATTAACGAAAGTCAAGAAACCAAAGGAAAAATAGTGAGAAAAATGAAGGGCATAGCCGAAGGCCATGGTTGGCAGTCTCCTTGCATGGGAAAACCCTAGATCTCTCCATTAAGGATTAGGGCCTAGAGCCCGCGCGTCAGGCTCTCAGCCTGGTCCTGTCCGGGTTCTCAGAAAGTGTTTTTAATCCATGGTTACTTATGACACAATGTCGCAATCCATACTTCATGCGAAAGGAGCCTGAGAGAACGCCATGATTGGCACCACGAAAAAACCCTTTGAGGAAGTGCTGACTGCCCTGGAAGGCCACCAGAAAGTGGCGTTGGTGGGCTGCGACGGCTGCGCCAAGGTCTGTATGACCGGGGGCGTGGACGAAGTGGCCGATCTGGCCCAAGAGCTTAGAAAAGTGGGCAAGGACATCGTCTTTGAGGCCACTCCGGAGCGCACCTGCAACGTGGCCAAGTCCACCCCGGTCCTGGAGCCGCTCCAGGACAAGATGGCGGAAACGGACGCCGTCCTGGTGCTGGGGTGCGGCGGGGCGGTGCAAATAACCCGGCACATGACGGAAAAATTCGGTCTGAACAAGCCCGTGAAAGTGGGCCTCAACTCCGTGGGGCACATGGACACCCTGGTACCCGGGGCCATGGCCATGGAAGAGTGCTCGGACTGCGGCGATTGCCTCTTGAATGAAACCGGCGGCATCTGCCCGGTGACCCGCTGCGCCAAGGGCCTGTTAAACGGCCCCTGCGGGGGTGCGGAAAAAGGCAAGTGCGAGGTGGACCCGGAGCGGGAGTGCGCCTGGGTGCTCATTTTCAATCGCATGGCGGCCCTGGGGGAAGTTGACAAGCTCAAGCGCTATATGGAACCCAAGGACTTCGGCAAGGCCTCCCGGCCCCGGACGTTGAGCATCAAAGAGGGGAGGGTGGCATGAAACTGACGGACCTCTTCGGCACGGGGGAATTTGTCATCACCAGCGAAGTGGGGCCGGTGAAGGGCTGCAGCCGGGTGAACGGCGGGCCGCCTCCCGAGTTTGTCCAGGAAGCCCTGGCCATCAAGGATTATGTCCACGGGGTGAACGTCACGGACAATCAAAGCGCGGTGATGCGCCTGGGGTCCCTGGCCGCCAGCGTGCTCTTGAAGCAAGCCGGCCTGGAGCCCATCTTTCAGCTCACCTGCCGGGATCGGAACCGCATCGCTCTCCAGAGCGATCTCATGAGCGCCTGCACCCTGGGCATTGACAACGTGCTGTGTCTCACCGGGGACCACATCAAGCTGGGGGACCACACTGCGGCCAAGCCCGTCTTCGACGTGGATTCGGTGCAACTGCTGCGCATGGCCCGGGGTTTGAACCTGGGCCAGGATATGGTGGGCAATCCCCTCACCCAAGCCACGGATCTGGCCCTGGGCGCGGTGGTGAACCCCGGCTTCGAGCCCCTGGATCTGCAAATCCTGAAAATGGAGAAAAAAGTCGAGCAGGGGGCCCAGTTCTTCCAGACCCAGGCGGTCTATGACCCCAAACTGTTCGAGACCTTCGTGCGCCGGGTGGAGGGCCTCAAGGTGCCGGTGCAGCTTGGCCTGGTGATTATCAAATCTCCCAAGATGGCGAAATACATGAACGAATACGTGTCGGGCATCACCGTCCCCGAGGCCCTCATCAAAGAAATGGAGAGCGTGCCGTCCGGAGAATACCAGGCCAAGGCCACGGAGATCATCCTGCGGTTGGCGAAGGAGATGGGCCCCATGGTGCAGGGCGTCCATTTCATGCCGCTGGGCTGGTCTGACGTGGTGCCGCCGGTGGTGACGGAACTAAGAAAGATTGTCTGATGATAGATGGGGGAGGGGGGTTCCCACGGGCTGGAAGCCCGTGCTACCGGGGTCGCAGACCCCTGCCCCCTCCCCCAAACCCCCTCCCTCAACCCCTTAAGGGGTATAGTAACCGGGTAAGTCAGGTCCTTGTGGACCTGACCTACCCGGCGCCCTAAGGGTGGTTGGAGAAGGGAGTTTGAGGGGAACGGCGAAACCGTGTTTCCCTTCTCTCCGCACTAGTCTGGAAAATCCCCTCCAGGAGGGTAAAGCACCATGAGATTTTGGCGTACCGGGGTTGTGGTCGGTGTGGTGGTGGCGTTGGCCGGGCTCTTGTGGCTAGCACCCCCAGGCCTGGCCGCCAAACGGAAATGTCCGCCGTTTCACCTCAAGACCGAGGATGGCAAGATCATCAATCCCCTGAGCGGCGACAACGCCGAGTTGCCCTATAGCCCCCGCCAGACCTGCGGAGCCTGTCACAAGTATGACGAGATCACCAAGGGCTACCACTTCCAGCAGGGGTGGAACAAGGTCAAGGACGACTATAGCAAGAAATTCCCCTGGGTTCTGTCCGACGGTATGCTGGGGAAGATGTGACCGCCCTCTTTTCGCCAGTTGGCGAAAAAGAAAAATAGCAACCCCGACGAAATTGACATCACGGTCTTTCAGTGGGTCGCCTCGGGCAGTCTCAAGAAAATGGCTAAACCCGGCTGCGGCGGCTGCCACCCGGGGGGCGGGGGGCTGGAGTTCGACCGGGACGGCCAGCGCTATGACAAGACTTTGCAGGCCAACCCGGAGCTGGCCAAAAGCCTGGATGGGGATTACTACAAGAGCCATTGGGACAAATCCGGGGTGGTGGAGGCGGACTGCTTTATCTGCCACCTGCCGAAATATGATTTCGGCCTGCGCAACAAGCATCTGAAGCTCTGGAATTTCAAGTGGGCCTCGACAGCGGCTTCCGGCATCGGCCAGGTGAGCGGTTTTGTCAAGGAAGGCCAGACCCCCACGGTGGTGTATAACAAGCGTCTGTTCAACGATGACGGCAAGATTGTCCTGGATCTGGCCTACCCCCCGCCGGCGGAGAACTGCAATTTCTGCCATTCCATGAGCGACCTCAAAAAGCGGGGCTTTTCCTGGAACGACCCGGTGAACTACGATATTCACAACTCCCGGGGGATGAACTGCGCCCAGTGCCACCCGTCCGTGGAAGACAAGAAGCTCAAGATCACCAAGATTCAGCACAACTTCGCCAAGGGGGACGAAAACGTTTCCACGGTGGCGGATGACCTGGACAACACCATCAAGACCTGTAAGCAATGCCACGAGCAGGGCTACATGGGCGCGCCCCGGCCGGCTCATCTGAGTATTAGGCCCAACCATTTGGATAAGCTGGCCTGCGAAGTCTGCCACATCCCGGCCCTGCATCGGGCGGCGGGGGAAGGCTTCAGTGTCACCACCGGCGCCATGGTGAACTATCCCAAGCTGGGGGCCAAGAAGATGGGGCAGGCCTTCACCTGGCGGCCCCGGTTCCAGCGGGACAAGGAAGGCAAACTGGAGCCGGTGAATGCGCTCTTGCCGGTGTTTTATACCAACAAAAATAGCGACGGCATATACTACCCGCTGTTCATGCGGGAGATCAAAAAGGCCTACGGACAGGTCAAAGGCCAACTGAAGCCCAAAAATCCCAAGAAGCCTAAAATTCATACACCAGAGCAGATCAAGATCATGCTCACCGGTGTGGGCAAGGCCCTGGAGGGGAACAAACGCTTCCAGGCCATCAGCCCCCGTATGCACAAGGGGGGCAAGATTTACTCGCTGAACGACAAAGGCGAGGTGGTGAAGGGCGAGGACCACACCTGGGTGGGTCATCTGGAGGGCTTTAACATCAACCACAACGTGGCCCCGGCCACCCTGGCCCTGGGGGCCAATGGCTGCGGCGACTGCCACTCTTCAGATGCCCATATGTTCAAGGGGCAGATCGTCACCAACATGTGGGGGCCCACCGGCAAACCCACCTTCATCAGTTCGGGACGCCTCTTCGGCTGCCGGCCCTGGGCTTTCTATCTGAACCAGTTCCACCAGACCTACCTGTCGCCCTATGTGAGCATTCTCCTCCTGCTGCTGGTGTTCGGCATTACCTTGCATTACACCGGTCAGGGACCCAAGGGCGCGGACTTCACCTATGAGCCGGCGGTGATCGAGCGCTTCCGGCTGTCCGAGCGCTGGACCCATATGGTGCGCATGATCGCGTTCCTTCTCTTGACGTTGACCGGCTACATTTTCTTCTACAACAACGTCACTCTGCTGGGCATGTTGTTCAATTCGCCCGCAGGTGCGGTGATTTTCCATTGGGTGACAGGCCTGATCTTTATAGCGGCCTCCATCGTGAGCCTGGTGCTCTGGGCCAAAGACGCCAAGTTTGCGAACTATGACAGGGAATGGCTCAAGAAGCACGGCGGCTACTTCGGCGGGAAAGAAGTGGAAGTGCCGGCCGGGAGACTGAACGCCGGGCAGAAGATCTTCGTCTGGCTGACTGGGATCCTGAGCCTCATCATGGGCGTGACCGGTGTTCTTCTGATCTTCAAGAACAACCTGCCCCTGACCTTCAACTGCGCCATGTCCACCATTCACGGCCTCTTTGCGGTGGTCTTGGTGGCGGCCGTCATCGCCCATGCCTATCTGGGCACCATCGCCAATCCGGGCACCTGGCGGGCCCTGATAGACGGCAAGGTGGGCCGCAAATGGGCGCAAAAGCACCACTCTGAATGGTACAAAGAGATCCAGGAGAAGGAGCCGCAGGAGAAACCAGCGGATAAGCCGGAGGAATCGGAGTAAGCTCCAGGATGCAGGGTGGGCCCGGCCCGCCCTGCACCCCCTTTTAACCCCCGGAGCCACTAACCACAGGATGGGAGGACCTATCAGTCATGGAAAAATTTCTCTTCATCATGTCCAAGGGTTTTGAAAAGGCGGGAGGCGCCACCCGGGCATTACAATTCGCCGCGATTGCCGCGGAGATGGGCAAGCAGGTGGAAATCTTCCTCATCGATGACGCCATCCACTGGGCCCAGCTAGGCATGGCGGAGGGCATCCGCTCCTCCACCGGCGAGCACATGAAGGACCTCCTGGACAAGATCATCAGCCATAAGACCTCCATCCACGTGTGCAAGGCCTGCGCGGACAAGCGTCTCATCTCTGATGAGGAGCTGGTGGAAGGGGCCTTTATCTCCGCAGGCACCGTTCTGGTGGATATGATGGTCAACCCGGAGTATAAGGTCTTTACATTTTAGGATAGGTTTGAGGGGTGGGCCGGGGGAGCGCCGCTTCCCTGCCTTAAGGGCACGGCAAGCCGTGCCCCTACAATTCCCCTCCCAACCCGCAGAAGGGGGCTGGCAAGGCGTGGCCTAAGGCCCCGACTTGCCAGCCATTTCTCTTTCCCTTATGGGGTTGGGGGAGAGGGTTTGGGAGAGGGGGCAGGAGCCTACGACCCCGGTAGCACGGGCTTCCAGCCCGTGGGAACCACCCTCTCCCAAAAGACCATTTCAACAATCTCATAGATACGTCCGGCGGGTCCGTCCTCAACATTTCCCCCCCTGCTTCTTCCCAGAAAAGCATTGACCGGAAGGGGGCGGTTTGCTATCTTTAAACATAGGGAAATGCCCTGAGGGACTGATATGTCCAGAATCGCCTCTTACTTTAGCAAGGCCGACCGCAAGAAACTTTTCTTCGACTACCTCAAGCTAATCGCCATCCTGGAAATCATTATTTTCATCGTGGTGGCATTGTGGTCCGCCGACGACAAATACCACCGGGTTTACACCCCCTTTCCCTGGAAAGAGTATCTCTTTGTAGCCTTCGCCTTTCCAGTCATGCTCACTTTTCTCATGGGGGTGATCATCACCGGGTTCAATTACTTTCTGGGACAGGACGTCACGGCCGCCCAGGATGAGGAGGACTCCGCCAGCCAGGAGATATCCCTGGTGGGGCACCTGAAGCGCCTGCCGCTTTTGGCCATGCTCTTTCTGTTACTGGTTACCATCTTGGCGCTCTACAATATTCACCATATCATGGCCTGGCTGTCCTCCTTGACCGCCAGCACTTTTACTTTTCTCACCTATGTGCTGGCCGGGGCGGGCGTGGTGGTGGTGGTGTATGTCCTCTTCTTCCTGTTCTTTAAGTATCGCCTCAACCAGCGCCAGATGAAGTACCAGTATTATTCCCAGATCTCCGAGCGTCATGG
>CBFDAH010000096.1:0-11092 GCA_965602785.1 uncultured Syntrophobacterales bacterium
CGCCTTCCCCGGCCCCCAAGCGGGTTGGGAGGGGGGCTTGGGGGGAGGGCAGGGAACCGTGTTCCCTGGCCCTCCCCCCAACTAACACGTTTTTCGTTGAAGGCCAGGGGTACCCCCGCCTTCAACGAACCTAGAAAAAACATGAAACAACAAATTATTGTAAGTGGCTTGGGCGGTCAGGGGGCGGTGACTCTGACCCGGTTATTGGCGGAAGTGGCGATGTCCCTGGAGCAGCCGGTGATCACCTCCGAGACCCACGGCATGGCCCAACGGGGCGGCACGGTCATTTCCATGGTCAAGGTAGGGCCCTTTAGGGGGCCGCTGGTGCCGCCCGGGGCAGCGGATGTGGGGCTATTTCTCCATCCCCGGAACCTGGCGGTACACGGCTTCTACCTGAAGCCGGGGGGGGCTTTATTGGTTAATAGTTCCATCCCGGGTGACTACCTGCAGGTGGATGCCCTGGGGCTGGCGGCCGGGCTCGGCCTGCCGCCGGTGGCCGCCAATCTCATTCTTTTAGGATTCGCCGCCGGACAGGATGTGTTTTTTTGCGAAAGTGGATTATTAGAAGAAATTATCCGGGAAAAATCACCGGACCGGTTCCGGGAGAGCAATCTGGCGGCTTTTCAGGCCGGTGTCCGGGCTGTGCCGTCATGATGTCGGAGTAAGCAAGACGTGGGCAAGGGAGGTTGGCAAAAACCCTGGTTATTTACTCTCCGGCACCATACCGGCATCACGGTGATGGGCCTGGCCGTCCTCCTGCTCCTGACTCCTCTGGTGCTTCGGAACCCCTTTACCCTGGGTCTCCTGAACTACATCGGCCTTTTCGTCATCGTGGTTCTGGGCCTGAACCTGTTCACCGGGTATGCCGGCCAGATTTCCCTGGGACATGCGGCCTTTTTCGGCCTGGGGGCCTATGGCTCCGCCATTCTCACGGCCACCTATCAGTGGCCGGCGTGGCCCACCATGCTCCTGGTGGCGGTGGCGGTGGGCCTGGTGGCCCTGGTAATCGGGGTTCCCACCCTGAGGCTCCACGGCCACTACCTGGCCATGGCTACCCTGGGGTTCAACTACGCAGTTCATATCATTTTTGTCCAGTGGGACGAGGTCACCGGAGGCCCGAGCGGCCTTTCGGGCGTTCCTCCCCTTGCCGTCGGGGGGATTAGTTTCAACACCGACCTCAAGTTCCACTATCTGGTGTGGACCTTTGCTTTGGTGAGCTTGGCCCTGTGCCTCAATTTGGTGCGCACCGGGGTGGGCCGGGGGCTCGCCGCCCTGGCCCAGGACGAAGAGGCCGCGTCATGCCTGGGGGTGGACGTGCGCCGGGACAAAGTGCGGGTATTTATCCTTTCGGCGATGTTCGCCTCGGTGGCCGGGAGCCTTTACGCCCACTACTTCAGCCACGTCAATCCGGATGCCTTCAGCATATTTAAATCCCTGGACCTGGTCATCATGGTGGTGGTGGGGGGGCTGGGCTCCATCTGGGGCACCCTTTTCGGGGTGAGCTTCGTGGTGATCTTGCCTTATGTGCTCGAGCCCCTGGAAAATTACTTTGACATCATCCACGGCTTGATCCTGGTGTTGATCCTCTTGTTTCTGCCCCAGGGTTTCGTCACCGGCCTTTGGGACCACCTGCGGATCCACTGGGCCCGCCGCCGTCTGGCCCGGGAGGCGCCCCGGAGTGTTTAGGAGCGGGAGGGAAGGCCTCTCCCCTGAGTAAGTTGAGTAAGTTAAGGTAATTAGGCGTTTTATTCCATGAGCCCTGAAGTTTTTCCTGAGAAAACCCTTCTTGCTATTTCGAGGGTGAGCAAGCATTTCGGCGGGCTGCCGGCCCTTCTGGAGGTGAGTTTTGAGGTTGCGGCGGGCCAGGTGACGGCCCTCATCGGCCCCAACGGCGCGGGCAAGACCACCTTGCTCAACTGCCTCTCAGGGGTGATGCAGCCGGACCAGGGCACCATTATGTTTAACGGCGAGAACCTGGCGAGGCTCCCCGCCCACCTGGTGGCCCGGTTGGGGATTGCCCGCACCTTTCAGAATCTGCGCCTTTTTCCCCGCCTGAGCGTTCTCGATAATGTGCTCACCGGCCTCACGGTGCAGGCGGAAAGCTCCGTATTCCAGGCGTTGCTCCGACCCCCGGGCCTGCGGCACCGGGAGCGTCGCCTGAAGCTCACGGCCCTGGAGGCTCTGGACACCTTCGGCCTGGGGGATAAGGCGGGGCTGCCGGCCGGGGTTCTCCCTTACGGGGATAGAAAACGGGTGGAGCTGGCCCGGGCCTTCGTCTCCCAGCCGGTCCTGACGCTTCTGGACGAACCGGTGGCGGGCCTGAACCCCGAGGAGACCGCCGAGATCGCCGGCCTCTTGCGGCAGTTGCGCCAGCAGGGCAAGACCATGCTCCTGGTGGAGCACGACATGGAGCTGGTCATGGGGGTGGCGGACCATGTAGTGGTGCTGGACAGCGGCAAAAAGATTGCCGCGGGCCCCCCGGAGGAGGTGCGGGTCAATCCCCTGGTCCTGGAGGCCTATTTGGGGCGGATGAGCCTGACGGCCTGAGCTATATTCCAGGAACGCGACCTGGTGCAGCGATTCATAATTAAGATGAAATTTTAAGCCAGCATTATTACCCCCCTTTTTTAAAGGGGGGTTAGGGGGGATTTCTCTATGCCCTTGAAAATACTTCTAAATAACAGTAGTGTCCGGCAGGGTTTTTTGTAAAAAAATCGGCACATGAGGGTTTGTGTAAATGTAGCCGCAGGCTTTAGCCTGCGCCGGCACAGGTTGAAAACCTGTGCCACCAGAGTCTTCCTCTATTCGAAGGATCGCCTCCCAGCCTGAAGGGGATTTGCTATCCAGAGACCGGTGACGGACAGAGCCTACCCTAGGAAAAAGCTTTAAAAATTAAGAAATTCCGGTAGATAATCGCCAATCAGCCACTATAGTCAAGTAATTATTCTACCAGACACTCCTGTTTTAGCGTCGCTCCGACATCAAGGTAGTCCCCAGAAGGAAAAATGTTGACAAGGATGAGTCAATTCCATATAGTGAGAAACCAACCGGTCTGTCTCTTCGGGAGCCTTCCTGTATGACCCTCAAAGAAAAAATCATTCACGAATCCCTGCGGCAGTTTTCCACCAAGGGGTTCATGAGCACGTCCATTAACGACATTTTGGAGGCGGTGGGCACCTCCAAGGGGGGCCTGTACAATCACTTCAAGAGCAAAGAGGACCTGTTCTTCGCCGCCCTGAGCGAAGCCCGCAAGATCTGGCGTCAGCGCAACCTGACCGGCCTGCACCAACAGGAGCGTCCCCTGGACAAAATCATCAAGCTCCTGGAAAACTACCGGGATAATTACCTGACCGACTCGGAAGACTTCCCCGGCGGCTGCATTTTTGTCAATCTGGCCGTGGAACTCAATGACCAGCAGCCGCACCTGGCCCGGGAGGTGAATGAGGGTTTCGAGAGGTTCAAGGGCATGATCAAACGGCTGCTGGACCAGGAGCAGACCGCCGGCAGACTGAAGGGAGACGTGGATACGAGTCTGGCGGCCGAGATAATCTTCTCGGGAATTGTGGGGACCTGCGTCACCTACACCTCGGACAAGTCCAGGGAACACCTGGATCGCAATATTGCGGCGCTTATCGACTACTTGCATCGGATGAGCAGATAAGTAAGAGGCCAACCTTCCTGCCGGAAGGCGAAACATTTTCCCTAACTGTAAGGGGGACCGGTCGGTCTCCATTGCCAAGGAGGAGTGAGCATGGATTTCAAGTTATCTGAACGAGAGGAGTTGCTCAGGAAGTCCACCAGGGAATTTGCCGAAAGTGAAATCACCCCCAAGAAAATAGAAGCCATGGAAGAGACCGGGGAGTATCCCGTGGAACTCGTGAAGCCCATGGCCAAAATGGGGATCACCGGCATCATCGCCCCGCCGGAATATGAGGGTTTAGGGCTGGGGTATCTGGCCAGAACCATCGTGCTGGAGGAAATGGCTCGGGTCTGTGCCGCGGTGCCCATGGGCATGCAGGTCCACCACATGGCCATTGCCGCGCTCAATGATTTCGGCACCGACGAGCAGAAGAAAAAGTACATCCCGCCGCTATCCCGGGGCGAAACCATGGGCTGCGTGGCCGTCACCGAACCCTCCGGGGGCTCGGACGTGCTGGGGATGCAGACCACGGCCGAACTAAAAGGCGATACCTATGTCCTCAACGGCAGAAAGTGTTGGATCACCAATTCTCATACGTCGGCTTACTGGATAGTAATCGCCAGAACTGCAGAGGGCCCCAAGGGTCTGTCAGCTTTCATCGTGGACAAGGACGCGCCCGGGGCCAAAACGGGAAGCAAGGAGAACAAACTCGGTCTCAGGGGCTCCAATACCGGAGAGCTGGTGATGGATAATTGCGAGATCCCCAAGGACAATCTTCTGGGTCAGGAAGGCGGCGGCCTGGGGGTGGCCCTGAAAACCGTCAGTGAAAGCGGCAGAACCGGCATGGCCGCGGTGGCCCTGGGGATTCTTCAGGCCTGCTACGAGGAGGCGGCCAAATACGCCAACGAAAGAGTGCTGTATGGAAAACCCATTGCGGTCCTCCAGGGCATCAGCTTTCAGGTGGCGGAGATTTTCACCGAACTGGAGATCTGCCGCCTGCTGTGTTACCGGGCGAGCTGGATGAAGGACCAGAATATGCGGTTTGATACAGAAAGTGCCATGGCCAAGGCCTACACGTGTGATGCCGCGGCGCATTGTGCCAAGAAGGCCATCGAAATTCACGGCGCCAACGGCATCGCCCTGGAATACAAAGTCCAGCGGCTCCTGAGAGATGCCATGGTAACCATCTCCTCCGGGGGTACCGGCGAAATCGGCAAGGTGGTGATAGGCCGGGCGGCCTTAGCCCCCTTTAAAAAGAAAGACTAAGGGGAGTTGGCCATGGAGAGGGTTATTGTCTGCGTCAAGCCGGTCCCGGACCCTAAAGCCTGGGACCGACTGCGGATGGATCCTGTCACCAAGACGCTGATTCGAGAGGGGATTCCCAGTGTCATCAATCCCCTGGACAAGCATGCTCTCGAAGCGGCTCTTACGATCAAGGATGCCCTCGGCGCCGAAGTGGTGCTCCTCTCCATGGCCCCCCCGGACTCCCGTCCGGTCTTGCGGGAAGCCCTGGCCATGGGCGCGGACCGGGCGGTGCTGCTCTCGGATAAGGCCTTCGCGGGTTCGGACACCCTAATTACGGCCCGTATCCTGGCCGAAGGCATCCGGCACATCGGCCTCTTCGACCTCATTTTCTGCGGGAACTACACCCTGGACGGCTCCACGGCCCAGGTCCCGTCCCAAATCGCCGAGCTGCTTTGCCTGCCCAACGTCATGCATGTGTCTAAGCTGGAGTTCGATAACGGCAAGCGGCTGCTCGTCACCCAAAAAATCGAACAAGGGTATGTGAAACTCGAGGCCGAGCCCCCTCTGCTTCTGTCCTTCACCAAGGAAGCCAACAAGCCCCGCTTCACGTCTTTTCTGGAAATACTAGCGGCGGAAAAGCGGGAGATGGCCACCTGGAGCAACGCCGACCTGAAGCTGGATGAGGTCCGCCTCGGACTCGATGGCTCGCCCACCAAAATGGCTGATATGCTGCTCCGGGAAATGGGCCGCCAGGGGGTGCGTCTTACGGGGAGCCCCGAGGAGATTGCCCACCAGCTCGCCGACAAGATTCGCCAACTGGGATTTATCTAGAAGGAAAGTCTTTGATGAACAAACCGCACATCTGGGTGTTCATGGAGCAGCGGGACGGAGTGCTCCACGAGGTGGGACTGGAGTTGCTGGGGAAGGCCCGAGAGCTGGCCGATGCCGCGGGGGGCAGTGTGGCCGCCCTCTTGCTGGGCAGCGGCGTGCTGCCCCTGGCCGATGACCTGATGGCGTATGGCGCTGACACTGTCCTGGTGGCGGATGAGCCGATGCTGGAACCCTATCGCCTGCTGCCCTATACCCAGGTTTTGGCTGAGGCCTGCCAGGCACATCAGCCGGACATTATGCTCTTCGGGGCCACCAGTTTGGGGGTGGAATTGGCGCCCCGGCTGGCCGCCCGGCTGGAAACCGGTCTTTCCGCCCATTGTATAGACCTCCAGTTGGATGACGACGGCCATCTGCTGCAGATGGTGCCGGGGTGGGGCGGCGGTGTGGTGGCCACCATCAAGACCCCGGACCACCGGCCGCAAATGGCCACGGTAATGCCGGGGGTCATGAAAAAACCCCAACCTGCCGCCAGGTCCGGCCAGGTTATCCAACTGACCGTTGCTGAGGATATGGACCTGGCAGGGCCGCGAGTCCTGGAGGTCCAACAGCAAGAGCCTCAGGAACTGCCATTAGAAACCGCCGAGGTGGTGGTGGCGGGGGGCTTTGGCGTCGGGGGAGAGGAAGGCTGGAAGCTCCTGGAGGAGCTGGCCAGGCTCCTGGGCGGGGCCGTGGGGGCTACCAGACCGCCGGTGGATGAAGGCTGGGCCACCGGAGAGCAGATGATCGGCCAGAGCGGTAAGACCGTGAGACCCCGCCTCTATATCGGCGTGGGCATCTCCGGGATGTCGCACCACGTGGTGGGCATGGACGAATCCGACTTTGTGGTGGCCATAAACACGGACCCCAAGGCGGCGATCTTCGAGGTTGCCGATCTCGCCATTGTGGGGGACTGTCGGGAGATTATTCCTCTGTTACTCGACGAACTCCGGGGGCGGGGTAAAGTAAGCTGAGTTGGTTTGACGTGCCGGGAGGACCGGGGATCACGAGGCTTTCCCGCCGTCCCCCCAAACTCTCGATCTCTTTCGCCGATAAACGCCGTCGAGGGAGAGGCCTTGGGGGGAAAAAACAACAGGGCCGGGGTTTTCCGACCGTTTCTGGTGTTCCGGATCACCCCAGCCCTGATCTGGGTTTGGTAAACCAGAGAGCCGGCGCCCCCTGGCGTGGTTAGGGCAACTTAAGCCGGGGTCGGCTCGTAATAGGCCACCCCGTCGCTCCACCAGGTAAGCTTGTACTTTTCCCCTTTAATGGTGAGGTTGGGTCTGACATAAAGAATGACACGTTCCACCAGCCGCCCGTGATACGGGTGGGGCAAGACCGCCACCACCAACTCATTGGGATTGACACTCGCCCCGGTCGTGACATCAAAACCTTGTTCGGTCAACATGCTTTAGCCTCTCTTACCTTTGTCCACTCCGAAACAAAGGGTATTCCAGAAACACCTGGGGAACCCAGCCACTTGCCGCCTCCGAAAAAGAACAAGCGCTTCTTCCCGCAGGGTGAGGAATCTTAATTTTTATTGAGCCATACAGGCATCCTTCTTAAAATAATCTTTTTTTCGCAAATAGCAACTCCTGCCTGATAAATTCCCGCCCATCCGAGAACATGGGTTCATACAGGCTGCCAATCAAGGGTGCCTTTCCTTTTGCTTTAGGCTGTTATAGGTAAATGCAGCGCCGCCGCCCTCGGCGGCGCATGAACCATGAATCGCCGGGAGCGGCGGTTCTACATATTCATGCTTTAGTGGAATATCCAAGAGTTCGAGGGACGTTAGCTTGCATCTGCCCAGGTGAGACGCCTGGGCCGCCAGCCATAAACGAACGTGACCCCGGAACCTTCTGACTTTACCTGATGGGGCGCACCGTTGTATAAGGGGGGGGAGGCGCCAGGCGGTGCGGGGTGACGCTTGTCAGGCGCCGGAGGGAGGGATATAATGCCAAGTGCCATGACAGGTGCGGAAAACCTTCCCCTGCTGCAGATTGAAGCCCTTCGGGTCCAATACGGCGCGGCCCAGGCCTTGTTCGGGATTGACCTGGCCGTGGCCCCGGGGGAAACCGTGGCCCTGGTGGGGGCCAACGGGGCCGGCAAATCCAGCTTGCTCAATGCCGTCATGGGTCTCGTGCCCCCCTCCGGCGGCGCCATTTTCCTGGACGGCCGGGACGTCACCGGGTCCACCCCCGCGAGGATGGCCGCCCGGGGAGTGGCCCTCTGTCCCGAAGGGCGGGAGATGTTCGGAGACCTCACGGTCCGGGAGAACCTGGAACTGGGGGCCATGGCCATAAAGGTGGATCGCCCCGAAAGGCAGCGCCGCCTGGAAGAAGTTCTGGACCGGTTCCCGCGGCTTAAAGAAAGGGTCAACCAGCCCACTGCCACCCTTTCCGGGGGGGAACAGCAGATGGTGGCCATCGGCCGGGCCCTCATGGCCAAACCGCGCCTTTTGCTCCTGGATGAGCCCAGCCTGGGGCTGGCGCCCCTCATCGCCGACGAGATCTTCGACATCATCAACCAGCTTTCCCGGGCCGGGGTGACCATCCTGCTGGTGGAACAAAACGCCGCCCGGGCACTCACCGCCTCGAGTTCGGCCTATCTGTTGGCCAACGGCCAGATCGTCACCTCGGGGAGGAGTGAAAGGCTTCTGGTGGACCCGGACCTGCGCCGCGCCTTTTTGGGCGCGGCCTCTGCCGACAACCCGGCCGCCAGCCGCCTGGGAGGGGCCGGACTTACCAACATCCGACTGGAAAAGCCGAATATGACCGGACAGACCTTTATGCCCCCCTTTCGGTCGGTGGCCGAACTGGAGGAGCACCAACTAAAGGGGCTCCAGTGGACGGTGCGCCACGCCTATGAAGGGTCAGGCTTCTACCGGGCCAAGTTGGACGCCGCCGGGGTGCGCCCCGATGATATCCGCTCCCTGGCAGATTTACAAAAACTCCCCCTCACCACCGGCGAGGACATCCGGGACGACTATCCCTTTCCCCTCCGGGCCGTGCCCTTCGAGCAGGTCGTGCGGGTCCATTCCAGTTCCGGCACCACGGGAAAGCGCAAGATCCTGGGCTACACCCAGAAAGACATAGACGACTGGGGCCACTTCTTTGCCCGTTGCTATGAGATGGCCGGAGTCACTCACCTGGACCGGGTGCAGATCTCCGTAGGCTATGGGCTGTGGACCGCAGGTGTGGGCTTTCAGGCGGGGGTGGAGAAACTGGGGGCCATGGCCGTACCGGTGGGGCCGGGGAACCTCGACCTGCAATGTGAATTTCTGGTGGATTTGCAATCCACCGTGTTCTGCTGCACCGCCTCCATGGGCCTGCTGTTGGCCGAAGAGATCCACAAGCGGGGCTTGGCGGACAAGATCAATATCCGCAAAATTATCTATGGCTCAGAGCGTTCCAGCGTCTCCATACGCAAGAAAATCTCCGAGCTCTTCGGCGGGGTGGAGATCTTCGATATACCGGGGCTCACGGAACTCTATGGCCCGGGGACCGGCATCGAGTGCTCCCACCACGAGTGTATCCACTACTGGGCGGATTATTATATCCTGGAGATTCTTGACCCGGAGACCATGGCGACCCTGCCGGAAGGCGAGTGGGGCGAGATGGTGGTCACCTCCCTGGCCAAAGAGGCCACGCCCCTCATCCGCTACCGGACGCGGGATATCACCCGCATCATCCCGGGGTCCTGCACCTGCGGCGCCATTCTCCCCCGCCATTCCCGCATCCGGGGGCGCACCGACGACATGTTCAAATTCCGGGGGGTGAACATCTACCCCTCCAGCGTCGACCGGCTGCTCTCAGACATACCGGGACTGGGCTCCGAGTACCAGGTGCACCTGACCCGGGACAATCGGGGCCGGGACCACATGTTTATTCGAGTGGAAAGCGGCGAAGGAGTGGAAGTGGGCCGAGGGGATGAGTTGGGGCGGGAAGTGCGCTATGTCATCAAGCACAAACTCCTGGTGACCCCCGAAGTGCAGGTGGTGGGCTACGGGGAACTGCCGCGCTCGGATCGCAAGAGCCAGCGGGTCTTTGACACCCGCATCACCGACCAGGTGGTGGAGGGGGTGCCGGAGAATTCCTGAGGAGCATACCTCATAAGGCAAGAAGGGGGATCTGGAAACGCCGGCGCTGACCGTGTGACGGGAGATCTCCCACGCAAATGCTGCCTCAGTTTCATGTCAGGCCATGATTCCTGATGACTTTCCCCCGGAATTTGTGATATCGGTAAGTAAAATACCCAGTGTTCGGCTTTAAACTACAAATCAGTTAAAGAAGACACGAAATGAACAAGACTTACATATTAGTTCATGGAGCTTGGCATGGAGGCTGGGCCTGGAAACATGTTTTCGAAAAGCTTACTCAGGAAGGGCACACCGTACTCACCCCGGATCTTCCCGGGCATGGTGAAGACCGACGCCCGTTATCAGAAATGACTATGGATGCCTATGTCAAGCGCATCACTGGCCTGCTTGAAAATCAGACGGAAAAAGTCATTCTGGCCGGACACAGTATGAGCGGCGCGGTCATAGCCCAGGCAGGAGAACGGCGTCCCCAAAAAATCGAGAAACTTGTTTATATTTGCGCCTTTCTCCTGCCCAACGGTAAAAGCGTGCTGCAAGTTATGGAGGAAGATGAGGGTGGTGAATTTGGCGCGCGGCTAACTTTCAACGAAGACCAAAGTGGGGCAAAATTAGACGATGCGACATTTCGCGCCACCTTCTATAACGAAGCTTCGGAAGAGATGATTCAGTGGGCCAAGCCTCAGCTGTTGGAATACCAGCCCACCGCGCCGCTGGGAACACCAATCCGGATAACCCAGGAGAATTTTGGTAGGCTGCCACGCGTTTATATCAAATGTATGCGAGACAAAGTCCTTTCTCCTCGAATGCAGCAGAAACTAATTGACGATCAGCCCTGTGAAAAGGTATTCGAGATTGAGGCCGACCATGCGCCTTTTGTTTCAAAACCTGACGAACTTTCGGATATTCTCCTGAAACTATAATCTGTTCAAAAGAAAAAGATAATTTTCATAGGTGTTCTTGGAACATAATCCATATTTTGTCCGGTAAACGAGAGGCTTCGTTCCATCTCCGCCTTTTTCCGGGCGGAGGCCGGCCGTTATCAGCAAACCCGGAAGGAAAGGATATCCCCATGAAAAAGGCGCTAGTAATTCTGGTGGCCCTGAGCTGCCTGCTCATGAGTTGTGCTACTGGCTCCGAGGTGTATGTGGAGGCCCGGCCCTGGACCATGGACAGCCAGACGTGGTGGGGCATGGACCCCACCTGCTCTCCGGGTTGTCCTCCGGGCCGGGGCGGCTCGTGGT
>CBFDAH010000097.1:0-11047 GCA_965602785.1 uncultured Syntrophobacterales bacterium
GGTTCAGGCTGGACCGCAAGTTACGCTTGAACCGGCCCCCCTAAAGGGGGTTGGGAGGGGAGTTTGAAGGGAGGGTGGGGGAACCGAGTTCCCCCGGCCCTCCCCTCAAATCATGTTAAACCTCACCCTAACGCTTCAAGGCTAGCACTTCCTCCATCATAGTGTCCGCGGTGGTGATGATGCGGGAGTTGGCCTGGAAGGCCCGCTGGTAGAGGATCATGTGGACGAATTCGTTGCCCAAGTCCACGTTGGACTGCTCCAGGGCGTTGGAGCTGACCTTGCCCAGACCGTTGGTCCCCGGAGCGCCGGTCAGGGGTACGCCGGAGTAATCGGTTTCGGTATAGACATTGCCCCCTTCCCGGTAAAGTTTTCCGGGGGCGTTAAAGCGGGCCATGGTGAGTTGGTACTGGGGGATGATCTGGCCGTTGGAGTAATGCCCGGTGATGACGCCCTCGTTGTTGATGGAAATGCGCTGCAGGAAGCCAGGGCCGTAGCCGTCCTGGGAGGCGTAATTGGTCACCGAGGAGGCCGCGTACTGAGTGGTGCTGCCTCCCGGGGTGCTCCTGGTGTCCAGGTTGACGGAGCCCACGTTGAAGGCGGTCAAATCCACGGCATAGAGCCCTCCGGTGGTCATGGTGCCGTTGGTATCAAAGACCATGTTGGAAGGCGCACCGCCGCCCTGGTCCGTGATATTGGCGGTGATGTCGGTGCCGTCAAAGGTGCCGCCTACACTCCAGGAGTTGGCCGCGGCCTTGGTGTACTGCATGTCCAGGGTGTGGACGTTCCCAAGATTGTCATACACCGTAATGGCCGAATTGTAAGAGTCGGCCACCGCAGCGTTGGCATCCAAATTCATCACCATGTCCACGTCGGTAGAGGCCTGGGGTGCGGCGTAATTCTGGGTGAGAACTATATCCGTATCCGCCCCGGAAGGGGTGCCGGTGGCGGGGTCGATGGCCTTGCCCTGCACGTGGTAGCCGTGGGCATTGATGAGGTAACCTTCATCGTTTAAAGAGAAATTGCCATCCCGGGTGTAGTAGAGGGCCTGGGAAAGGTCGTCCTTGACGATGAGAAAGCCGGTGCCGGTGATGGCCACGTCCACTTCATCGGCGGTTGTCTCCAGGGACCCTTGCTGCCACACCGTGCTGATCTCCGATATACGGGAGCCCCGACCCACCTGCCCCGGACCGGAACCGGTGGGGACGAGCTGGGCCATCAGGTCTTCGAAATGGACGGAACTGTACTTGAAGCCCGTGGTGTTAAGGTTGGCGATATTGTCGCCCAGCACCCCCATGGCTTCCCCGAAGCTATTCAAGCCGCTCAGCCCGCTGTACATGGCGGTAGATAATGACATAGTTGACCCCTCCTCAGGCCTGATCTAGTGGGTTAGCTGCAGCCAACCCGAAAGTTACCTTTAGCCCGTGAATCTCACACAGCCCCATGGTAGTCCCATGATTAACCGTTCGTCATAACCCGTTGTTTGTTATAAGTATTTTATGTCCGCCCACCAGAGGTTCCCCGGTGAGCCCAAATTATTGGGATGGCATACCCCTCAGGACCCCTCTCCCACGGAAACGATGTTGTCCACGAGCACTTGGCGCCCGGCAATGTTGACCCAGATGCCGCTGGTATCCTGGAAGACCTCCTGCACCTTGCCGGTGAAGAAGTTGGCCACTTCCATGGACTTGCCGGCATTGTCTTTGGCTTCCACCTGGTAGGCATAAAGGCCGTCGGGGACCCGGTTTCCCTTGTCGTCTTTGCCGTCCCAGACGAGGGATTGGGAACCGGCCGACTGGGACCCCAGGTCCATGGTGCGCACCAACCGTCCGGAGGAGTCAAAGATGCCCACCACCAATTCATTGGCCTCCAGCGGGAGCTGGAAGGAGGCTGCGGAGGCTTTGCCCCCAGCCACGGTGAGCATGTTCCCCGAGCCCTTCACCGTCTTCCCCAGCAAGGATATCCCTTGCGCCATGCTCTGGGAGTTCTTGAGGGTCTTGAAGAGATCTCCCAAAGACTCAAGATTGCTGTTGGCGTTGATCTGCTGCTCCAGGGAGCTGAACTGGGCCAGTTGGGCCACGAAGTCTTTGGGGTCTTCCGGGTTCAGAGGGTCCTGGAAGCGCAACTGGGTCACCAGGAGTTTCAGGAAGTCTTCCTTCTTCAGGTTCTTATCCACGGCGCCGGTCAGACTGGCCTCTGGTTTGGCTCCCCCGGCGGCGGCCAGGTTGGTGACAGCATTCACACTGTTTGAGATGGCAGGGTCTGCCATGATTTCTCTCCTGATTTCTTCAAGGGCTTACGGTAAAAATTTTCCCTTTACGGGATTCAGGTGGCGTTTGGTTCAAGTAGTCACACAAAGCGGTCCACCTCGCCGGTCCGGCGGCGGGATGGGTTAGTGAGTCTCGGTCCCGGCTCATTCCCCCTATTCCGGCTGCCCATGGCTACAAGAGCGTCTTGGCGTCCAGGCAAGCCTCTCGGGTGCACCTGAAATTGGGTCAGGGCTATCCCCTGCTGAGCCAGGGTTTGAATAAGCTGCTTCACTCCCAGGTTAGCCAGTTCCGCCACTTCGGGGCGGCTGGCCACCGCGGTGACGGCCAGCTCCTGGCCGGTGAGGTGCAAGGTGAGCTGGATCTGGCCCAACTCCGGGGGATTCAAACTGACATTGATCTTGGTCTCCCCTTGGCCCAGGTTGGTGATGATGCCGGATTGGAGCTGGGACCATAGGGACTCCCGCGCCTCGGGGGTCAGAACCTGCCAAGAGGGCGTGGCGTAGGTCAGAGGCCCCCCGGAACCAACCCTATTCGGGGCGGCCGCCTGGAGGTCGGCGGCAAAAGAAGGGAGCCCCTGGGCTTCCCCAAACTCCCCGGCGGTGAGGGACGTCGTCAGGCCCGAGTTTTCCCCGCTGGCGGCGTGGCCCTCCCATCCCGCTCCATCTCCTCCCTCCTGTGATTGCTCGCCGTTGGCCTGGGCCTGCCAGAAAAGGGGCTTCAGGCGCAAGCTTTCAGGGAGATACAGGGGCTTGGGGTCGGACAGGGCGGGGGGCGGCTTCTCTGGGGGGGCCAGGGCTAACAGTGTTGCTTTGAGCTCTTCCTGGCTGGCCGGAGACACCCGGCCCAGGAGCTTCTCCACCACTTCGGGCTGGACCCCGGCCTTCAGGAGCACTTGCCGCCATTCTTCCACTTCCTCCCCGGTCACCGGCCGCTCCCCCAGCAGGTTGGGTTGGGGAAGAGCTTCCCCTTGGGTTAGCTGCACATTTTCCCCTGCCGTCGGGACCGAGGCGGGTTTTGGGCAGTTCTGCAATATCTGTAAGACTCGAGACAGGGGGATGTCCTGGCCCGTGGCTTCTTCATCCAGTTGGGCCAGGTCCTGGGGCGAGGCCCCGAGACGTGCCAAGGCCAACCGCGCCATAGGCACCATACTCTGGGGCAGGGTCAGGCGCTCCCAGTGGCGTTGGTATTCCTGGCTTTCCAGGAATTCCTGGACCTCCGGGGGCAGAGTAGACTCTGGCGCAGGCTGGTTGGCGACCTTTGGAGAACTCTGTAGGGGCACCGACTCCTGGACCCGCTGCCAGGCCGCCTGCACGTCGGCCAGAGACAGTCCCTTTTCCTGGGAGGTTGGCGTCAAAAGCAGCCGCTCCACTTCCTCCTGAGGGAGGCCGGCAGAGAGCAGAAAAGTCGCCAGGTCCTGGACCTGCTCCGGAAGAACCATCATGGTCTTATCCGGCAAGGTTTCCAGGAAGGCCATGAATTCCTTGAGGAGAAGCGGCATAGAAGGGCTGGCCGAGGTTGACTCACCAAGGCGATTCACGGGAGAGGCGGCCGCAGCCCCTTCCCCCGGCCCCAGCGCCAGGAACGCCGCCTCGGCCCCGGCCTGCTTCTGAGTCTTAAGGCCACTGCCCCCTCCCAGGCTCTTCCACCAACGCACCGGAGATCCTGACTCCTCAGGCTGCACGGCAGGCTGCCCGGCGACCGGGTTCAGGTTTCTCAACGCGTCACGAGCCCAAGTCTGGCCTTGTTCGGGGCTCACTGTGGAGATGGCCAGCGATGGCTTGGTTCCCGGGGAGACCTTTCCGGTCGGCTGGCTGAGGCCGCTGCTCCCAGAAGACAGGCGGGCCATCAACCGGCTCCGGAATACGTCCCGGAAGGCGTCCTTAGCCGTTGAGGCCTGGGCCTGCACTCCACGCCCCGGGGAAAGGGGCAACATCGCAAGATTGGGACTGAAGGTTTGCATATCTGGCTTACGCCCTAAGGGCGCTTGGGTGGAAAAACAAGCAAGCCCTGTGCCAGAGGTTTTTATCCGGGAAATTCAAGACATTTTTCCAACAAAAATAAAATTCCATGGAAGAAACCGGCAAAACCGGTCTAGCCACCCGGCAAGAAATGCCTGTTTCCATCTAGGGCGGCGGAGGGGCAGGGACGTTTTTCAAGGGCCCTTGCATGGTTAGAGTCATGACCAACCTTGCAGAGTCCTCTGACTCGGAGTAGAATTCCTATAATCTTTTTTCTCACGGAAACGAGCATGACAATCACCCAAAGAAGACCCACGCGACCTTTGTGGATCGGCCCTGTGCAGATCGGCGGCGGGGCCCCCGTGTCCGTCCAGTCCATGACCAACACCGACACCAGCAACGTCACCGCCACCGTGGCTCAGGTGGAGCGCCTGGCTGCCGCGGGGTGTGAGATCGTGCGCCTGGCCGTGCCGGACCGGAAGGCTGCCCGGGCCTTTGAGGAGATCAAAAAGGCCAGCCCGGTTCCCTTGATAGCGGACATTCACTTCAATCACCGCCTGGCCTTGGCGGCGCTTGCGGCCGGGGCCGACGCCTTGCGCATCAATCCCGGTAATCTGGGCGGGGCGAAAAAAACCAGGATCGTGGTGGAGGCCTGCCGGGAGTGGGGGGTGCCCCTCCGTCTGGGGGTGAACGCCGGCTCCTTGGAGGCGGATTTGCTGGAAAAACACGGCGCTCCCACGGCGGAAGCCCTGGTGGAGAGCGCGCTGCGATGGGTAAGTATCTTTGAAGACTGGAAATTTTCAAATTTTAAAATTTCCTTGAAATCTTCCGATGTTATTATTACTATGAATAGTTACCGGGACTTATCCCGCCAGGTGGATTATCCGTTGCACCTGGGGGTCACTGAAGCGGGTGGCCTGATCGCCGGCACGGTGAAATCGGCCCTGGGGATCGGCTTTCTCCTGGCCGAGGGCATCGGCGATACCATCCGGGTATCCCTCACTCGGGACCCGGTGGAAGAGGTGCGGGTGGCCTATGAGATTATGCGGGCCCTGCGCCTCAGGGAGCGGGGGGTGGAACTCATCTCCTGCCCCACCTGCGGCCGCTGCAAGATTGACCTCTTCAGTCTGGCCGAAGAAGCCGAGCGCCGGTTGCTCAGGGTCGCCACCCCCATCAAAGTGGCCATTATGGGCTGTGTGGTCAACGGCCCGGGAGAAGCCCGGGAGGCGGACGTGGGTATTGCCGGGGGGCAAAAAATGGGTGTTCTATTCAAACGGGGCGAACTGGTACGAAAGGTCCCGGAGAGGGAGCTGCTCGCCGCCTTGCTTAAGGAGGTGACAGCCCTGACCGGGGAGGCCGTGGACCTGAAGGACTAGGAGGAAACATGCCCAAAAAGAGTATTCTGCTGGCATTGCTGGCAGGTGTGACCGCCCTGTTACTGGTGACATGGGCCAACGCCGTGGCGCCGGGGCCTGAGCCCCTGCCGCCTTACACCGGCGTCATTAAAAACAACACCAAATACGAACTGTCCGTCTACTCGAAAAACAGTTCGGGCACCATCATCGTGCCCCCGAGAAGCTGGGTTGAGTTTGTGGTATGGGACGACAGTTTTGCTCTCATCCCTTACAATGGGGGCGAACCCTACGGTTGTCAGAAGGTCAGGGTGACTCCCGACGGTATTGCCTTCATGTGCAAGAAGTACGATTTCATCGCGGAAATCAATCCGCCGCTGCCCCCACCCTCCAAGAGGTACTACGATAAGGGAAAGTACAAGAAACGGTACCGGGGGAAAAGAAAGCGCAGCTAGGTTTAACCGGTTGGCAGGATTGAGAGCACCCACAGGGGCAGGGCGAACCAAAGCCTTGCCCCTTTTTTAGGTTGGCGGGATTTCAGAAGACCTTCTTGCTGTCCACCAGCAGAGTCACCGGGCCGTCGTTCACCAGGCCCACCTCCATCATCTGGCGGAAACGGCCGGTGGCCACCTTGAGGCCAAATCCTTCCAAAGCGGCCACTAAATCCTCGTATAGCTTCTCAGCGGCTTCCGGCGGGCCTGCCAGGTCGAAGGACGGCCGCCGTCCCTTGCGGCAATCTCCCAAGATGGTGAACTGGGGGACCACCAGGGCCTCCCCCTGGATATCCAGGAGCGACAGGTGCAGGAGGCGCTCGCCCTCGGAAAAAATGCGGAGGTGGGCCAGCTTCTGGGCCATGTACGTGACGTCCAGGGGGCCGTCGTCTCCCGCCACCCCCGCCAGGATGAGGAGACCCTGGCCGATGCGCCCCACTACCTCAGCCCCCACCCGGACCCAGGCCTCTTTGACCCGCTGCACCACTGCGCGCATGATGTTTCTCCTTTGTTATATGATTTTCTTGATGGCTTGGCGTTGCCAAGACATCAAGAAACTAAAGAGGTGGGGGAAGGGGCCAGGGTTCCACGGGCTGGAAGCCCGTGCTACAGGTCCCTGCCCTCCCCCCACACCCCCTGTAGGGGCTTGATTCATCAAGCCCTGAGGGCGCCATGAATGGCGCCCCTAAGGGATTGGAGGTGTGGGGGAGGGGGTAAAAGCCTCTTGTCCTTAGCTCCTCTACCCCACGCTACCCAAGCCCCACCACCATAGATGAAACTCCGTAATGGTGTCAAGATGGCCTTTTTTCTTGCAAGGCGTCTAAATTTCGGATTTTCAGCCCCTCTGGGGAACATTATCGGCGCGGGGTCGTGAGTGGGTTTGGGGCTCCTTCCCGACCCCTCGGGAGGCAGGCTCAATCCTAGCGGGATGTGGCGGGACGAGCAAGATTTTTCGGCGTAGCCCCGGGGGTGAAATACACTCTTTCAATTTGCACCTTGGTCCTTTTTTGTGAAATAATTCATCTGAGAGTATGTTGGCTTGACTGAAAAACCTTCCAAATTTTGGAGAATGTGGTATTTTTCTCGTGATGTTTTCCTGATTCCGGAACCTTGATTCAGCAAAAGGAGATTGCCCATGGAAGTCCGCACCATCCTATGGCCCACCGACCTCTCCAAGTCTTCGCTCAAGGCTGCGCCTCAAGTGAATTCCCTGGCCGAAAAATATCAGGCCAAGGTCATCGTCATGTATGTGGGCGTGGATTTGATGAATCAGCTCATGGCCTACGGCTATCCCAGCGAGGAGCATATACAGAACTTCCAAAAATGGGAGTTGGAGCAGGCTAGAAAGAAATTAGAGACGGTGTGTCAGGAAGAATTGAAAGCTTGCCCCCTGTTTAATGTGCGCATGGTCCAGGGTGATGCCGCCACCGAGATTTTGAAGGGTATTCAAGAGGAAAAGGCGGATATGGTGGTGCTGAGCACCCACGGGCGTAGCGCTGATGACGTGGACAAGGCCAGCCCCGAGTTCGGCAGCGTGGCAAAAAAAGTTATCGCCAACTCCCCGGTGCCGGTGACCCTGGTCAACCCCCTCCAGAAGTAGCTCAGGATAATTTCTCCGTGCGGGGGTGCGGGCTTACCGCCTCCGGCACGCCAGCCTGGGGGCGCCGGACCGGGAAAGCCTCCCCGGCCATCCCGGTTTTGGCCCCAAGCCCCCGGGCTGCATTATTTTAGGGTCCGGCATGTGGACCTATGTGCTCAAGCGTCTTCTCCTGATGATCCCTCTCCTGGTGGGCATCACCCTGGTGTCCTTTGTGGTCATTCATCTGGCCCCGGGCACCCCGGTGGAACTCCAAACCACCATGAACCCCAAGGTGTCCCTGGAGGCTCACAAACGCCTGCGGGAGCTTTACGGCCTGGACAAGCCGCTCCTCACCCAGTATTTGGACTGGCTGAAGCGCATGGCCTTCCTGGACTTCGGCCGTTCCTTTTCGCCTGATCGCCGTCCGGTGTGGGATAAAATCAAAGAGCGTATCGGCATCACCATTTCCTTGAACATTCTCTCTTTGCTTATCATTCTGGCAGTGGCCATCCCCATGGGCGTCCTGGCGGCGGTGCGCCCCCATTCCTGGTTTGACCGGGCCACCACCCTTTTCGTATTTTTCGGCTTTGCCATGCCCACCTTCTGGCTGGCTCTGCTGTGCATTATGTTTTTCGGGGTCTACCTGGAGTGGCTCCCCATCTCCGGCCTGACTTCCCTGGGTTTCCGCCAGTTCACCATCTGGCAAAAAATCCATGACCTGGCGGCCCATATTACCCTACCGGTCCTGGTGGCCGCGTTCGGGGGCCTGGCCGGCATGAGCCGCTACATGCGGGGCAACATGCTGGAAGTCATCCGCCAGGACTACATCATCACCGCCCGGGCCAAGGGCCTGCCGGAAGGCACCATCATATTTAAACATGCGTTAAGGAACGCCCTCCTGCCGGTGATCACCATCCTGGGCCTGTCCGTGCCCGGCCTTATAGGCGGGAGCGTCATCTTCGAGTCCATCTTCGCCATCCCCGGTATGGGGCAACTGTTCTACGGCGCGGTCATGGCCCGGGACTACCCGCTGGTTATGGGGTCCCTGGTCATCGGCGCCTTCCTGACCCTTTTTGGTAACCTCCTGGCCGACGTGGGCTACGCTTGGGTGGATCCGAGGATTAGAGCAGGTTGATTTGAGGGGAGGGCGGAGGGACTGTATTCCCCCGGCCCTCCCTCACCAACCATAACAACATCATGAAGCGACGCGAGTTCTGGGCGCGGTTTCGGCGCAATAAGATGGCCATGAGTGGCCTGGTCATGGTGGGGGGGCTGTTTGCAGTGTCTCTCTTTGCTCCCTGGCTGGCGCCGTACGATCCCGGTTTCATTGATCTCAAGGAGGTGTTGATAGCGCCCAGCGCCGAGCACTGGCTGGGCACCGACCCCCTGGGGCGGGACGTGCTCTCCCGTATCATTTACGGTGCCCAGGTCTCTCTGAAGGTGGGCTTCGTGGCGGTGGGGTTGGCCACCTGCATCGGTCTCATGGTGGGGGCCCTGGCAGGTTTTTACGGGGGCTGGGTGGATCTGGTCCTGATGCGCTTTGTGGATTTGATGCTCTGTTTCCCGAGCTTTTTCCTCATTTTGGCGGTCATCGCGGTCCTGGAGCCCAGCATCTGGAATATCATGGTGGTCATCGGCCTCACCGGCTGGATGGGAGTGGCGCGTCTGGTGCGGGCCGAATTTCTCTCTCTCAGGGAACGGGAGTTCGTCGTGGCTGCCCGGGCCCTGGGGGCCTCGGATAGGCGGCTCATTCTCCGCCACCTGCTCCCCAACGCCCTGGCACCGGTGATGGTGTCCGCCACCCTGGGAGTGGCAGGGGCCATTCTCACCGAGAGCGCCCTGAGCTTTTTGGGTCTAGGGGTGCAGCCGCCCACGCCCAGTTGGGGGAACATCCTTACCGCCGGCAAGGATAACATCGAAATCGCCTGGTGGCTCTCAGTGTTTCCAGGCCTGGCTATCCTCGTCACGGTGATGAGCTATAATCTCCTGGGGGAAGGCATTCGGGAGGCCATTGACCCCCGTCTCAAGGAGTAGGAAGGTTTGGCCTGCTGAGAGAACAGTCAGGCAAACAATACTTAAGAAGACGATGGTCTTGGAGAAAAACTTCGGCGACAGGTCCAAAATCATTGACATTCTGTGAAAAGAGCAGGATAATCATTCGACAATACGGGGCGGCAAATCCCAAAGGCATTATCCATCTTCGATGAGAGAGGGAGAAATATGAAACGCACGTCCGTAATTGCAATTTGCCTGATACTGGCACTGGTTTTGTGCGGGGCGGGAATGGCTTTGGCGGCCAAGAAAGCCAAGCCCAAACCTGAGGACGTCAACAAGATGCTCCTCGATAGCTATATGTTGTTGGAAAAGGGGAAATTCGACAAAGCCAAAGCGCTGCTGGAAAAGATCCTGAAGAAGGATCCCGGCAACCCCCTGGCTCTGAACAACCTGGCTGCCGTTATGGTCAAGAAGAAGATCTTTGACAAAGCCGACACTTACCTGAACCAGGCTTTGCCCCGGGCCAAGGGCTACATGGTCCAAATCAACCGGGTTTGCCAAGTAGGCGGCATCTGCCTGGCCTTCAAACCCGTGATCGGCGGCACCGGCAACCAGGAGCTGGCCCCGCTGGTCCTGTTGAACATCGATATGATTAAACAGTACATGTCCTCCGGGCCCCTGCCTGGCAAAGGCCCGAGATAAGAACATCACCTGGTGCCGCCCCCGCACCGCTTCCTGGCCCCTCTGGGGCCTTTTTTTTTCCCTGGCGGCGGCCCCCCGGGCAGGGACGTTGACAGCGGCGAGAAACCCCGCTATGGTTAAAAATTAGGTATAAGAGAGATTGTTGCAAATAGTTTTTTGGGAGAAGGGGGCGCCCATGGGCTGGAAGCCCGTGCTACCCGGATCGCGGACCCCTGCTCCCTCTCCCCCAACCCCTTACATATTTTAAAAAAATCGAGGCCTTGGGCCTCGATTTCCCCAAAGCTTAAGGGGGGTTGGGAGGGGAGTTTGAGGGGAGGGCGGAGGGCCAGTGGTCCCCCGGCCCGCCCCTCAAGATACTTTCACAACAGTCTCATGAGAATCGGATGTGCGCCAAGGAGAGAGCGGTGATGCGAAGGCTTTTCCTTTTGTGTCTGGCTGTTGGACTGGGGTGCGTCGTCAGCGATCCATCTCTGAGCCAGATCGGCGGACCAAACCTTATGAGCCAACTGGTCAAGAGTTACGACCTGTTGGAAGCCGGCAATCTGGCGGAAGCCAAGAAGATATACGAAACGATTTTACAGAAGCACCCGGACAACCCTATTGCCTTGAACAACCTGGGGGCCATCTACGCCCGGGAGAAGGATTACCAGCGGGCTCTCAACTGCCTGGAGCGGGCTCTTCCCAAAGCCAAGGGCTACAAGGT
>CBFDAH010000098.1:0-11032 GCA_965602785.1 uncultured Syntrophobacterales bacterium
GCGGTGCGGGAACATTTGCAGCACCACACTATGGTGAAGGCCATCCACGGGGACGACAACCCGGGGGTGACGTTGGTGGATTTAAAGGATTGATTTTAAGGTGCCAAGCCGAGCTTGGCCGCCACCGGTGTTCCCAAGCAGGAGCTTGGGAACGAGATGAATAATAGACTACGGATAAACAAGGAGGCCTAAATGGCCAACCTGCCGGGGCCACAACCAGACATAAAGTACTGCCCCGTCTGTAAGTCAAATTTAGTGAACGTCCCCAGAAGCAAAATGAAATCAAGAGGCCATGTGAGAAGAGACGGAACTGTTTCGGAGCACACCCATACCTATGATTGCAAAGGTTGTAGAAATAGGTTTGAAATTAACCAAGACAGATAAGGCGTCCAACCAGTCACTATATTCGGGAAATATGTTTTTCTCGTTCCCAAGCTGGAGCTTGGGAACGAGAAAACTGGCTGAGTCAAACAGATGGTGGGCAGTTCCCACCCTACCACTACAATAAAATGAAGCCGGCACCGAAAACCGAAAACCGAAAACAGGCTTTTAAATGGCTTACATCCCGGAAGACAAGCTCATAGAGATCAAAGAGGCGGCTTCCCTGGAAGAGGTGATAGGGCAGTACGTCAAGCTCGACCGCCGGGGGAAAAACCTGGTGGGCCTTTGCCCCTTCCATGCCGATTCCAAGCCCTCTTTCACCGTCTCGCCGGACAAGGGCATTTTTTACTGCTTCGGCTGCGGCGCCGGCGGCAGCGTCATTTCTTTTGTCATGCAATACCAGCGACTCTCCTTTCCCGAGGCGGCCTCGGAGCTGGCCCGGCGCTACGGCATAACCCTCACCACCCGGGACCTGGGCCCCGAGGAGGGCCGCCGGGCCAAGAAACGCCAGCTATTCTACGACCTGCACAAAGAGGCCCTGGCCTTCTACCGGGCCACCCTGGAAGGAAACGGCGGCCAACCCGCCCGGAAATATCTTGTAAAGCGGGGACTCACCACCGAGGTCATCGAATCCTACCAGATTGGCTACGCCCCGGCGGCGTGGGACGGCTTGCGGCGCCACCTCCAGAACCGGGGGTTGGCCCTGGAGGCCGCGGCCGAGGTGGGCCTGCTCCTCCCCCGGGCCTCGGGGGGCTATTACGACCGTTTTCGGGACCGGGTCATCTTCCCCATCTTCGACCGGCAGGAGCGTGTGGTGGCCTTCGGGGGGCGCATCATCGGCGAGGGGGAACCCAAGTACTTGAATTCGCCGGAAAGCCCTCTGTATAGCAAAGGCCGCACCCTGTACGGCCTGCCCCAGGCCAGAGAGGCCTTCCGGAGCCAGGACCTGGCCCTGGTGGTGGAGGGCTATCTCGACCTTCTGCCTCTTCGGGTGCATGGCGTCGCCCCCGTGGTGGCCTCCCTGGGAACGGCTCTCACCCGGGAGCAGGTGCGCTTGCTGAAAAGCCTGGTGTCCCGGGTGGTTCTGGTCTTCGATGGAGACCCGGCAGGAGTCCGGGCCATGCGCCGGGCTTTTCCCCTGTTCGCTGAGGAGGGCCTGCCCGTCCGGGTCATCGCTCTCCCCGCCGGGATGGACCCGGACAATTACGTCCAGGCCCACGGGCCGGGCCTTTTCGAGTCCTCCTGGGAGGCGGCCCAGCCCTGGTTCGCATTTTTGCTGGACAGCCTGGTTGAGGACCACGGCCTGGCCATCGAGGGGCGGGTAAAGGTGGCCGAGGAGCTCAGACCTTACTTCCAGGCCCTGGGCGACCCGGTGGAGCAGGGCTTGTGGCTCAAATTCACCGCCGAGCGTCTGGGGGTGGCGGAGACCGACCTGCGGTTAAGCCTCACCCAGTTGACTCCGGCCGTCAGTAGGGGGCGGGAGCGGGGACGGAGCCTTGCCATCAACCTGGAGAAGGGCCTGTTGCGCTGGGTCCTCTCCCATCCCGAAACTATGGCGGCGGCCGAACTCACCGAGTGGGCCGAGGAGTTCGAGGACCCGGAACTGCAAAACCTCCTCAACCTGATCGCCGCCCACTACGCCAAACATGGAACTCTGGACGTGAGCCTCCTCCTGGACAAGCTGGAGGAGGAGCACCGGAAGCAGGAACTCTGTGCCCTGATGCTGGGGGAGGCGGAATCCGCCAAGCTCTCCCCGGACCTGGTGGCTGACGACTGGCGTCGGGCCTTTCGCCGACGCCAACTCCAGCGGGCCCGGGAGGACCTGAAGCAAAGACTGGCCCAGGCCGCCAGAGACCCTGATAGTGAAGACCTGCTGGCTTTGCAAAGCCAAAAGAAGGAACTTGACCGGCAGTTTGAGGCGTTGAAAGAGTCTTCCACCTAAAAAGGAGAAATTGGATGAGTAAACGGGGTATGGATGGGTTTTCGGAAATCATGCCTAGGGGGGATAGCGACAGCCTGGTAGGGGTGGACGATCTCAGCGACTCCCTTTCCACCGACACTTTTTTGAATGAACCGGTAAAAGACATCCTTATGCTGGACAACCTGGACCTGTCTTCGGGGCAAGTCTCCAGCGGGTCCTCCATGAACTCATCCCTGGACCTGGAAGGGAGGGGACCGGAGCTGAGCCTGGAACCCGAAACCGCCGCCAAGCTGGACGACCCGGTGCGACTCTACCTCAAGGAGATGGGCATGGTTTCCCTTCTCACCCGGGAAGGGGAAGTGGAGATCGCCAAGCGCATCGAGGAGGGGGAAAGGGAAGTGCTCCATGCACTCCTGGAGGTGCCCTGGGCCTCTCGCGAGATCCTGACTCTGGTGTTCCGTTTGGAGCAGGACAAGCTGACACCCGACAATACCCTGGACAACTTCGGGGAAAACGACCCGGACCTCGACCTGCCGGCTCACAAGTCCAAGTTCTTGAAGAAACTCCATAAGTTGAAGTTACAGCAAGACCGCCTCTGGGAAATCAGGAAAGAGTTGGCCGCGGCTAAAGGAAACCCTGAAGATAGAGACCCTTTGCAGCAGAAGCTGGCCACCGCCCAGGGCAAGGTGGTAGACAGTCTGAAAAGTCTACGCCTGGAGTCCCACCATTTAGAGAATATTCTGTACCAGTTGCATGGCTTCTATCGGACCATCCGGGAGTGTCATAGAAACCTCCGGGGGGTTCTCCACGAGACAGGGCTGTCCACCACGAAATTCCGGAATTTCCTCCGGGATCTTAGGAAGGGTCTGACGGTATCCTCTCCCAACGGCCTCTCCGCGGCGCGGCTCAGGAAATTGGTGGAAGCCTGGATCAGGGAGGGGAAACGCCTGAGGCAATTGGAGCAGGAGGTGGGCCTGACGCCCCATCGCACTCTGGCGGTGCTGGAGCGCATCCGCAAAGGGGAATACCAGGCCGAAAAGGCCAAACGGGAGCTCGTGGAGGCCAATCTGCGCCTGGTAGTCTCCATCGCCAAGAAGTATACCAACCGGGGCCTGCAGTTCTTGGATCTCATTCAGGAAGGGAACATCGGCCTGATGAAGGCGGTGGAAAAGTTCGAGTATGAGCGGGGCTACAAGTTTAGCACCTATGCCACCTGGTGGATCCGTCAGGCCATCACCCGGGCCATCGCCGACCAGGCCCGCACCATCCGCATCCCGGTGCACATGATTGAAACCATCAACAAGCTTATCCGCACCTCCCGCTACCTGGTCCAGGAGATCGGCCGGGAGCCCACCCCGGAGGAGATTGCCGAGAAGATGGAGTTTCCCCTGGAAAAGGTGCGGAAAGTCCTTAAAATCGCCAAGGAGCCCCTGTCTCTGGAGACGCCCATCGGTGACGAAGAGGACAGCCATCTGGGGGACTTCATCGAAGACAAGAAAATCTGCACCCCCATGGAGGCGGTGGTGGGCCTGAATCTGGCGGACCAGACTGCCAAGATGCTGTCCACCCTGACCCCCCGGGAGGAGAAGGTGCTGCGCAAACGCTTCGGCATCGGCGAAAGGACGGACCACACCCTGGAGGAGGTGGGGCGGGACTTCGAGGTGACCAGGGAGCGCATTCGCCAGATCGAGGCCAAAGCCCTGCGCAAGCTCCGGCACCCCTCCCGGAGCACCCGGCTGAAAAGCTTTATGGAATCGTGAACCGAGCTTTGGGTCCCCCCTCTTGCGTCTGAGGGGACAAAGACTTACAGTATAAAAATAGCCGGGCCCATAGCTCAGTGGTGAGAGCAACCGGCTCATAACCGGACGGTCCCTGGTTCGAATCCAGGTGGGCCCACTTGGCGGGAGGAGAAGGATATCATCTTCCGAGAACGATATTTGAACTTGAATTCCTTAATGGGGCAACGCGGGGGTGCTTTGTGCGCACCCCCTTTTTACGTCCTATGTCGGTGACGGTAAGAGAGATCCTGGCTCTGCTGGACACGGCCCATCCTTTCGCCTGGGCCCTCCCTGAGGACCGGGTGGGACTTCAGGTGGGGGACCCGGAGGCCCCGGTAGCCATGGTCCTGGTAGCTTTGGAGGCCAGTTTGGAGGTGGTGGCCGAGGCTACGGCCCTTAAGGCCCAGCTTCTCCTCACCCACCACCCTCTCCTGTACCAACCGGCTACGGAAATCCGGGAGGATCGGGCCCAGGGGCGGCTTCTAGCTGCGGTGGTGCGGGCCGGGCTGGCAGTGGCCGCCTGCCACACTAATCTGGACCTCGCCCCCGAAGGGCTGAACCAGCACCTGGCCCAAAAATTGGGGCTTGAGGACGTGGAGGTCCTCTCCCCGGTGAGCCGTGACCCCTGTCTCAAGCTGGTGGTCTTTGTCCCGGTGGGCTACGAGGACAAGGTGCGCACCGCCCTCTGCGACGACCGGGTGGGGGTCATCGGCCGCTACTCCCACTGCTCCTTTGCCGGCCGGGGGCAGGGGACCTACCGGCCCCTGGAGGGCGCCCAGCCCTTCCGGGGAGAGATCGGGGCCCTCTCCCGGGCTGAGGAATCACGCCTGGAAGTGCTGGTGCCGGAAAGCTGTGTGGCCGGCGCCTTGTCACGCCTGAAGGCGGTGCACCCCTATGAAGAAGTGGCCTATGACCTCTACCCCCTCGCCAACCCGGGCTCGACCCTGGGGTTCGGCCGGGTAGGAGACTGGCCCCAGGCCCTGCCTTGGGAGGAAGCGGTGGCCCGGGTGAAAGAAACCTTTGCCGCGCCCCGGGTTAGGGTGTGGGGCCGGACGCCGGACGCCGTGTCCCGGCTAGCCGTGTGCGGCGGCAGCGGCGGGGACCTCATCCAGAGCGCCCAGGAAATGGGGGCTACACTGTACGTCACCGGGGAGGTGCGCCACCACCAGGCCGTGCCGGGTCTCAATGGAGATTTCGCCATCCTGGAGGTGGGACACTTCGCCAGCGAGGTAATCTTTATGCCCGCGTGGGCGGCACAACTGGGACAGTTATTCCAGGCACGCGGGCTAGCGGTTCAGGTGCGCCCTGCCGAGGCAGAAAGAGCGCCCTGTCAGTTTTTGTAACAGGCTAGGTACTGTCATGTTGAGCCTTGAGATAAAGCGCCGATTTGATTCTGAACAGATATTCCACGATGCTCAGGATGTCAGGGAAACGTTTAACCATAATTCCACTAGGAAGTAACTTGAAGACTAACCGAAAACATGGAGGGGTAGGCTTTGTTACCTGAGTTGAGTCGACTCATTGATTTGCATGAATTGGACAAAGAAATTTTGGAAGTGGATCAAACCTTGAAAACCCTCTCGGAAGAGCTCAAAACCCGGGCTCAGGAGATAGAGGACCTGAAGGTGGAGCAATCCCCGCTCCTCTTGGAGTTGCAGGGTTTGCAAGGGCAACTGCGGGAGATGGAAGCCGAAGTGGCCGATCTGGAGGCGGGCATCAAGGCCAGTCGCGAGCGCCTGATGGATATCAATAAGGAACTGGAGCTCAAGGCCATGCTGAAGGAAATCGCCTTCCGGGAAGATCAGCGGGACCAGAAGGAAACCCGGGTCCTGGAGCTTCTGGAGCAGGTGGAGGCCCGAAACCAGGTCATCGCCGAGAAAGAAACAGCCCTTCAGGAGTTACAAACGGTGTACGACCACCGGGCCGCAGAAGTGTCGGCGGAAATGGCAAAACGGAAGAAGGCGCGGGCCCTCCTGGAGAAAAAGCGGGTCTCCCTGCGAAAGGGTATACCGCCCCAGCTCTTGAAGCGCTATGAGTTCATCCGCCAGCGTCGCAACGGCACCGCCATTGCCGAAGTGCAGGAGGGGGTCTGCCAGGGTTGTCACATGAACATTCTCCCCCAGCAATTCATCGACCTGATGAAGGGGGAGGAAATCCTCCAATGTCCCCACTGCCTGCGCATCCTCTATTGGCTGGGGGAGGAAGAGGAAGAAGCTTCGGAGAATCTCTCCCGGAAAGTCTCCTGAGGGCTTCATGAGTCGTCCGCCTGTGGATCGGGCCCAAGTTCTGGCGGCCCTGGCCCAGGACTTGGACCTCCCCGGGGTTATGCGCCGATTCGGCCTCAGCCGGGAGGAAATGGCGCAAATCCTTCAGGATGCGGCGTCGGTCTTTCGGCTGGAAGTCCTGGGAATGTGGAGCCTTTACGTGGACGGCGCCTCCCGGGGCAACCCGGGCCCATCCGGGGCCGGGGCCGTCCTCTTCGGCCCTCAAGGAGAGAAGCGAGCCGAGGACAGCCGCTACCTGGGGGAAACCACCAACAACGTGGCGGAGTACCAGGCCCTCCTTTTGGGGCTGGAGCTGGCCCAGAACCTGGGAGTCAGAAACCTCCACGTCTTTGCCGATTCTCTACTGGTGGTGCAGCAGCTCAAAGGCGCCTACCGGGTGAAAGCGCCTCACCTTTTTCCCCTCTGGCGGGAAGCGCACCAGGCGTTGCAAAAGTTTGACATCTATGCTATTTCCCACCTGGACCGGTCTCTCAATCACGAGGCCGACCGTCTGGCCCGCCAGGCCATTGACCGACACCGGCGAAAAAGGTAACATATAACTTGTACGGACGCGGAGCAGGCCAGGTGATCGCTGGCTGCGCCCGGCGCAGCTGGAGGAAAGTCCGGGCTCCACAGGGCAAGGTGCTGGGTAATACCCAGGGGGGGTGACCCCACGGAAAGTGCCACAGAGACCAGACCGCCGTGGTACGCCCACGGTAAGGGTGAAAAGGTGAGGTAAGAGCTCACCAGTACCGGTGGCGACACCGGTAGCTAGGAAAACCCCGCCTGGAGCAAGACCAAATAGGGGAGCATTAAGGGTGGCCCGCCCAAGCTCCCGGGTAGGTCGCATGAGGCCACGGGAAACCGGGGTCCCAGAGGAATGATCACCACCGGCCGCAAGGCCGGCACAGAACCCGGCTTACGGCCCGCTCCGCCGTTGTGCACCCCACCTGGGGATCAATCTTTCTCACACGGACCAGGAATGCAGCCTTCCACGGTGGCTCACCCCGGCCAGGAGCACCAGCCTACCCCCGATATTTCCGTAGTCATTCCCGTATACAACGAAGAGGAAAACTTGGAGGAACTGGGGGCGCGGCTGGTTAAAACCCTCCATGACTTCGGTCGCCCCTATGAAATCATCTTCGTGGACGACGGCTCCACCGACCGCTCCTGGGATATTATCAAAGAGATTCATCAGCCCGCTCCCTCTTTGCGGTATCCCCCCCATATTCAAATCCGGGCCATCCAGTTTTTTCGCAACTTCGGCCAGCACCAGGCCATTTTCGCCGGCTTTAAGGCCACCCGGGGCCGGGTCATCGTCACCCTGGACGCCGACCTCCAGAACCTCCCGGAAGACATCCCTAAGCTGGTGGCCAAGATCGATGAGGGCTACGACACCGTGGGGGGCTGGCGGGAGCAACGCCTGGACTCCTGGCTCAGACGTCTCCCCTCGTATTTCATGAACCGCATCATGTCCTGGGTCACCGGGGTCAAGCTCAAGGACTACGGTTGTATGCTCCGGGCCTATCGCCGGGAGGTGGTGGACAGCATCAACCAGTGCCAGGAATCTTCGAGCTTCATCCCTGCCCTGGCCAACCTCTTTTCCCGGCGGGTGGCGGAAATTCCAGTGGGCCACGCCGAGCGGGAGCGGGGCAAATCCAAGTACAACCTCTTCAAGCTCCTGCGCCTCAACTTCGACCTCATGACCGGCTTTTCCCACCTGCCCATCCACGCGGTGGGGGCCATGGGCGTGGCCATTGCGCTGTTGGGCTTCCTCTTCGGCCTGTTTCTTTTTATGCGCCGCCTGGTGGTGGGCCCCGAAGTTGAAGGGGTCTTCACCCTCTTCGCCATCCTCTTCGTGTTCGTGGGCCTGAACACCTTCGGCCTGGCCCTGGTCGGCGCCTACGTGGGGCGCATTTACAATGAGGTGCGGAACCGGCCCCGGTTCATTATCAGGCAAACGCTGGAAGATGAAGGTGGGGGCGGGGGCCAGGGGCCGCAGCCCCCTGCCCCCTCCCCCAAACCCCCTCCCCCAACCCCTTGATGGGGGTTGGGAGGGGAGTTTGAGGGGAGGGCGGGGGATTTGCAATCCCCCGGCCCTCCCCTCAATTACCTGTGCAAGGTGAGACATGCGCCTTATTTTCATAGGATACCACAATATCGGCTATGTCTGTCTGAAAGCCCTCATCGACATGTGCCGGGACTTCGGGGACGACATCGCCGCGGTGGTGACCCATGCGGACAATCCCACCGAGAACATCTGGTTCACCTCGGTGCGGGACCTGGCTTTTGACAATTACCTCCCCGTTTACCAGCCGGAAGACCCCAATGACCCGGCCTTTGTGGAAGTCATGCGGCGCCTGGAGCCCGACTTCCTGTTTTCCTGCTACTATCGGCATATGCTGAAAAAGCCTCTCCTTTCGGTCCCCAAACAGGGGGCCCTGAACCTCCACGGCAGCCTTCTCCCCAAATACCGGGGCCGGGTGCCGGTAAACTGGGTTCTGGTTCACGGTGAAACGGAGACCGGCGTCACTCTGCACTACATGGAGGTCCAGGCCGACCGGGGGGACCTCGTGGCCCAAAAACGGGTGCCCATCACCCTGGAAGACACGGCCCACACCCTTTTTGCCAGGATGACCGCGGCGGCCGAAGAATTGTTCCGGGACACCTATCCCCTGCTGCGCTCCGGCCAGGCCCCTAGGGTACCCCAGGACCAAACCCAGGCTTCCTACTTCGGGGGGCGCCAACCGGAAGATGGCCGCATTGACTGGAGCAAACCCGGCCGGGAGATTTATAATCTGGTGCGTGCCGTAACTCACCCCTACCCCGGGGCCTTCACCTCTCTCGACGGCAAGAAACTTTTCATCTGGTGGGGCCGGCCTCTGGCCGAGCCCACCTCTCCTGGGGCAGGGCCCCCCGGTGAAGTGGTGGCCTTCCTGCCTGGAGAGGGATTGCTCGTGGCTACCGGGAGCGGGCATTTCCTCATCGAGCAGGCCCAATGGGAGGGGGAACCGGAGTTTTTGGGACCGGTGCTGGCCACCTGGAAGGACCTGGTGGGAAAGCACTTGCAGTAAGACAAAGAGCATTGACAACTGAAGCTTGTAGCTATAGGCTTCTGCCTGCGATGTACATTTTGTTGGGCGGTGCTCACCCTAAACCGACTTGATAAGGTAAGAAAGATGCAAAACGGGGGGATGTCTACAAAGAAAAAAAGGATAGATACTAGATTAGAGTCTGAGGCTGCTGAATTCCTGGTATTAGGGCATTTGCTCCTGGAAGGAATCTCAGCTTTTAAGACCTATACGAATTTCCCAGGCTACGATCTAATTGCCACAGATGTAGAGTTCAACACCAACGTTAGAATTCAGGTTAAAAGTAGATATAGGACAGACTATGATGGTTTCATCGTCAAAAATCCTGATTGTGATTTTGTTGTTTTAGTTGCACTTAATAGAGGATATGGAAGGGGTCCAAAGAAAAATGGAGATACAGGGATAATTGATCCAAAATATTATATTATGCCTATTTCTTATATTGAGAAAGTAAGAGATCCTAATAACGAATGGGGAAAAATTGGTAAAAAAAGTTTGAATAAGTTAAGCGAATACGAAAATAAATGGGGATTAATTAAAGAGTTTATGAAAAATCCAAACAAGGTTAATAAATGAACATATTGATACTCGGCGTCAATGGCTTCATCGGCAATGCTCTGGTGAAGCGCATCCTGGGCACCCGGCACTGGGAAGTTTTCGGCATGGACCTCCACTCCAACAAGATCGCCGAAGTCCTGGGAAACCCCCGCTTCCACTACCTGGAAGGGGACATCGCCATCAACAAGGAATGGATCGAGTACCACATCAAAAAGTGCGACGTGGTTCTTCCCCTGGTGGCCATCGCCACTCCCATGGCCTACGTCAAAAAGCCTCTCACGGTCTTCGAACTGGACTTCGAGGAAAACCTGCGCATCGTCCGCCAGTGCGTCAAATACGGCACCCGCATCATTTTCCCCTCCACCTCCGAAGTTTACGGCATGTGCGCCGACCCGGAGTTCTTCGAGGACGACAGCCCTCTGGTCCTGGGCCCCATTCACAAGCAACGCTGGATCTATGCCTGCAGCAAGCAGCTCTTGGATCGGGTCATCTGGGCCTACGGCCAGGAAGGGAGCCTCGAGTTCACCCTGTTCCGCCCCTTCAACTGGATCGGCCCCAAGCTGGATGACCTGGACGCAGCCAAGGAGGGCAGCTCCCGGGTGGTGACCCAATTCATCCTGAACCTCATCCAGCGGGAGCCCATCAAACTCGTGGATGGTGGTTTTCAAAAGCGCTGTTTTACCTACGTGGAAGATGGCATCGACTGCCTCATGGCCATCATCGAAAACCCGGGGGACGTCGCGGACGGCCAGATTTTTAACATCGGCACTCCGGACAACGAAGCCTCGGTTAAAGAACTGGCCCACCTGCTGCGGGACCTTTTCCGCCAGCATCCGGATCATGTCAACGACAAGGTTTATTCGGACATCGTGGAGACCTCGGCGGACTCCTACTACGGCAAGGGCTATCAGGACATTCTGACCCGGAAGCCCTCCATCGAGAAGGCCCTAAGTCTCCTGGGCTGGAAGCCCCAAACCGACCTGGAGACCTCCCTCAAGATCACCTTAGACGCCTTCCTGGAGGAGGCCCGGGAGTTAG
>CBFDAH010000099.1:0-11019 GCA_965602785.1 uncultured Syntrophobacterales bacterium
TGGCGGGCGATGGGCGACTCGAACGCCCGACCTTTGGTTCCGGAGACCAACGCTCTATCCAACTGAGCTAATCGCCCGCTAGTAAAATATTACCATATCCCCCCGGCCTGTCAAGAAAACTAAGGGGGGAGCGGAGTTAGGGGACAGGGGCCCGCGACCCTGGTAGGTCGGGCTGCTGACCGGTGGGAACTCCCCTCTCCCCAAAACTAGGCACCACAATCTCTCGTGATGATGAGATTGTGGCAAATATTCTTTTGGAAGAGGGGGCCAGGGGTCGCGGGCCCCTGCCCCCTCTCGCAAGCCCTCTCCCCCAACCCCTTACATATTTTGAAAAAAATCAGGTCTAGGGCCTCGATTTCCCCAAAGCTTAAGGGGGGTTGGGAGGGGAGTTGGAGGGGAGGGAAACACAGGCAAGACGCCTGTGCCACCGGGCCAGGGGTCCCTCGGCCCGCCCCTCAAGATACCTTCGCAAAAATCTTATAATAACCGCCAGCGGCAAAAGTCTCCCAGTCCGTTCAATCCCTTGCCGCCCACGGTTTGATCTCGACAAACTCCCCCTGGGTTACCGGCGGCCGGCCCTTTTCCGCCACCCATAAGGTGCGGGCCGCCGGGGCGAAGACGATGCTGTTTACCGTGCCCGGGTTGGCGACGCCGGGGTCCCCCAGGATGGCCTGGAAATCCGTCGGCCCCAATTTTTTCCCTTGGGCCAGCTCGAGCAGGCGGGTGTTGCGGGCCTGGGAGTAAGCCTCGGTGAACTGATAGGAGTCCATTACGGCAAACGGGGGCCGCCGGGGAAAGACCCCCTTCACCGGACCCATGGCCTCGCTCTGGAAGTGGTTGGTGGTGGTGATCAGGCCTGCGGCCGGCCGGCGCAGGCTGGACCGGCGGGCCGAGAGCTCCAGGACCAGGGCCTCCCGGGGACCGCAGAGGAGCAGGTTATTGCCGATGGTCCCCGGCGCCTTCAGGACCCGGTCAGCCACCTCTGAGACGGTGCGCCCCTCCTCCAGGGCCTGGCGGTAGCGCAGCGCCGCGGGAAGCCCCTTCAGGGTGGTGTCCCGACTCATGGAGGCGAGCTGGGCCAGGGCCACCCCGGCCCGGTTCATGCCGGTGCACACCCCCACGTACCCGGGCCAGGCCAGAGAGGCCAGGGGCATTCCCTCATCCGGGTTCACCAGAAAAAGGGTCTGAAGGTCAACCAGGACATCGGTGAAAAGGGGATAGTCCAGATTGCGACCGGCCAGGTAGTGGCCCTGGGAGGTGCGGCCCTCCCCCGCGGCCAGGGCGGAACAGGTGGGCCAGTTGTTGGCCAGATCGTCGATGACGTTGATGATGAGTAAGCTGGGAAGGTCCAGTTGGGCCCCGGCCGCCACCCCTTTGAGCTCGTCTTTGAGCCGGGGAGGGATGTGGGGCCAGAAGAAGCGGGACAATAAGGCCAGGAAGGTAAGGAACGGCAGGGTGCCGAAATACATGGTCAAGAGACACACGTACTGCAGAAAGGCCCGGCGCATGTGGCGGATCTCCTGAGATAGGAGTTCACCGTGCCGCCGGCCCCGCTCCGTGGGACTGCCGGAGAGCTCTATGATGGGGAAGCCTTTTATGCTTAGCATGTTGTCAGAGTGGTTATTAGGGGGAGAGGGGGCAGGGGGTCGCAACCCCTGGCCCCCTCCCCAAAGAGACCTTTTTTGACCATCCGGTTAAAATGTAAGAAGCGCCTACCAGCCGCTGCCGCCGCCACCACCGCCGCCGCCGCCGGAAAAGCCACCGCCGCCGCTCCCCACCGAAGAGCCCGGCGGTGAGGCCGCAGAGGTCATGGCCCCTGCGAAGCTGTCCCCCAGGCTGCTGCCCAGGTCGCTGAACGCCATACGGTTCCAGGAATGGCCCACGTACCAGGAGGGGGAGTAGCTTTGGCCGCCCACCCCGGCATGGGCCAGGACATCGGCAAACTGCTCGCACCATTCTACTTCTACGTCCAGGCTCAGGGCGTAGGGGAGATATTTTTCAAACAATTCCGGGTTCTTATCTGGCGGATTCAACATATTCATCCGCTCCTGCTCGGCCACGGAAAGGTAGAGCCGGAAACCATCGATCTGGTCCATGATTTTCCGGCCCTTCAGGGTGGGAGCTTTGAGGAGATAGAAGAAGAGCCCGTTCAGGACGATGAGCACCACCAGCAGCACCGACGCTCCCAGCGAGATGGCCTGGCCCAGGAAAAACAGGCCAAACGCTTCTCCCCCCAGGAAAGCCAGGGCCAAGAGGCTGGCCACAAGAGCCGCAAATATCTTGCCCCAGCGGCGAAACCCGGGGGCCCCGGTACCTTGCCATTTCTTCCAGGCCCAGGTCACCAGATAGCAACAGGCCACCGTCCAGATGGAGAGCCACAGGACACTGAAAGCTGCCTGGCCCACCTGGGGGGCGGTAAGGACCATGGCGCCCAGGCCCACCAGGGTTAATACCACCCCAGGGATCAGGTACTTGGAATTTTTGCGGAAATAAACCCTCAACAAGGCTTTTTGCAGGCTTTTCTTCAGGGTCTCCCGGGCGTCGCTTATCTGCTGGTGATGCTCGTTTTTCAAGGGGAAGACTTTGTCTCCCGCGAAAAGCCGGGAAAGCAGGCGTGTTTCCGTCGGGGTTTGAGGAGCCGGGGCCGGATTCAAATCCCTGAGGGAATATTCTCCATCGGCCTCCTCGATGCGCACGTGGCCCCGCACCGCCAGGTCCACGATTTCCGTGGTGAAGGTCTTGTCGTCAAACCCCAGGCGCCAGAGATAGCGCACCCCGGCCGGGGAGAAGCCCTCGGGCGGCGTAAAAAGCGGAATAATCACCCCTGAGGCCGGGTCCCGGCCCACCTGGACCCAGGCGACCAGATAATACCCCAGGGTCAGCAGCACCCATAGAAGTCCCACCAGGGCGCTCATGTTGTCTCGCAGGAAGTGGGCGACCTTCTCTTCCCGGGTGGGTTCCATGACCAGGCCTTTGGCCCAGGCCACCGCCACGGTCAGGCCCTCTTTGACGCCCAGGGGCCGGGTGGTGGTAAAAACCACCTGGTTCTGCGACTCCCGGCTCACCCGGTAATCCCGGCCTTTGGCCCCAAAGGGCCCGGTGTAGGCGGCTGTCTGCCTGATCTCGGCCCCCGGCGGCAAATCGATTACGGCCCGGGCATAATCAATGGGAAAGGTCCAGCCAGTGCCGGTGGCGTTCCAGTAAAGCTCGTCGAAATCTTTGAAAAAGCCCACCTGGCGGTCGGTGCGGTATCTGATGGTGTAGGTGTAAATCCCCGGTCTGAGAAAAACCTGCTTTTGACCGATGTAAATCTTCTTGCCCCCGGAGGTGGACTTGATCCGGAAGGGCTCCACCCTCCCGTCCCGCCGCACCTCCTCCACTTCGAAGCCTACCCGCACGGCGCCGCCGAACCGGTTCCGGTAGGTGGTGGGAAAGTCTCGAACAATGCCCCGCTTGATGCTCCTTCTCTCGGCGCGCACCTTGATGGTTTCGGTGACCGTGAGGCTGGCGTCCCGGTGCACCCTGACATCGCTTATGAAGCTGAGGATGCGTTCGTCGGCCGAGGCCGGGCGCAGGCCCGCCGTCAGGAACACTGCCAGTAGGACCAGCCAGAGGGGGATTTTCCAGATCCGCAAGTTCACGACATCCAGCCCCCTGACTCAGGCGAAACTTACCTGAGGAACGGCCCGGTCGGCCTGGTCCTCCAGCTCGAAGTATTCCACCGAGGTGAAGGCAAACATCCGGGCCACTATGTTGCTGGGAAAGGAAGCCACCAGGATGTTGAGGTTCCGGGCGGCGCCGTTGTAATATCGCCGGGAAAACTGGATCTGCTCCTCGATGTCGGCCAGGGATTTTTGCAGCTCCATGAAATTCTGACTGGCTTTCAGGTCGGGGTAGTTTTCCGCCACCGCGAACAAGCTTCTCAGAGCCTGGGTCAGCATGCCTTCCACCTGGCCCTTCTCGGCCAGGGACCCGGCTTGGAGACTCTGGGCCCTGAGTTCTGTGACCTTTTCCAGGACCTGGCGCTCATGCCCCATATAGCCCTTCACCGTTTCCAGGAGGTTGGGGATGAGGTTGGCCCGGCGCTTGAGCTGGACGTCGATACCGCTCAGGCCTTCCTGGGTCATTTGTTGGCTGCGCACCAGGCGGTTGTATTGGGTCACCCCCAGCAAAAAAAAGGTGAAAATAACCGCGACAATGATTAAAAGTGGGATCATGAAATGGGCCTCTCCGGGCAAAGAGCCGGGAAGAGGGCTCCCCCCACAGCCCGAACCCCTCCCCCAACTCCATAATTAGTGGGTATATCGACTGGAAGGCCTGATTCCTTAAGTCGGCTTCAGGCAGCTAACCGTTACTTGGCCATGCCGGCCAGTTTTTTGAGGTCCAGTTTCCCGGCCACTTCCTTCAACACCTCGGTATTATCGATATTCTTCCCTTCAATGGTGACCAGGAAGCGGTTGGCCACCGGTAGCTTAATGTCACCCTTTTTGGCGTTGTTTTTATAGCTCTCTGTGCCTTTGAAGCCCTGGACCTCTATAGACTTCATGTATTCTTCGCTACTCTCCATCTCCATGCCCCGCATCATTCCCATAAAAGGCAGCACACCCCCGAGGCCGTCGACAATTTTCACTTCGAGGCGTTTATCACCGGACTTAAACACCACCTCCGCTTCGCTCATCTGCATCGGGGACTTCATGGTAGTGCCCTTGGGTTTCTTCGCCACCTCCCAGCCCTCAGGAGGGTCGATACCCACAATGGACATGAGTTCCTTGAAATGCACCAGTTCGGCCTGGGCCGGGGAAGAAAACCCCCCGAGCAGCGCCACTGCCAAAAACACCGTCAGCACTACCCCACACATTCTGCCTTTCCGCATCATCTCCTCCTCGGAAGTCCTTGAGGTTAAAGAAGTGGGCGTGTCTCGCCAGGACGGCGGCACGCTCCGGGGCTGCTTAAACACGAGAAGATTATAGGGGAATTACCCAGGGGGAGCAAGAACGGTTTTTGACCGACGGTTCGATATTCTGGCGGGCGTGTCTGGGTAAATCAGGCGGCCCGGCCCCGGAAGGTCCCGAATCAGAGCACCGGGAACCAACTTCAGGCCTAGCTGGAGCGTGACTGTTTCAGCCACTGGGCGGCCACCAGGCCCCAGACGGTATTGAAAAACAGCACCAAGAGCGGCGTAAGATAGCCCAGTTGAAGGCCTCCCACCCCGTTGTCGGGAAGCAGCTCCGCCTCCCCCTGGCCGGTCACCTCCAGGTGCGGCTCCCCCCTCCCCCAACCCCTTACAGGGTAAGAAATTACAGGAAAGGCGGGGCCTTTAGCCCCGCCTTTCCTGCCCCCTAGGCGGGTTGGGAGGGCAGGGGCCTCAGGCTCCTGGCCCTTTCCCCATGGCCCTTTTTTTCAGAGCTCCCAACGTGGCAGAAGGGGAAAGGGGCTGAAGACCGGCGGTCCTCAGCCCCATTTATTGGTGGTTTTAGCCCAAAATGGCCTTCAGATCCTCGTCCGGAGTGCTGATGGGCTTGATGTCGAAGTTCTTCACCAGGACGTCCAGGACGTTGGGGGTGACAAAGGCCGGCAGGCTGGGACCCAGGCGGATGTCTTTGATGCCCAGGTGCAGCAGGCTGAGCAGGATGGCCACGGCCTTCTGCTCATACCAGGAACAGATGATGGACAGGGGCAGGTCGTTCACCCCCACGCCGAAGGCATTGGCCAGGGCCGAGGCGATCTGCACCGCGGAATAGGCGTCGTTGCACTGGCCCACATCCAAAAGGCGCGGGATGCCGCCGATATCGCCCAACTCTTTGTCGAAGAAGCGGAACTTGCCGCAGGCCAGGGTGAGGACCACCGTGTCCTTGGGGGTCTTCTCCACGAACTCGGTGTAGTAGCTGCGCCCGGGCTTGGCGCCGTCGCACCCCCCCACCAGGAAGAAGTGCTTGATGGCCCCGCCCTTCACCGCTTCGATGACCTTCTCGGCCACCCCCATGACGGTGTTCCGGCCAAAGCCCACATTGACGGTGCGGCCGTTGGCGTCATCCGGGAAGCCGGGAAGTTCCAGGGCCTTCTGGATAACCGGCGCAAAGTTGAGGTCCGGGATGTGCTTGATGCCCGGGAAGCCCACTAGGCCCCGGGTAAACAGCCGGTCTCCATAGGCCTCCGCCGGCCGCTGGATGCAATTGGTGGTCATGACGATGGCCCCGGGGAACTGGGGGAACTCCTTGATCTGGTTCTGCCAGGCGGTGCCGAAATGCCCGTAGAAGTGGGGATATTTCTTCAGCTCCGGATAGGCGTGAGTAGGCAGCATTTCCCCGTGGGTGTAAACGGTGATGCCCTTCCCCTCGCTCTGCTTGAGGATCTCCTCTATGTCCAGGAGATCATGCCCGGAGACCAGGATGGCTTTGCCTTGCTTGTGGCCCAGGGGCACCTGGGTGGGCACCGGTTGGCCGTAGCGCCCGGTGTTCCCCGCGTCCAGAAGCTCCATGGCCCTGAGGTTGGTCTCGCCGCACTTGAGGACCATGGGCAACAGTTCCGGGATGCCCAGGTTCGGGTCGGCGGTGGCCGCCAGGCCCTCGTGGATGAAGGCGTACACCGTCTCATCCTCCTGCCCCAGAATCTGGGCGTGGTCCGCATAGGCGCACACCCCCTTGATGCCGAACAGCATGATGTGCTTCAGGGACAAGGTGTCGGCGTCGGGGGCGGGGTAGGACTTGAGGCCATGCTCTTCCCCCTGGGCCACCAGCTCGTCCACTGTGCCCTTAGGCTGGAAGGCGGCCGGGCCGACGGGCCAAGCGTCCTCGCCCCCTGCGGCCTTCACCTTGGCCTTGAGCTTTTCCCGGTGCTCCACGCACTGGTTGATCCAAGTAACGAAACGCTGGGGGTCGAAGTCCACGTTGGTGAGGGTGGAAAAGGCGGCCTGGAGGGTGAAGACATTAACGTCGTGGTCGCTGACGCCCACTTTTCTGCCTGCCACCGCCACCTGGGCCAGCCCTTGCAGCGAGTAAATTAACAGATCCTGGAGGGCGGCCACCTGGGGGTCTTTGCCGCACACTCCCAGAACGGTGCACCCTTCGCCTTTGGCCGTTTGTTCACATTGGTAACAAAACATGCTCATGTCCTCCTGATAAAGTCGTGACAGTTTTTTGAAATCTTACCGCCCCGTGGGGGTCGGCGGTCGTGAACCTGCCAGTTATGTTTATAATAAGTATGATAATCATGATTGCCGGTGATCTTTTTGACTTAAACCAAGACCCCGCATTTTTTTTAAAAAAGTCTTCCAGCTAAGCCCAAAAACCTCCCCTGCCCTTAAGTTTTCCTTCAAGGCTGCCGAAATCCTGAACGAGGGAGGTATGCCGATGTTCTGGAGGCGATGGGCCGCGGCTCTGACCCTGGGGGCCCTCCTGGCCCTGGGGCCGGGGGCGGGACTGGTGCAGGCGGACGGGGTGGCCAAACGCACCCCTTCTCCATATGCCAGTGACTATAGCCGGCTGGAAAAGAAGTTCCGGACTGTCGGGGCCCTGAAATTTTATGAAGACACCGAGAACTTCCTCCGCACCGGCCAATTCGAGCGCGCCTTCTGCCGCTATCTTATCTTGAAAACCCATATCCGGGGTCAGGCTCTGTACACGGCCCTCACCGCCATGGTGGACCAACGCCTACGTTTTCTCAGGAGCCAATTGCGCCTCGGCCAGGGGGACGCGTATGCCAGGTCTTACAAGCGATACAAAAGGAGAGTAAGGAGGAGGAGACCCAGGGCGGCCAAGCCAGCCTGCCCGCCACCGGACCAGAAAGGCACGAAATCTCCGACGCCGTCCAAGGGCGCGGCCGCCGCCGATAAGGCCAAGCCTGCGGGAGCCCAGGCCACCGCCGCCGCATCCAAAGAGAAGCCCCCGGCAGCCGACGCCTCTCCGGCCGCGACCGGCGAAAAGGCGGATACCGCTTCGAAAGGTGAGAAAGAACCGCCCCCTGAAGAAGAGGAAAAAGAAAAGGCCACCAAGAAAAAACCCCCGCCGCGCCCCAGCTATTGGGAAAGACTCAAACGGACACTGCAATTCTGGAAGTAAGCCCGGCAGGATGTGCACCACAGATAGTTTACTATCCTCTAAAAAATTCATTCCAGACAGCGAAAGTCTAAATTGACTTCATAATCCCGGGTGAATTACTATTAAAGCAAGGCCCGTTCAGTCTCTCACCCTCCGATAATCTCAGACTTACTTTTTCACCTCGGGCATCGACAGTGAGGCCAGCTTTCAGCAGGCCCGGGCCCTAGAAGCTATTGAAAAGCTTACAATTCTCCAAAAATGTCATTCTGAGCGAAGCGAAGAACCTATCATTTTCAATTAGTTGAGATCCTTCACTTTGTTCAGGATGACAGAAAAATGGGTTTTGCAATAGCTTCTATGCAACATTTCAACCAGAAAATTACTCAGACATCTGGTTCCAGGGAGGAGTCATGAAGAAATCTGTAATTATCCTCTTGGTAATTATGGCGTTTTGGCTTTCAAGCCCTCCGGCAGTAGGGGCGGAGAAGAAGCCGGCGGGGTTTTACTTGAAGCGGGGTGTTGAGTATGCCAGCAAAGGAGACTTTGATCGTGCTATGGCCGACTATAACAAAGCCCTGAAGCTCAACCCCAGGTTGGCTGAGGCTTACAACAATCGGGGTCTTGCCTTTGCCAAGAAAAGACAGTATGACCGGGCCATCGCCGACTTTAACAAGGCCCTGGAACTCAACCCCAGGTATGCTATAGCTTACAACAATCGAGGCATTGTGTACAGAAATAAGGGCCAACCCTACCGGGCCTTATCCGACTACAACAAGGCTCTGAAGATCAACCCCAAGTTTGCCCAGTCTTACAACAATCGGGCCATAGTCTATTTCGTCCAAAAAGCATACGATAAAGCCTGGAAGGATGTTCGTAAAGCCCAAAGCCTGGGTTACAAAGTGCACCCAGGATTTCTCAAGGCCCTGCGCCAAGCTTCGGGCAGGGATAAATAAAGCCCCAAAGAGGTGAAAGATGAGAAGGTCGGTGCTCAATTTATTGATGATTGTGGCGGTTTTATTTGCAAGCACTCTGGCAGTCGAGGCAGCAGAAAAGTCGGCTGAGTTTTATGCCAAGCGGGGTGATGAGTATTACAGCAAACGAGAGTATGACCGGGCCATTGCTGACTTCACCAAGGCTATAAAAATCAACCCCAGGCATGCTAATGCTTACAACAATCGGGGTCTTGCTTATGACAAAAAAGGTCAGTATGACCGGGCCATCGCCGACTACAATAAAGCCCTAAAAATCAAACCCAGGGATGCTGAGATTTACAACAATCGGGGAGTAGTTTATCGTCGTAAAGGTCAATATGACCGGGCCATCGCCGACTACAACAAGGCCCTGGACCTCAACCCTAAGATTGCAGATGCTTACAACAATCGGGCCGTAGCCTACTACTACCAAAAAGACTACGACAAAGCCTGGAAGGATGTGCACAAGGCCCAAAGCTTGGGTTACAAAGTGCACCCAGGATTTCTCAAGGCCCTGCGCCAAGCTTCGGGCAGGGATAAATAAAGCCCCCAAGAGGTAAGAGATGCGAAGGTCAGTGCTCAACTTATTGTTGATTATGGCGGTTTTATTTGCGAGTACTCTGGCAGTCGGGGCGGAGGTAAAGTCGGCTAAGTTTTACTTCAATCGGGGTTTTGAATATGCGAAGAAAGGAAAGCTTGACCAGGCCATCGCCGACTATACCAAAGCCCTGGAGCTCAACCCTAAGTTTGATTGGGCTTACTACAATCGGGGAAACGCTTATGGAAAAAAGGGCCGGCATGACCGGGCCATTGCCGACTACAACAAGGCCCTAGAGATAAATCCGAGGTTCTTTCTGGCTTATTTCAATCGGGGAAACGCTTATGAAAAAAAGGGCCGGCATGCCCGGGCCATTGCCGATTATACCAAAGTCATAGAGCTCAACCCCAGGTATGCTGCGGCTTACAACAATCGGGCCATAGCCTACTACCACCAAAAAGACTACGACAAAGCCTGGAAGGATGTTCGGAAAGCCCAGAGCTTGGGTTTCAAAGTGCACCCAGGATTCCTTACGGATCTTCGCAAAGCTTCAGGCAGGGAAAAATGAGAAGACCAGATGCCGAGGCTAGCAATCTTATTGGGCCTCGTGCTCACAGTGGGGTGCACTGCATCTCTTCCCATGGTGCAGTCCCACGCCCCAGCAGCCTCTCCGGGGGAGGGCATCGTCATGGGGTCGGTGCTGGTGACCATAGAGGAGCCCACCGAGAAGGAGCCCACGGGGATTTTTCCTTTGATTAAGGGGGCCAACAAGGCTGAAAGGTTTACCTACAAGTTCTTCTTGAAGAAAAGGGGCGAGGTTTCCCCCCGGCACCACCTCACGGTGACCCCCGGCCAAGAAGAGTTTTTCGCCACCAGGCTCCCGGCAGGGAATTATGAATTTTATGCCATGAAGCCTAAGAAGACGGTTCTCCTGGGAAAACTGCGGATTTTGTTCGAGGTGCAGCCGGGTAAAACCACCTACATCGGCAGGCTGGTGGCCCGACTGCCCTAAAAGCTCGGGACTTGTGCCACTGCTTTCACCTGCACGGTGGAGGGTTCCCAGCAAAGGTGCCTGGAAGCCGTCCAAGGGGATTACCCCGTCCCAAAAGCCGAGGTGGACAAGAACCTCATGCTAGTGGTGGGCGGGCCATACTATTTAAACAAAACGACGACATATACCCCGCCGGTATACATCCCCCCGCCATCCAAATGACCGCGTAGCGCGTCTTCTTCCACTGAAGCCTAAACGTGCCTAGAAGCCATTGTAAAATCTTTTTTCTGTCATCCTGAACAAAGTGAAGGATCTCAATTAATTGAAAATGCGAGATTCTTAGCTTCACTCAGAATGACATTTTTGGAGAATTGGAAGTTTTGCAATGGCTACTAGGCATTCCTTTAACCTAAGCAGAAGCAGAATTTATTTGGGGCTTTTCGTCTCCCTGGCGTTGACCTTCCCCAGTCTGTGAATAAGTAT
>CBFDAH010000100.1:0-10762 GCA_965602785.1 uncultured Syntrophobacterales bacterium
GGGTCGTCTGGTGCTTGCTTTTCAGATGGGGAACGAGAAGCTTGCCGCTGTAACCGCAGATCATGCAGGTGATGGCGTTTTTACCGATGGAGGCCTTCCAGGTCGCCGGGACCTTGACCGCCGGGGCAGCGAGGGCCGCGGCCATGGGGGCCCCGGTCTCGCCCGCTAGGTCTTCTAAAGTGTCGGCCACCGCTTTTAACATATGGGTTAGTTGCTCGGTGTTGAAACCTTTGCCGGTGGAATTAGCGATGACGATATCGGCGGCGAGTTTGACAAATTGCTTGCTCATAATTCATCCTTTCGTTTTTGAAGATGTATTGTAATGTTCTATTCGGTTTCTTGCAATAGCCTAACGACACTTTTTTAAAAAAAGTTTTCTTTTTATAAAAATTTATCCTTGAATCTCCTTTTAAGGCCAGAGAATTACCAAAGAAGCTTTTTCGATGATGATTTTCTGACATATGCTATCAAAAAGAACGCAAGCTCGCCTCGTCCCAGGGTGGTGAAAAGATGACAGCCACCTGACGGGAAACGATGCCGAGGTCGCGCGGTGAGTCCCAAGATTGGAAAGAAAATCCCAACCTCTTGGGATGATCCCGTGAGTCTCCGAAGGAAATAAGCCGGTTCATATCATGTGAATCTAAGGGCCTTGCCGGTGGAAGACGGAGGCCTGCCGTTTCCAAAACTTTTATTTTGCCCTGAGAAAAGTCACATAACCAACCTGCCCTGACCAAGCCCGGATCCCTTAGAAAAATCGGAGAACAGCAATCCGGAGCGGCAAAAATCAACCGATCTTGACATGGCTGCGCCGGTTTACCATTACTCCAGTTCCCTGTCCCCCTCCCCTCTTGGCGGGATTGGGCTTGCCCAAGGCGGGGAAAAGGGCGCCAGTCATCCCACCAGGATTTTTGACCAGGATTTGCAATTCATCTAAGTTGTGCTATCCTGCCGACACCGGGGGAAACCTTTCAATTCAGGCAGCCGGCTGAACATCTGGGGGATTCCATGAGCAAACCGCGCCGTGGTCTCTGGCTGTCCATGACCTTCCTTTTTTGCCTGCCTCTGAGGGCAACATCTGCTGTAGGGGAGATTGCGCCCCAGGCGGGAAAGCTTATCCAGGTCCAGGGCCAGGTGGCCGTGCTCCGGGCCGAAGATCTATCTCACCTGGAAGCAGTATTTCGCCAATTTCGCCCTCAATCAGATCCTGGGGCGCTATTTCGACCTGAACCTGGGGGTGGGATGGCGGAGGTTGGATACAAAATCTGAGAGGAGTATAGATTTCAACGCGATTGACGGCCTGGCCAACGTCGGGATAGGTTATGAGTTCCCCAACAAGCGGGGGGAAATCTTTTTCAATGTCAACACCTTCTTCAACCGGCACTTTCCCTACCGGCTCGAACCTATCAGGTTGGAGCCGTTTTTTGCCGCGAGGCAGATTACCCTGAGATTGTCCCGGTATTTTTAGGAATCCTCGTGGAGAGCTCCGCGTTATCCAGGCTGGCGAGCAGCATTTTAGGACCCCGGGGTCGAGCTCTGGGCCTGGGTCTTTTAGTGTCCGTGTTGGTGGCAGTGCTCAGTTTCTTGCCCTTCGGCCGGGCTCTGGAGAACCAGATCCTGGACCTTTGCTACCGCCTGCGGCCCGTGGCGTCCTACCCAGCAGACCTTCTGGTGGTGGCCATTGACGAACCTTCCTTTCAGGAGTTGAAGAAACCCTGGCCCTGGCCCCGCAGCCTGCAAGCCAAGCTGGTGCAGCGCCTGGCTGCCGCGGGAGCCCGCCTCATCGTCTTTGATATCATCTTTGCCGATCCCACCAAACCTGAGGACGACGAACTCCTGGCCCAGGCCTTCAGGGAGGCGGGGAATGTGGTTCTGGGAGCCACTTTTGAGGTGGTCAAAGATCCCCGCTTCACCCGGCGTATCCTGGTGACGCCTCTGAAGTCCCTCCAACGGTCCGCCAAAGGGGTGGGCCTGACCATGGTCACGCCGGACCCCGATGGGGTGGTGCGCAGCTTTCGCCTGCGCCTGGGCGGGGAAAATACCCTCCCCTTAGTGGTGGCCCAATTGCTCAAGCCGGAGAGCCATTTTGCCCCTAACCTCAGCGGCCTCATCAACTATGTGGGACCGGCTCGCAGCATCGACACCGTGTCCTTTTACCAGGTGATAGACCCCGAACGGCCCCTCCCGGAGCACCGTATCCGGGACCGTGTCGTCCTGGTGGGCCGCATGTTGGAGGCTTCGGCCACTCCCCAGGCCCAGGCGGACGCCTTTTACACCCCCTTCTTCGGGGGGGGCGGCCAACTCATGAGCGGGGTGGAAATCCAGGGAAATATCCTCCACACGCTCCTCACCGGCTCCTGGGGCTGGGAGTTGCCTGCCGCCGGGCGCCTGGGTCTCCTGGTGGCCGTGTTCCTTCTGGCCAGCCTGTTGTTAGCCCGTCTCAGGCCCCTGGTGGGGTTGCTGGTCACGGTGGGGGCCATGGTTCTGATTGGGGGCGTCTCTCTGGGTCTCTTTTTCTGGGTTAATGTCTGGGTTCCCCCGGTCCTCATGATGGGAGGCCTGGGCCTGGTGTATTCCGGCCATGTCCTGGGCCACTACTTCGTGGAGGCCCGGGAAAAGCGGTGGCTGCGCCAGGCCTTCGGACGTTATGTGTCGCCGTCGGTGGTGGAGGTTATCACCACTAACCCTGAACGCCTGGAACTGGGGGGGGAAGAGGTGGAAGTGACGGTGCTCTTCGCCGACCTGGAGGGCTTCACCCAGCTTTCCGAAAACATGCCTCCCCAGATCCTTATCCGCCTTCTCAACGACTACTTCACTCCCATGACCCAGATCATCATGGCCTACGGGGGGACCCTGGACAAATATATCGGGGACGCCATTATGGCCCTGTGGGGGGCGCCCGTGGCCCTGCCCGACCATGCCCTGCGGGCCTGCCGGGCTGCTCTGGACATGCATGCCAGTACCGCCGAGCTCCAGACCGATTGGGAGGCCCAGGGTTTGCCCCGTGTGGCGGCTCGCATCGGCCTGCACTCCGGGTCCGTAGTGGCGGGCAACGTAGGCTCCCGGGAGCGCTTCAACTACACGGTCTTGGGGGACACGGTGAATCTGGCCTCCCGCCTGGAAGGGGTGAACAAGGTCTATGGCACCCGCATTCTCTTGAGCGAGGAGACTTGCCGGCTGGTTAAAAACGTTATGCTGGTGCGGGAGCTTGACCAGGTACAGGTCAAGGGCCGGGCTCAGCCTGTGACTGTTTATGAACTACTGGGGCCCTTGCCCTCAGAGGGAGCGCCTCCCTGGCTGGACTACTTTGCGGCCGGACTCCAGGCTTACCGCCGCCAGCAGTGGGAAGAGGCTTTCCAGGCCTTTGGGGAGGTGATGCTCCTCAAGCCGGGGGACCGCCCCACCCAGGTCATCCAGGGGCGTTGCCGGTCCTACGCGGTGGCCCCGCCGCCCCCTGACTGGCAGGGAGTCTTCATTCTGGATGGCAAGTGAAGTGCTCACCGGTCCCTGGCTACCCGGCGTGGTGGTTGCTGGCCTCCAGGGGGCGGGAGACCTGCCAACCGAAATGGCATGTCAATTGCAAATATATAATTCCGTATAATCCGTACCCCAGGCTGGGGCCATAGAGCCTCTAAGTGAGGGTAATACCGTGTTTGCCGAACTTGTTGCCACTATGAGGGGCATCTTGCCGGGTTATGTGGATTTTGGCGCCAAGCCGGTGATCTTTCTGGTGGCCGTGGTAGTCATTGTCCTCTTGTGGCGTTCCGTGAGGCCCTGAAATAGCCCTCGTCAAGCCTTCTCCTCCCGACTCCTCGGGTTGAGGAATCCCCTCTTTTTGTCTTTTTCCCCTCCCCTCCCGGCTATCCTGCCGGCCTGAGCGGCGCTCTCATCCCTTCACCTGGAGCCCTGCCCAAAAACTCCTCTCCTGGTTCCGTCCCGCCCTAGTTTCTTCCCGACGCAGGCTTACATCCTGAAGACCCTTTAGCATACCCAGTCCCGGGGGAATCCTGAACTTATTACTCAGAGTAAAAGATTGATTAACTGGTGGAGCCTTCCTTTCATCCCCTCTCCCTCGAGGGAGAGGGTCAGGGTGAGGGTGAAAGTTAATCTATTTCACGCTCCCAGTAATAAGAGCTCTGTAAAAATCGGTTTTAAAAATGACGGCGATGGTGAATAGTCCCTCGCGGCTGTAGCTTCACAGGCGAGGGCGCCTACGCTACATTCCCATTGCTGATTTGAGGCATTTTTGCAGAGGTCTCGCGTTGGGTTGCTACAAGATTTGGTAGCTTCTCCGGCTGTGGCTCGTGTTTCAACATATTGTTTTGATGAGTAAACGAATGTTGCAATTCTTAAACAAAAAGTATTTCAGTTTGTCGGAACAATATTAAAAAACGTAGTATAATTAAAAGCTTATCCAAATCCTAAAAACTGGCATTCCTTTTGAAGATATAGCAATAAAAGGTTTCCCAGAAACAGTAACTTAATTCGTCTAAAATAGTTAACAACATTAAAGCTAAGTTTAAGTAAGTTAAAGTTATTTTTAATTACCGTAATGGCGTCGGGAAAAACATTATCGTCCCGGCGCGGTTATTACACCTCAAACCAACAACCTAATCAGATGCGGCCAGGGAAGGCCAGATGGGATGGAATTCATGAGGAGGCGCATAACCTGGTTATCCCTGGCCGGGGCCCTGGCATTTCTGGTATTGGCCTCTGTTCCCGCCCGGGGGGAGTCTTACCTGGAGTTTTACCTCGGCGTGGTGCAAACCGAGAACGAGCATATTCCCTTCACTCTCTGGCACCATTATCCCAATGGGGTGGGTGTTGAAACCCTCGCCGTGCCGGGGCGGATAAGGCTTTCCATCGATCGTTCGGTGGCAGGCGGGCTGCGGTTGGGCACCTGGTTCGTGCGGGAGGGCTTTCCGAGATTAAATTATCCCCGGTGGATGCGCCATTTCGGGTGCTACCTGGACTTGAGTTTTCACCGCCTGGACTATCGCCCCCAAAAGCTGGACACCTTGGCGGTGGATAAAGTGCCACCGGTGAACGGCATGAAGGCAATACCCAAATCCAAACATGTCAACCGGTTCTTTAGTCAGGGGCGGGTCGTTACGCTGGCCTTCATGTTCACGGCCCGTTATGGCTTTTTTCCCACGGATGAGGTGCCTTACGGGCGGCTCCAGCCTTACGTTGGGGTGGGTCCGGGGCTTTTTATCATGAATCAGGAGGTGAGCATCGAAACCAAGAGCTATGTGGCGGAACGGAACAGCTTTACACCCTTTTTCACCCTCAGCCCCGACTGGGAAACCTCAGTGAGCCTCGCTCTGGTGGCGGACGCCGGTGTCCGGTAGATGTTCAACCCGCACTTTAGCGTCAACGTTTTCTTTCGGATGAAACACGCCCAACCTTCTTTCACCTACCGCTACAGGGACCCTTTGACCTCAAAGTCGGCCAGCTTCACTATGAGGCCGACATTTAATATATTGGCCCTGCATGGAGGGCTGGCCTATCATTTTTAATGAGCCGGTGAGAGGACGGATGGCTCAGGGGTTGGTGAATCCTGGCCCCCATTCTCCCCGCAGGCTCTGCTAGGAGGCTTCCACCCGGGTCAGGCCGGCAGGGGTGCAGCGGTAGGTGTCATTCTCCTGAGTGACGAGCCCTGCGGCCAAAAACTCCCGGAGCCCGCTGCGCACCTTGAAGAGGGCCACTCCCGTCTCCCGGGCCACTTCTTCCGGGGTTCGGGGGGTGCGAAGCGCCAGCAATATCAGCTCGGCTGATCGAGTTAGGGTGCCGTCCTCATTGATGCAGCCCATGATGGCCTCCTTGGGTTGGGCTTGTTGGAGCAGGGGCTGGGAATGAGGCCCAGGGGACCGCACGCCCCAGCCGTAGAGTTATTATCGGGGATGTCAGGCAACTGAGGGTGTAAGCCTTTCCCCCACCTCCCCCTCCAACCCGCCCGCGGGGATGGCCAAACCGAACCAAAGTCCCTTTGCAGTCCGTAAAAACCCCTGTAGGGGCGGGCGAGAGGGTTGAGGAGAGCAGGCAGGGGTTCGCTCCCCCTGGCCCCCTCTCCCCAAAAACCAGCTCAACAATTGTACTTTACAGCTTTTTCTTGCAGAAGTACCAGTCCGTGCACTCAAAGCCCGCCTTGAGGCGCTCTTCCGCAGCCTCAGTGGTCTTGGGCGGGGGCACAATGACGAGCTCCCCGGGCTGCCAATTGGCCGGGGTGGCCACGGCGTGCTGGTCGGTGGTCTGGAGGGCCTTTATCACGCGGACGAACTCCGCCATGTTGCGGCCGGTGGTGAGGGGGTAATAAACCATAGCCCGGAGTATCCCTTTGGGGTCGATGATGAAGACGCAGCGGGAGGTCTCCGTCTTGCTCTCCCCGGGCATGATCATGCCGTAAAGGGTGGCCACCTTCTTGTCCAGGTCGGCGATGACCGGGAAGGGGATTTTGACCCCGAACTTTTCCTCGATGTTCCGCACCCAGGCGATGTGGGCGGTGACGCTGTCCACGCTCAGACCCAGGAGCTCCGCTCCCAGCTCCTGCAGTTGGGGATAGAGCTCGGCAAAGGCGATGAACTCGGTGGTGCACACCGGGGTGAAGTCAGCAGGGTGGGAAAAGAAAATGAGCCAGTTTCCCTGGAAGTCTTCCAGGCGCAGGGTGCCGAAAGTGGAATCGGCTTCAAAGGTCGGCGCGGCTTCGCCGATACGGGGCAGACGGTGCTCTTCCATGTCAACCTCCTGAACATGTGTCTAGTGAACGTGGCTTTAGGACAAGGGCTGGGGGGATAAAATCTCCCCGCGCTCAGGCACGCCAAGTCGTGCCCCTAAAACTCTCATTCTCAAACCTCTTCCCGACAATATGGTGTATTACCTAGCAAAGGTTTAACAGGAGACGGCTAGCGGTTGGCGGGTTGCGGCTCACTCGTAGAATGTAGCCCTACCGGTGCCTACATCGTACATCGCACCCACCAAGCCGATCTCACCCTTGTCGATCATCTCTCGCAACACAACGCTCCTGTCGCGGAGCTTCTGCATGGTGAGCTGCACGTTCATTTTCGTGACGGCCTGGACAAATTTATCGTTCTTCGAGGTTCTGGGCGCGTAGTCCCCCCGCACCGCATTTACGGCCGGATTGATGTTGGCGAGTGTCGCCGTCAGCAACCCGAGTTGGGCTTCGTCGCAGGCGCCGTGGACGGCGCCGCAATCGGTATGACCCATGACCACGATCAGTTTGGCGCCGACCAGTTTGGTCGCAAATTCGAGACTGCCAAGGATGTCGTCATTGACAAAGTTGCCCGCCACCCTAGCAACAAAGATGTCACCAATCCCCTGATCAAACACATATTCCGGCTGTGTGCGCGAATCGAGGCAACTCACTATGGCGGCAAATGGAAACTGGCCTTTCGAGGTCTGCTTGGCTTGTGCCAAGAGATCCCGTTTTTTCAACTTTCTGCTGACAAAGCGTTTGTTGCCTTGTTTGAGCATTTCCAGCGCTTTAGCTGGAGTGATGGCGGCTTGTGCCTCCTTGGTGAGTGCGACATCAGCGGCGTCAGCGTTAACAGCGCCAAAAGCCCAAAAGCACATTAGTGCGACGGCCAGTGCCATTACAGGCGATTTCGTGGTGTTGAGCATCATCATCCTCCTCCTAGTTTCAGTCGTCAAAACTAGTCAAAGTAAAAGCGGCGGGGGCCTTTCCATTCTTTCCTCTGTTAATCATTCAGACCACTAGTGTCAATCCTCGCCTGACCGAAGCTTTTTCACCAAAGTGTTTTTCCTGCAACTTTTCCCCTGTAGTTTAGGCCTTGGGTCCCATACTCCAAGCAGGTACCAGGGAGATCTTCAAATCTATCAGTATTTCTCTGGAAAGCTAATACACCGGGGAGATGCACAAAATGGGAAGCCGGATTACCAGGAGGCCCCTCCTACCGGATGGCCTTTTTTCCGACCGGCCGGAATGGGGTAAATTTCTGGCAAGAGATTTTGAGTTCCTTGAATACCTTTTACAACCAGTCTGAAGCTCCAGTGGTCCATACGGTTAACCTATCGGACAACACTCGGGAAACTTACCTGCCCATTAACCCTGCCCTAATTAAAAAAATGGAGTATCACCCTCCTCCCTGGAAAGAGAAATTTCCGGCTTATTTGCCCCTTATGACTGGCTCTCATGATGCCTTTCTGCTTGACAAGGATATGCAGGTATTGGTAAGGAGTAGCTACGCATGGTATGTCCAATGGAAAAGCAGGGTTGCCGCCCTGGCAAGACGTCGGAACGGCGAGCCGTTGCCGTTTCGATTTTTTTTTGGCGACGCCGCAGTCCGTTTTTCCCGGGGACAGCGATTGTGCCTATTTCAGGAGGTTTTAGGATGAAGGTACGAGGCAAGGTTAAGTGGTTCAACGACTCCAAAGGCTATGGTTTTATCTCCCGGGAGGACGGTCCTGACGTCTTTGTGCATCACTCTGCCATCGTCATGGAAGGGTTTAAGACCCTCAAAGAAGAACAAGAGGTAGAGTTCGAAATCGTCCAGGGCACCAAGGGCCTCCAGGCTCAGAATGTCATGATTGTGTAAGGTTGGCGTTATTAAAACGAACTCCGGGCGCGGGTTATCCCCCCGGAGTTCGTCCCCCGCGGTATGGCAAGTCGGCACTAGCTGCCGTCATTGACCCTCCTTAATCCGCCCTGAAAGCATCAGGATACCTGGCATGACTGCTATGCCTTTCAGTGAGGAAGATCTCCGTCAGATTCAAGCTCACGGGCTTACCCTTGACCAGGTGCGGGAGTATCTCCGCCTGTTCGCCCGACCGCCCCGTTTTATCCGCCTGAGCCGGCCCGCCATTCAGGGAGACGGGGTCTATCAGATTCCCCCTGGCGAAGTGGACACCTGCCTGGCCCGGCACGCCGAGGCCGGGAGCCTGGGCCGCTTCACCAAGTTCGTCCCGGCCTCCGGGGCCGCCACCCGCATGTTTGAGGTTTTGCTGCACTATCACTATCACATGGAGGCGGATCTGGAGGCTGCCCTGGAGGCGGATCTGGCCCGGGGGGAGCCTAGGGCCCGGGAGTTTATGGTCTTCCACAAGTGCCTGCCCCATTTTGCCTTTTGGGGCGACTTGCGGGCTCTCCTGGCGAACCACGGACACGACGTGGGAGAACTACTGGCGGCCCGCTACCACCGGGAAATCCTCTCTCTGCTCCTCACCCCGGAAGGTTTACATTATCCGAACCTCCCCAAGGCCCTGATCAAGTTTCACGGTTACGAGGAAGAGAGCCGCACCGCCCTGGAAGAGCACCTGGTGGAGGCCGCGGCCTACGTCAGGGACCAGGAGGGGTTGTGCCGCCTGCACTTCACCATCCTAAACCGGCACCGAGAAGAATTCCGGCGCGTCCTGGACCGGGTGCAGCCGATCCTGGAGGAGCGCTATCGCTGCCGTTTTGAGGTGGAGGTCTCCTTGCAACATCCCGGAAGCGACACCCTGGCGGCGGATGCCGAAAACCGTCCGTTTAGGGACAGCCAGGGCCGTCTGGTTTTCCGGCCAGGAGGGCATGGCGCCGTGCTCCAAAACCTGAACGAATTCCAGGGCGACCTGGTGTACATAAAAAACATCGACAACGTGGTCCCGGACCGCCTGAAGGACCCCACCATTCACTGGAAAAAGGTTTTGGGGGGGTATCTGGTGTTTCTCCAGGAACAGGTCCACCACTATCTGGAGCAGTTATTGAAAAACTCCGGCCGCCCGGGCCTTTTGCAGGAAACCCTGGAGTTCGCCCGGGAGAGGCTTTCCTTAGCCTTCTCACCCGGCATCCTCCAGTGGCCTGAAGACCTGGCGAGCGATTTCGTGGTGAAAGTCCTTAACCGTCCCCTGCGGGTTTGCGGGGTGGTGCTGAACGAAGGAGAACCCGGGGGCGCGCCCTTCTGGGTCGAGGAGTCAGACGGGTCACTTTCTTTGCAGATCGTGGAAAAGGCCCAGGTGGAATTGAGTTCCCCCGCCCAAAAGGCCATCTGGGAGTCCTCCACCCACTTTAACCCGGTGGATCTGGTATGTGCCCTCCGGGACGATCAGGACGTGCCCTTTGATCTCAGCCAGTACGTGGACCGGGAGGCCGTTTTCATCTCCCGCAAGTCCCTGGACGGGCGGGAGCTCAAGGCCCTGGAGCTCCCCGGCCTGTGGAACGGCGGCATGGCCCGCTGGCTCACGGTATTCGTGGAAGTTCCCATCATTACCTTTAATCCCGTGAAAACCGTCTTTGACTTGCTCCGGCCAGAGCATCAACCGGAGGGAATCCCTCTTCCCCGGGAAAGGCCCGCACATGTCCCGTAAAACACTAATCATCTTTATTCTCCTGATCATCGGCCTTGGGGCCATGAGCGCCTCCGGCCAGGAATATTCGAAATTCGGCAATCCCCTGGCCCGTCTTACGGTCAAAGACGTGCCCGTACTGGCCGAGGTGGTGAGCACCCCGAAGAAGGTGTATCTAGGACTAGGCCGCCGCAAAGAACTCCCCGAAGGCCGGGGCATGCTCTTTCTGATGCCGCAGAACACCCTCCAGTTATTTTGCATGCGGGACATGCTCATCTCCATTGACATTATCTGGATCGCCGACGGCAAGGTGGCAGGGATCCACAAGCAGCTTTCCCCTGCAGATAAGGGCAGCTTCTGTTCCCCCGTGCCGGTGCGCCTGGTTCTGGAAGTACCGGGTGGGTTTGCCGACCTCCACGGCATCAAGGTAGGGGACCCGGTAAAACTGCAGTCGCCGGGTCTGTCA
>CBFDAH010000101.1:0-10589 GCA_965602785.1 uncultured Syntrophobacterales bacterium
TGGAGCCGCCCAACAGATACCGGATGGTCTCATAGCTGAAGCCCACGATGGTGGGATGGCTCTGGGAGGGGATCAAGACCGGCGCCCGCCGGTTGGGGAAGTTGTCGATGGCTTCCCGCACCACTTGGCGGGCCACGTCCAGGGCGTGATGGTCGTCAAAGGGGATGTGCATGGTCTCCCCTTCGATGCGGGCCCGGTTGTCCGTGGTGATGAGCTTGGTGTGGTAGCACTTGGCCACATTGGCCAGGGACTGCATCTCGCACTGCACGTCCACCACCATGGCGTCCAGGGCACCGGTGATGATGGCCAGCTCCTGCTGCAGGTAGTTACCGGCGCAGGGGATGCCGTGGCGCATCAAAATCTCGTTGGCGCTGCAGCACATGCCCGCCAACTGGATGCCCTTGGCCCCCTTGTTGTGGGCGTACTCGATCAGCTCCGGCTCCTGCACCGCCACCGCAATCATCTCGGGCAACAGCGGCTCATGGCCGTGGATGATGATGTTGACGTGGTCTTCTTTGAGCACTCCCAGGTTGATCTCGCCGGCCACCGGCGTCGGACAGCCGAACAGGATGTCCTGCAGGTCGGTACTAATCATGGAGCCGCCCCAGCCGTCGGACAGGGCTGTTCTGGTGCACTGCTTGATGATGTTGTGGTATTCCTGGTCTACCCCCATGTGGGTGCGGTGCATGAGCTCCACGATCTCGATGTCGCAGCCCCGGGGCACCACGCCCTCTTTGCGCCAGATCTCCTGGCGCTTCTTGGGGGCCCGCTTGATGAAGGTGAGCTCGCCTTCCTGCTGCCCAAATTCCTTCAGCACCTTGTCGGCCAGCTCCTGGGCGATCTCATCTTTGGAGCGGGGTTTGGCCTCTTCGCCTTCCCCCACGGTGATTGCCACGCCGAAGTCCTTGGCCATCTGTTTTAGCTTGACCACATCCTTGAGCTCATAGCCCTGGGTGCGGCCGTGAGCCACTTCCTTGAACAGCAGGGCCGTGCCTCGGGAGTGGTCGTTGTGAGCCGCGGCCCCGGCGGCCACCATGCGGGCAAAGTTCCGGGCGCTGATGGTCTCGGCGGTGGCGCCGCACAGACCCACGGCCTGCTTCTTCTGCTCCTCGCCCTCTTTGGCCTTCTTGGGCCTGGGCACCCGGCAGGGACCCTGGGAGCATATCCGGCAGCAAGCCCCCTCTTCCCCGATGGGACAGGGCTTCATTTTCGCGGCCCGGTCAAAGATGGTCTCAATGCCCTCCGCCTGGGCCTTCTTGAGCATCTCCACCGTCGCTACGTCTACGGAAAGTTTTTCCAAGTCAGACATTAACTGTTCCCTCCAGTTTCATACGATTAGAGAGAGCCTTCATGGCCCCTCTTGGCGCAGAGCCCGATGTTGTGGCCAATCTCGCTGGCACGAACCTACAAAATGCCGGACCCTGATTGCTGTGGATGGGTAGATGAGTTTGCTTTACGACAGTTCCTGAATCATGGTTTTGGTGAGCTTCACCGCCTCCGGGTGGCGCATGATGAGGAGATCCGCACCAGCCAAAAGCAGGCTCACTGCAGTGACAGCCTCCATGAGAATGCCCCGGGTCTTTTGGTCGCCAAGCGCGGGGGCTTGCTCGTTGGTCAGCTTGCATTCTTTGACTTTCCAAACTTCCTGGCCCATGTAAGAGATGATGGGTAGCTGCAGCTTCTCGTCTTCCTGGGTGAGAGCCGCCATACGGTCCCGCTCCATCACCGAGTAAGTGTACTCCATACCGTAGCCCAGACCGCCGGTAGTGGGGTCCACCAGGATGCTCGTGTCCTTGACGCCCAACTGCCCCAGCAGAATGTTGAGCTGCTTGGCCAGGTTGACGTCAATGGGGCTGTTGGCTGAGACCGAGTGGTTGTACCCCAGGGCCGCAGCGCCGATTTTCTTGTAGTTTTTGTCCTGAACCGGGCCGATGACCAGGGTCATGCCCTGACAGGCCTCAGCCACCGCGGGGAGAACCTCCGCGTCCTTTTCCATGTTGGTAGTGCCGTAGACGATGACGGGCACATCAACGGCCGCCGCCACTTTCTTGGCGGTCTCCGCCGCCGCCTCCGGGGAAGCATTGTCAGCATTGGGGTCCGTGCTCATCAAAATCAGGGCGACGGCTTCCGCCCCATAGTCATTGACACACTTCTGGGCCCAGGCCACCGGGTCACCCAGCACGTCCTGGAAGGGCTCCTTGCAAGGTTCCGCCCAATCTTCGCCCGGATCCATATCCCAGACTTCCATGGCGATCCGGGGCATATGGGGCATCTTCCCTTCAAAAACATAAAAGGGGTAAGAAGTCTCACCCCCCAAGGTTATAGCCTTGTCACCCTTGCCGATGGTTACTGGTTTAATGGCCCCAGAATAAATTTGTTTGGGAATCTCAAAAGCCAAAGCTTTTCCCTCCTTATCTTTGCGAAATGGCGCGCTTCTTTCCCAAATATAGTTCTAGACATTGTGAAAATAATAATTTATTCGCCACTATGTCAAGCAAAAAATCACCTCCGGCCTTCTCCACGTTTCGCACTTATGCCAATAAACGGGTGAAAATGCCATAAGCCGCTTGTAATGCGGCGGAATCCTCCGGCAGAGTGTAGGTGGGGCGGCCCTGGCTGTCAAATTCCGTCACTAGCTGGTCCTGGGGGATGAGCCCGGCCAACTCCAGTCCCTGGGAGGCGATTTCTTCCTGGGCCCTGTCGCTCAGACCGTTCACCGCCCGGTTGACGATGAGCACCGCCTGGCCCACCACAACCTTGAGCTGGCTGGCCAGGTCCTTCAGGCGCCGGGCCGCCTGGATGCCCCGCCAGGAGGGGTCGGAAACCAGGATCAAGAGGTCCACGTTCTTGGTGGTGAGGCGGCTCATATGCTCCATGCCCGCCTCGTTGTCCATGAGTATATAAGGATAATTCTTGCCCAGGACGTCCAGGTAGTGGGTTACCAGGTTGTTGGCGGCGCAGTAGCAGCCCGGGCCTTCGGGTTGCCCCATGCTGATGAGGTCGAAGTCCTCAGCCTCCACCAGACACTGGTTGATGCGCATTTCAATGAGCTGATCCTTGGTCATGTCCACCATGCCGCCGCCCTTTTTCATCTCTTCCCGGGCTTCGCCCACGGTATGATCCAGGTGCAGCCCCAGGACCTCGTTCAGGTTGGCGTTGGCGTCGGCGTCCACCGCCAATATCGGGGTCTTGCCTTGTTCCACAAGGTACCGCAACACCATGGCGGCCACTGTGGTTTTGCCGGTGCCGCCCTTGCCTGCCATAGCAATCAGATAACTCAAGAGTTTCCCTCCTCAAGCGTGGCGATGCCCCCTGGGCTCGCCTCCGAATTCCTCCTTGTGCTCTTGGCACAGGGCGCCCCTCAGCAGAACTTATGCCGCCGAAGGTATTATTAAATGTATTCTTCTTCACAAGAGACGTCAACACCTGGAAAACGGGCGGAAGAAGAAGTATTGTGCAGCAGGGATTCGGGGGAGAAGGTTGCGAAAGGGAAGGGCCGGGAGAGAGCGATGCCTCCCTCCCGGCTATCTTTCTTTTCTTTCCGCCCCTATTGCGGGCTTTCCTGTCTTTGGATCACGATGCCCCTGAGATTAAACCGCTGGCCTTCCGGTTGGGTGTAGGTGCCGGACACCGGGGCGCGCAGGACCTGTTGCCGGGAATTAAACACAAAGGGGCCGGACAAGTTGGCTGTGAACGAGGAGGAGCTGGGAGGCTGGATGCTGTTGCCATTGCCGATGCTGTTGCCATTGCCGATGCTGTTGCCGTTGCCGATAGAGCTCGGGGAAGGCCACTGAGAAGAGGACGCCGGAGACGTGGGCGTGGTTACGCCATTTGGATAGCCGTTACCATTGTAATCACCGTTGCCATTGTAATCGCCGTTGCCATTGCCGTTGCCGTTAAAGGGACAAATGTCATACGTCACATTGAAGTTCCCGATGAGGCGTCCCCCCGGCCCCCCCTTGTACGAGCCTCTAGCTGAGGCTATATAGTCCCCGTAGACGGGCTGATAGCTCTCACCGGCCCGGAAGGCCCCCAGGAATTCTGACATGAACCCATTCGAAAAGAAGGGGGAACTGCTGCCCGAGCCGAAAGCGGAGACCTGTACTATATTGAGACTGTTCCCGTTAGGCCCGCCGTTTTCGTGAAAAAACTCATTCCAAAAGCCGGACCAATTATAGGCGAAGAAAACTTGGGACTCCACAAAACGAGGCACATAGAAGCCGCCCCAGATGTTCTCTATATAGGTGCGCAGCCCGAACATGGTGTAGATTTGCGGCGGCCCTAAAATGCCCAGAGCCTTGATCGGGCCCAGGTCCGTTTGGCTCGTCGGCCCGATCCCAAACTTCATCTGCCTTTGCAGGGGCTTCAGGTCCTCTTTGGTGATGTTTACCGGTACCAGCGGCGGCAAATTCAATCCCACCCGGGTGTATTGCAGGTCTTTGAGAACCACTCGCTGGATTTCACTTATTTTGGTCTCGAGCATGACCTGCTTATTTTTCCACGCCTGCCTGTTCCACACCTCGAGCTCTGAAGCATCGGTATAGACGTCGGTGGCGTTGGGCAGAAGCTTGGTGTACCACTTGGTGCCCCTGACCCCCAGCACCGCGGTTTGGGTCTTCATGATGAAATCCGGCTCTTCTTTGGGATAGACCTTTTCCACCGCAGTGTGCACCAGACCCCGGAGCACCCCCAGCACCGCCTTGCGCTCCCCTTTGGCCCCGTCGAACATGTACTCTTCCACCGTAACCCGGCTTTCGGGGGAAATGGTAAGCACAGTGTCGTCCACGAATTTGATCTGGGCCCGGGATTCGCATTTGGTGCGAACCATGTCCCCCACGTCCACTCCGTCTTGAACCTTTACCGGGGTGGCCGGCAGCTTGCCCCCCTTGAGGAGGTCCACCTTGCCCTCCACCTGGAGGAAGGTGCCCACCGGCGCGGCCTGGACCGCACAGGCCCACAACACTGCCAGCGCCGCGAGGAACAGGCTGGCCACCAGATAGTTGCGTCTCAGCATAGCTCTCTACCCTTTTCCCTCGCCAGGCTAATGACCACCCGGCGGCACGCCTGCGAGGTGGCGGTGGTAATCATAGGGGGCGACGCTGGCGTCTTCCCGCCCATAACAGGAATGGGCGCTGACTTCCAAGCCCCAGTAAGTCTTTGGGGTGTTCTCCCGCCCACCTATGAACAACTTATCGTCCCGTTTAGGGCCCACGATGAATTGCTGGCGACGGACCGCTTGGACCGCCTTTAAAGTTTTCCTCCGTAAATGTGGCTCGGACCCGTGAGTCCTCTCCCCCAACCCAATACCCCTACCCCCGCCTAAAGGGGTAAGGAAAGCTGCTGGAAGGGAAAACGGGTACGCCGCCACTCACCCGGTGCTCCCCTCAAGGCCTTTTTCCTACCAGTTTGAAAAACCTGACTACAATATAGCAGGTCATTTTGAGCGAAGCGAATACTATTGAATTTCGAACCAGTTGTGCTCTTGCACGTCGTTTAGCTAATACCGGTAACCCAATTGCACCCCGACAATGTGGCGGTAGTAGTTATAGAGCGGGATGTTGGAGTCGTCCCGGATATAATAATAATGGGCATTAATCTCCAAGCCCTTGTAAATGGTCTGAGTGACTTCCACCCCACCAATGAATATCAAGTCGTCGCGTTTGGGGTGGTTGGCAAGGCGGTTGCCGTCAAACCAGATGTTGTCATAGGGCTGGACGATGAAGTCGGCGGAACCCTTGATCTTCAAGCCCTTGGTCACCGGATAGAGGGCCGACAGGGTAAAGCGATAAACGTTGCTATCCCAGTTGGTGCCACCGGTCCAGTCCCGTTCATAGGTGAAGCGGCCCTGTAAGTAGCCTTTTTGGTTCTTGAAAAAATAGTAGAGGGCCATGGAGCCGGACAGCCAGCGCCCGGAACGATCATCCTGCGGGAAGGGCGACGGGAACCAGTAATATCGCCGGGCCAGCCGCACCCCCACCTCCACTCCCACTTCGGGCGAGAGCAAATAGAGATACGTGGGGGATAGGACATAGCTGGTGGAATACTTACTGTAGCCCACGTCGCTATAGTTGAAGGCAAACGGCACCCATAGCCGGCTGTTGGCCCAGGTGTACGCCGGCACCACCCCCACCGTATTGCTGAAGAGGTCAAACTCGGTGAGACGGCGGTGAAAGTTTTGATAATACCCGTAAAAGCCCCAGAGGGCGAAAGGCCCGGGAGGCATAACATTGTACTCCAGGGCCGCGGCCAACGACCAGAAGATATCGTCCTTGCCTGATACAAATGCGGAGGAGCCTGTGTCTCCGGGCTCCAGGGAGACATTGGAGTCATAGTCGAAGCCCGTGTACACGTTGAAGCGGAAGCGCTGGTAAGACTTGAGGCGGCGATCCAAAACCGCGGCGTAGCCCTGGGCGAACCCCGCCGTGCTGGACTGGGGATTCAGGCTAATCGCCTCCTGCATGGTTTTCTTGGCTTCCTTCAGACGGTTTTGCGCCGCCAGGGCCATGGATTCCTGAAACTTGGCATCCTGGGCCAGCTTGGGGTCCTGCTGGGCTTTGCGGAAGTAATGGACCGCCTGGGCGTAGTTTTTTTCCTTATAATACGCCGTGCCCAGGATGAGGGCCGTGTGCCCGGGCTCAAAGCCCGCAGCATCCAGCTCCAGGAGTATCGGGCGAGCCTGGGCTGGACGGTCCAGGCCTATCAGGGTGTCCGCCAGCAAAAGCTGGGCCTCCCGGAAGCCGGGCTTCAGCCGCACTGCTTTCTCCAGGTATTGGGCGGCTTCCTGGTAATTCAGCAAATACCGATAGGTCCTCCCCAACAGAAAGGCCGCCTCCGGGGTTTTGACTCCTTCCCGCCAGGCCCGGGTTAAGAGATCTAGGGCCTCCTCGTAATTTTCCTGATTAAGCTCCTGAAGGGCCTGCCCCACCACCGCGGCGTCGGCTGGAGAAGCCGCCAGGGCCGCATGAGGAACGGCCAACCCCCCCCACAATACGACCAGCAAGATGACCGCCACCATCCCATCCCCTCCGAATTTCATTCACCTAAAAAGTTTTCCTAAGACCCTGAGCCAGGGTCCGGGTCACCCCTCCCCGGCCAGGGCGGCTGCGGTCCACATCCCATGTTCTACGGCAAGCTGTTGCCGCCAGGTTATCTCGTGGCCAGGATAGCACATGATGCACCTATTCCAATGATATTTCCCTAACTTCGACCACAATAAAGCAAAACATAAAGCGATTTCAATAAAATTCCGTTGCTCCCCACTTTTAACGCCTTGTATGCCCTGAGCCACCCGGGCTCCCCGGATAGTTTCTCTGCAGGCCGCGCGGGGGCCGGCCGACACCTTCCTGGGGGAAAGGATAAAACGCTTGCATTCCGGGGCTCTCATCGGTAAAAAAAAGGCAGGCAAACCGCGGCAGCGGTTCCGGCCACCTGCTGGGGGATCGTCCAACGGCAGGACTGCGGACTTTGGCTCCGCCAATGGAGGTTCGAATCCTCCTCCCCCAGCCACCTTGTCTTAAGAATAACGGCGGCCCCCGGCGTGCTCCCGGCAGGGCCGTTTTGATTCTCTTCCGCCAGCATCCCCAAGCCCGCTCACGCCAAGAGTCACCCAGGTTGACAGCCGACCTGGCATAATCTACATTTAAAGCGCGGAAGTGCCAGGCTCACTGGTGGGGCCCCCGGACTTCAAATCCGGTGTACCTTCTGAGGAAGGGGGTAGGTGGGTTCGATTCCCATGCACTTCCGCCAACGACGGCAAGCTAAAGGGGTCAAAAAGACTTGACCCCTTTTTATTTGGGGTGCATCGTGACTAGACAGGCCCCCCTCACCCTGACCTTTTCCCCCCCCAAGGAGGAAGGGAATTCGTCTGAGGAACCTTTCAGGACAGATTGGCTAGCTCGTGCGGCATAACCACAAAAAAACCGAGGTGGCCCGGCACTTCGACGCGGTGGCGGCCCGTTACGATCTCATGAACACCATCCTGAGCTGCGGCCTGCACCACCTGTGGAAGCGACGGACCATTGGTCTGCTGGAGCTCAAACCTGGGGCGCGGGTCCTCGACGTCTGCGGCGGCACCGGCGACCTGGCCATCCTGGCGGCCCGGGAAGTGGGGGCACGGGGGACTGTGCTGCTCTACGATATCAACCGGGCCATGCTGCTGGCAGGCCGCCCTAAGGTGGCCCAGGCGGGCCCGGCGGGGCGCTTCTGGTTTGTGGAGGGGGACGCGGAGCGCCTGGCAATAGCAGACGGTAGCGTGGACGCCGCCATGGTGGGCTTCGGGGTCAGGAACCTGAATCACATGGCAGAGGGCCTCAGGGAAATGCACCGGGTCCTGAGGCCTGGCGGGCGCCTGGCTATTCTGGAATTCTCCCGGCCCACCAACCCCCTGTGGCGCCGGCTCTACGACCTCTACTCCTTTACCCTCATGCCCCTCCTGGGCCAGGTCATCGTCGGCTCCCGGGAAGCCTACACCTACCTCACCACCTCCATCCGCCAGTTTCCCCTGCCGGAGGAACTGGCGGCCACCCTCAAAACCATCGGTTTTACCCGAATTGCCTACTACCCCCTCACCAACGGCATCGCCGTCATCCACCTGGGGGTAAAACCAGGAAAAACTGTGGGGGGAGAGCCAGGGACCTGAGGTCCCTGCCCTCCCCCAAAAGATCATACCGCCACCACCACGCGCCCCAAGATAGGCCAGGCCGCTTCCGGGCCCCAGGTTCCTGCCGGGTAGGGGTGGAGGAGGGAAGTCGGGTCGGCGCAGCGCTCGCAAGCCTCGATGACCGGGCTGAAGTAAGACCAGCACGTCTCCACCGCGTCCTGCCGCCAAAAAAGCATCTGGTCGCCCTGGACCACGTCAATCAGGCTTTTCTCGTAGGCCTCCATCGCCGGCCCCCCGTACTGTTGGTAATACGGAAAGTCCATGGTCACCTGGCGCAGGCACACGGTGGCCCCGGGGTTCTTGGTCTCAAAAATCAGGGTGATTTTCTCCTCCGGGTAGATCCCCAAAAGCAAGCGATTGGCGGCGATTTCCCCCAGATGTACGTTTTGGAACAGGGAATGGGGCACTTCCTTGAACTTGATGAGGATCTGGGTAAGCTTGGCCGGTAAGCGCTTGCCCGATACCAGATAAAAGGGGACCCCTCGCCAGCGCCAGTTGTCGATGAAAACCTGCATGGCCGCAAAGGTGGGGGTTACGGAGTCGGGCCGCACCTGGGGCTCCTCCCGGTACCCCGGCACCTCACGGTCTGCTTCCCGTCCCCGGGCGTATTGGCCCAGGATGAGGTCCTCCCCGGCTGCGATATTGCCGAGAGGCTTTAAGGAGCGGAACACCTTGAGCTGCTCGTCCCGCACCCGCTCGGCCTCGAAAAGGGAGGGGGGCTCCATGGCGGTGAGGGCCAACAGATGCATCATGTGGTTCTGGAACATATCCCGCAGCACCCCGCTCTCTTCATAGAAGCCCCCCCGGCGCCCCACCCCCACGGTCTCCGCCGCCACAATCCCCACGGAGTCAATAAAGTTGCGGTTCCAGAGGGGCTCGAAGATGGCGTTGGCGAAGCGGAGGATGAGGATGTTTTGCACCGTCTCCTTGGCCATATAGTGATCTATGCGGAAGATCTGGCGCTCCCGGAAGGAGGCCAGCAAGACCCGGTTCAGCTCCTGGGCGGAGTTGAGGTCTCGGCCAAAGGGCTTCTCCACCACCAGACGCACCCAGCCGCGTTCACCTTCGGCCGAGAGGCCCGCATCTCCCAGTTCCTGGCTGATGACGGCATAAAGGGAGGGGGGCACGGCCAGATAGAAGAGGCGGTTGCCGCCGGTCTGGTGCCTTTCCTCCAGGTCTTTGAGGAAGCGATTTAGGGATTCGTAGTCAGAAGAGGTGGCATACTCCAGGGGATGGTATTCCAGGGCAGCGGCGAATTCGTGCCAGCGGGAGAAGTCCAACCCCGCCGCCCGGACCGCGTCGGCCATGCGCTCCTGAAACTCCTGGCGGCTTAAACGCGTCCGGGCCGAGCCCACAATACAGCAGGGGAACGGCAGGGCCCCCCGCAGGAAAAGGTTATAGAGGGCAGGGAGGAGCTTGAGGGCGGTGAGGTCGCCGGTAGCTCCGAAGATCACTATGGTGCAGGGGTCAAGACGGCCCTCGAAAAGGCAGGCCTCCATCGGCATACCCAGGTCCGGGGCCTGGCCAGTGACCAACGCGCCAGGCGCGGGTGGGATTTCCCGGTCAAACTCAGCCATGGCAGGTTCTCATCCTTGTTCAGAATTCAGAGCTTCTAAATAGTCATCTTGAGGGAGGGGTGTCCCCACGGGCTGGAAGCCCGTGCTACCGGGGCCGTTGGCCCCTACCGCCTCCCTCAAGCTCCCTCCCCCAACCCTTTAGGGGGAGAATAATTGGCTGGGGGTGTGGGGGGAGAGCAGGAGCCTCAGGTCCCTGGCCCTCCCCCAAAATTATCCTCACTCCATCCTTTCCCGCAACCGGCGGACGTTGCCGGTGATGTCACCGCCGTCAAAGACGCCGGAGCCCGAGACGAAAACGTCCACCCCGGCCGCCACCAGCTCATCCATGGTGTTCAGGTGCACGCCGCCGTCCA
>CBFDAH010000102.1:0-10508 GCA_965602785.1 uncultured Syntrophobacterales bacterium
AACCGACTCATATCCCCAGCATATTGCACAAAACGGTGATCAGGGCGGTGGAGACGATGATCCCGACAATGGCGGTGACCACCGCGGACGTGGCCGCATCACCCACCGCCGAGGCACTGCGGCCGCACTGCATGCCCCTCATGCAGCCGGCCAGAGCCACGATCACGCCGAACACGATGCCGGAAAAAATGCCGATGCCCAGATTCCAGAGACCGACCGCCGCCGCCGTCTCATTATAGTATTCCATAAAGCCGATATCGAGCATCCATACCCCCACCACCATACCCCCCAGTATACCCATGAGATTGGCGTAAAGGCATAGCAGGGGCATCAACAGCGCGAGGGCCAGCATACGCGGCAACACCAGAAAATCCATGGGGGATATGCCCAGGGTTTTCAGGGCATCGATCTCCTGGTTCACCTGCATGGTCCCCAGCTGGGCGGCAAAGGCGCCCCCCGTGCGGCCGGCCATGACGATGCCGGTCATAATCGCCGCCATAAGGCGCACCATGGCAATGCCCACCAAATCGGCCACATAAATTTGGGCCCCGAACAGCTTCAGTTGGATGGCGCCGATAAACGCCAGGATCAACCCCACCAAGAAGCAGATGAGGGAGACGATGGGCAATGCCTGCGGGCCACAGGCCTGCATGGTCAAGCCCAGATCGGAGCGGCGGAACTGGGCCTTGCCGCCCAGCAGCCTCATAACGGAAATGACCGCATCGCCGATGAATCCCAGCAGTTCACCTGCGGATTGGAAGAAATCGACGGTATCGTTGCCCAAATTGGCGAGAAACGACACCCGCTCCTCCGCCGCGCGGGCATCTTTCTTTTCCGGTACCGCCAAGGCCAATGCCAACAGTTTCTTCGCCCCTTGGGGCAGTCCGTCGTTGTTCAGGACGATTTTTTTCTGGGAGCAGAATGTGCCCAGGTTCATCAGGAAGGTCAACAGCCCGGTGTCCCAATAGGCCAGCTCATGGGTGTCGAAGACAACGTTACGAAACCCCGGCCTGTCTTCGAGCCATTTCTGAACCTTATCGGCCCCAGGCAGTTCCCCGCCCAGCTTCCAATCCCCGGAAAGAATCACCTTCAGAGTGTCTACTGAAGATTGCTCCATGACCATTTCACCACGGGCCGTCATGTGCGTTTTTCTCCATAGTGAATAGGATGAACTGCTCCGACGCGACACCGACATTGCAAAACAGCAGTCCCGGTGCACAAGTCGCGCCTGATCAAAGGACTACCTGCCCTCGAAGGTAAACCAGCCCCCGCCCACCGCTTCCGGGCTATTATCGGGAAATATCTCATGACACTTCAGATCCTTTCGAAAATCCTCCGGCTTTAGCCTGGAACTGCGGCTTCTGAGACATGGCTCTGCCGTAGAGCGTTGACAAGGGCACCGCGGTTAGTCCGTGGAGAAAAACACTGAGCAAGACCGTAAGAACAATAACCGCTAGCGCCTGCTCGTGCCCCTTGAACCCGATCTCGCCGACTACCATCAAGGAGTATAACACAGAGGCAATGCCACGCGGCCCAAACCATCCTATGAAAGCGATGGAAGCCCAGCCTTGCCTGGCGCCAATCAAGCTAATGGCAACGGGCAGCATCCTGATGATGGTCAGACTGAGAATGGCGTATAGCAAAGCGTTGCCGTCCCAGTATGGCGTAACTTTAGGAACCATCACCAAGCCGAAGATCAAGAACACAAATAACATCAAGTACTGCCCCTCGGCCTCGCCAAACTCCTGAATACGCTCGCGCACCGTGTGAGTGCGCGTTCCTAACATCAAGCCGCCGAAAAAGGCCGCAATGAAGCCATTACCTTGAAGCCTTTCAGCCAAGCCATAGCACAGAACCGCTAAAGAAACCGAGACCAGACGCTGGAAGGTAGTATCCATCCAGTCTTTGTGGGAAGCCCAGTCAACCAGCCTGCCGCCAAGCCATCCCACCAGGGCCCCGACAACCGCACCAAACACCACTTGCTTGAGTGCATAGCCGACCCAATAGCCCGCCTCCACGTGGGTGCCTGCACTTACCGACAGAGCTGCAATACAGGCCAGGATTGGCGGCAGGGCAATGCCATCGTTGAGTCCGCTTTCCACGGCTATAGAATCGCGAATCTTTTGGGGCACCACTTTACTGCTGACCACTGCCTGACCCAAGGCGGCATCTGTGGGTGAGAGTATAAAGGCCATCAGGGCGACCAACCAGAGACCCATAGTGCCGAATAGGGGTATGGCGAGCAAGATGCCCAAGATCATGGTGAGCGGCAAGCCGATAAAAAGCAGACGCAGGGGTATCTTGTATTCCTGAAAAAGCCTGCGGAGATCTATGGTGGATGCATCAGTAAACAGAATCAGCGTCAGGGTCACTTCGGCAATTGTCTGCACCAGCGCTGAATCCAATTTCAAGGTAAACCAGCCAAGGCCCAGCGGACCGACAATCAGGCCGACGGCCACAAATACCATGGGTGCGGTGATGGGTGACCGCTCCGATAACCGGGAGAATAAGCCGAAGCCAAATATCAACAGGGCGGCAAAAAAAATTGCCTTATCCATCAAAGTCATCCCCCCCGGCCTGCCGGGCAACCTGCCTGCCCACCAGACGGGCTAGCGTCACGGCTAGGAAAAATTGCCCCAGGTTATCATAGGACCGGCAGAAATTATAGATATGATCTGCACAAAAAATGGGCTTTTTTGGGGTGGGGGAAATTTCAGGAGCCAGGCTTAGAAGAGCGACAGATTGGCGGGGGGCAGCACAGGGAAATCTTCTGACCCAAAAGTGTTGATAAGCTCTGAATAGGTTGAATTTTCGGGAGCTTGATAAGTCTCTAGTCAGAGCACTGACCTCCAATTTGCGCGGCCAGAAAGCATTTACTATATATTGGGTGCATTCCCCCCCGCTGGGACCCACCCGCCGGGTACTATTTCTGATCTTAGCGTTAGCCCTAGTGTCATGTTTCATAAATTGGCTGACAAATAATTAGGGTCAATTCATGATTGAGGTTTGAAAGTCCCCCTTTTTTAAAAAGGGATTTAGGTGGATTATCAAGGTCTTACAAAATCCCCCCTGACCCCCCTTTAAAAAAGGGGGGAAAATCTCCGCCATTTTCCCAACATTTTGCTCCAAGATAAACCCATATTATTTATGGCGCGCGGCAATAGTCATTATCTATCTTTTGGCCGCCGAGGAAGCTGACGCCTCGGTCTGCCAGCCGCCGCCAAGAGCACGGTAGAGGGCCACGACGGCGAGCAGTTCGCTCCCCAGGGCCTCAACGACGTTTAATTCTGACTCAAAGCGAGACTGCTCGCCGATGAGTACTTCCAGGTAGCTGGTGACGCCACCGAAAAAGCGGGTTTCAGCCAGCTTTGTTTGAGCCTCAGCGGCCAGGAACCTCTTCTCCCTATCCTGCCTGAATTCCCGGTTTTTGCGCACTGCGATGAGGGCGTCGGACACTTCCCTGAAAGCCTGCTGGATGGTCTGCTTATAGGCCAGGAGAGCTTGCTGCTGCTGGGCTTTGGTGGCTCGCACATTTGCCCGGAGTCGCCCGGCATTGAAAATAGGTAAGCTGGCTGTGGTATCCAGCAACCAAACGCTGGTCAGCCCCGTGAAGAGCGCGCTCAAAGCCCGGCTTTCCCAGCCAGCAGACCCGGTGAGGCTAATTTTTGGAAAGAGAAGGGCTTTGGCTTCGCCGATGCGGGCATTGGCGGCAACCAATTGCTGCTCTGCGGCGCGAATATCGGGCCGGCGCTCCAGCAGCGAAGAGGGCAGGCCGGGAGGGACTGACACAGTTACGTTTTGTTGCCTGAGAGTTTTTCCCCGGGGGATTTTTCCGGGATTGCGCCCGAGCAGGATGCAGATCTCGTTTTCCTTCTGCTCGATGGCGCGCTCCAGATCAGGGATGCTTTCCAGGGCCTCATACAACAGGTTCTCGACCATGGTCACGGGAACAAAACTGTCCAAACCGAATTTAAAACGTGCTTTCACCAAGTCCAGGGACTTTTGTCGGCTTTCCACCGTAGACTTGGCGACTTCCAATTGTAGATCAAGCGTCCTGAGTTCCAGGTAAGCCCGGGCCAGATCGGTGACCAGGCTTTGAATGATAAACCAGCGGTTGTCTGCGGAGGCAAAAAAGTCGGCTCGGGCAGCCTCGGTAGCCCGGCGAATGCGGCCGAATAAGTCGACCTCCCAGGAAAGCAGACCCAACGGCCCACCGGCACTTGATTGGGGTAATGCCGGTAATAAGCCCAGTCCGGAGGGTTGAATCGCGGTCAAAGAAGCGGCGGCGCTCACTGTGGGAAACAAGGAGGATCGTGTGGCAATTACCTGTTCCCGGGCTGCCACCACCCGCTGGGCCGCGATCTGCACGTCATAATTCTCGGTGAGGGCTGTGCGGATTAACTCCTGCAAGGTTGCATCTTGGAAGACCTCAAACCATTTGACGCCCCCAAAGGAAAGATCCACCGGCTGAGAGGGCACCCCTGGCCCCTGGCCCCGGTAACTTGCCGGCACCGGATAACTGGGCCGCCGATAGTTGGGGCCCAGCATGCAGCCGGCTGAAACCAAGAGAACCAGGGAGAGAGCCGCGATCACCCGCATGAGTCACTCACTTTCTCGAATCTTCAGGAAAAACCGACACCGAGGCGGTTAAACCAACGACGAGCTTGACTTCAGGGGGAACTTCCCGCAGCTTGATGCGTACCGGGACCCGCTGCGGCAGTCTTACCCAGTCGAAGGTGGGCTGGATAACCGGGACAATATCTTGAGTGTCAGCGATGTCCGGTGGGTTGATGGCCCAACCGATACTGTCGACCACACCCTTAAGGGGATGGTCGGGGTAGCCCATGAGGGTGACCACCGCTCTGTCCCCCGGCTTAATATTCTGCAACCTGGTTTCCTGGAAATAGGCATCGACCCGCAAGGTGTTGACATCCACCAAGGCGAGGACCGGATGTCCAGTTTGGACGTAATCTCCTAAATCGATGTTGAGATTGGTAATAAAGCCGTCCACCAGGGCGTAGATTTTTGTATAACTGAGGTTGAGGTTCGCCTGTGCCAAGGCGACCTTGGCGGCCCGGACGGCGCTGTTTTTCTCGCCGCTCTCGCCGAGCCGCGCTTTGGCATCCTCCAGTTTGGCCCGGGTTGCTTCAAGATTTGCCTGGGCGACACTGAACTCCTCTTGGGCCGTATCATAATCCTCCTGGCTTACGGCCTTCACACCTATCAGGTTTCTGTAGCGCACCACATCAATTTTTGCCTTGGCAAGTTTGGCTTCCCACACTAGGATTTCTGCTTGCGCAACTTTAACCTCTGCCCTGAGGGCCCCCTCTTGCTCCCAGGCCTTTTGGAGGTTGACCTGAGCTTCGTTGACCGCCAGTTGAAAGGGCTCGGGATCGAGGCGAAAGAGCAGGTCGCCGTTGCGGACAACCTGGTTGTCAACCAGCGGGACTTCGATGATATAACCGCTGACCCGGGGAGCAACCCCTATGACTCGCGCCCTCACCTGCCCGTTCCGGGTCCAGGGTTTAGTGATATACCGGGCATAGAGGTAGCCGAGTACCACAATCGCCGCCAGGACAAGCAATCCGGTGAGTAATTTGCGGATGATTTTTTCAGGTGGTGACATGGCATTCCCTCTTAAAACGGCACGAAGAAGATGCCGATGAGCGCGCTCAGCAGCACGGTCAAGGCCAAAAACGCCAGGGTGGGGTGCCAGAACCAGTGGCTGACGCCCAGGATACGCGCCATAATGCTAATCAAAATTGCGCCTGTCAAGCCCAGGATGGTGGCGATAAATATCGGTGGAAAGAAAATCCAGCCGAAGGAGATCTCCTTGGGGATCATATCCGCACCCTCAACCACAATTTGTTTAAAGCTCGTTGCGGGCGAGCGACACCCAGTCTATATCCAATAATTTCCGATGGCATTCCACCACGGACTTCGCAAAGGCCAGGTATCCGCCACTGAACTCGAGCACCCGCAAAAGATCTTGTGCCGAGTCCAGGCCCGGCGCTGCCACGGTGGTGCGCAGGTTCTCAAGCTCCTCTTTCACCCTACGGGAGGCAGCCAAGACCGGCAGCGATGGGGGAATGGTGGACCGTTGCCGGAGCGCCTCGCCGCAGCCAACCAAAAAGTCCGCAGTTGCCTCACGAGATTGACTTCCCACCTGGATTATACTTTGGGGCAGTGTCATCCTCCGGACTTCCTGGCGGACACGGGTAAGTTGCAATGATTCGTAGGTGACCGCAGCCATGGCAGCCAAAAGGTGGTTGATCTTATCTCGGGTCTCCGGTGGCTGCCGGTTATAGTTGATGAAGGCCGCCCATTTTTTACAGGTTGTGAAAATGGAGGTAAGGGCTTGAACCTCCTCTCCGAGGTGCGCTGCATTAGAGTTCTGGCCTGGTGGGACCTGGTCCATTCTTATCAGCTGGCCCAACTCGACAAAGAACCTGGCGATATTCTTGCGCCACAAGGCCTCCGGGACGATGGGCCAGATTACACTCCAGGCAACTAGAGGCAAAATGGCGCCCCCGAGAAGGACCCAACACAAGGTGACATAATTATGAAAGGCAGTCGCAAAACTCTGTTGCTGTTGCACTCCCAACACGACCAAAAAGAAAATACCGCCAATGTAGGCAATGGCGGATGTCTGGGGGGTGGGGGCGGCAATAAAATAACCTAGCACTAAAAAAGACGGGATAAATACCAGGGTGGCTAGCTGGAAGAACCCCTCGAGGCTGGGGAGCACCAGGAAGTAAAAAGGCGCTGAGAGAATCACTCCGGCGGCGATACCTTTCGATAAAACCCTCTCCGGGTTGACTGGGATGAGAATGAGCATGCGCAGGAATATGACTGCGAGGCCAACCGCCGTGCCCCCGGAAGGCCACTGCGAATAAATCCAAAACCACAGCCATACAAACGTCACCAATCCTATGGCGGCAGCCTGGCCCAAAGCGAGGCTGCGGTGGAAGACTGGCGGCGTAGGATTGATGGGATGAGGGTGAAGAAAGACCCCGAGTCCCCGCCGGCTCTCTGCCTCCAGGCTCAGGAAACTGTCCCGCAGGCGGGCCAGTCTTTGAGACAACCCTTGCATACGGGCCCGCAACGCCAGCAGGGCCCCCGCATCAAAGGCATCAAGCCTGCTGTGGTCACAATCCTTGCTCCAGGTTTCGAGGGATTCCCGCACCAGCCGGATTTCCTGTTCCACGTTGGTGTGCTGCTCCCCGTCCCGCGGCAGCTTCGCCAGGTTTGGCAAGTTGCGCGCCTGGTCCCGAAGCGCCAGCAAAGCTGCCTCGAAGGAGGGGATTTGGAGCTTGGCGGCCACAGGTGAGGCCGCAATCTCGCCGGATATTACCGGCCGGTCGAGTTCCGCCAGGTCCAGGGCCACCCCTCGCAACTCGCCGACCATGTGCCGGTAGCGGGCTTCGTGCCGTTCAAACCGCGCCGTGTCGAGCGCGGCCGTATCTAGCAACGTTTGTAGTTGTGCGTAGCTTGCCACACATTGAAACGCCAGAGGCTCGACTTTGGCTCTGGCGTTCGTGTCGCCGGCCAGGGCCGACACTTTAGCGCCCCAAAGCCCCTCGATTTGGCCGAGAGCGTGGCCTAACAGCTGTTCGAAATTCTTAGCGGCGCGCTTTGGGAAAACAAACGTAACGACCAGCACCGCCACAATAATGCCCAACGCTATATCGGAGCCTCGATACACCGCAAAGCGCCACATGCCCAGCTCAGTAGCTTGCAACGGGTATAAGGAGGTCTCGGCTAAGCCGACGATGAGCCAACCCCAGAACAAGTAGAAACGGCTGCGGGCCATTCCATAAACGAGTAGGGCCACGGCGAGGCTAATGGCAATTGTCCCGACGAGTCGATCCTGGGAGACCGTGCTAAGCAGAAACAGTCCGGCAATGACCCCCGTCGTATTCCCCGCCAGGCGATGGGCCGCTCTGTTCAAGGTTGTGCCCAGAAACATGGAAAGCACGATCAGGGCGGAGACGGCGGACCAAAAACCCTCCTTGTAAGGGAAGAGGTACAGAGACAGGAAATAGCAGATGGTTACCGCCAACGTCACCTGAATGGCGTGTTCGACGCGGCCGGGATCAAGAGACGGCAGATATTTGAGAAAAGCCTCCCAGCGAGGCTGAGTGTCCGTAGTGGCGATAGTCTGAGTATTCACCGCGGCTACCCTTTGTTAATCCGAGTTTAGGCGATAACCTGATGCCTCTGATCTAATTTAAAGGTTATCAGCTTTTTCCAAAGATTTTCCCCAAATAATTTTGACTTCTTTTTTCCAAAAAAACTCTAATCAGTAAAGATAGCAATGTATATAAAAATCCTATTTTAGATGTCAATGTTACAAAGCTTTTTCCCTAACGAATTTATGAAATGATGTGCATTGTCATGAATCTGTGTGAAAATGGATAAGTAAATGGAAAGGGCTTATCTCAATCAAGATGATACGTTTTTCTAACCGCCAATACTGCTGAGGCAATCACCAAACCCGTAAAAAGGACGCCAATGAATCCCAAGAGAATGGCGACACATCGTCCGAGGGAGGTCTTCATGACAATGTCGCCATAGCCGATGGTTAGTCCCGTGATAAAGGAAAAATATAGGGCATCTCCAAACGGTAATTTTTCAATATAAGCGATTGCCGCCGCGCATCCCATCAAAAAAGCGAGCAGCGTCAGATTGATGGATCGGAAATGCCAGAGCACCCGGAAGAAATTGTCTATGAAGCGAGTAAAAATTGGCGCCACTTGAAGCCCCCTCGCGACCAATCGGTGCACGCTTTGCCAGCGTCCTGCTCAAGGCGCTGGTTAGGTCCCGCTATTATTAGCACAATCATGGCATAACCTTCAATGATATACCCCTGGATTATGCGGCAGGCATGGACACCACAGTCCAAAAATGGTTTTGGTGACCCCTTTGCCAGGGGAAAATCCCCCAAAATTTCTGTTATTGACGCCGAATCCTAGCCTCGAAGGCATGATCCAGGTTTCTGCCGGAATCCTGGGGCTGCTACCTGAAGACTTAGGTCCCCTGTGGTTCCTCTTGATAAACTTTTTGGCAGTGTGTTTCCCGACACAAGAAAGCCATGAGCACTGCCACGGCCAGGGCGGCAATAAGGAAAGACATAGAGACGCGGGCGCTGAAATCCGCCAGCCAGCCCATGATGGGCAAGAAAATGGCGGTACCCCCGGCACAGAGCGTATTGGCAAAGCCTGTCGCCGCGCCGACCGAATCCGGCGGGCTGATGTCATTCGCCACCGAATACCCCACGACCAGGCCGTTGCAGGCAAAGCCCTGCAGAAACAACATCACATAAACCGCGGCCAACGGCAGTTTCGGACCGTAAAACACAAGCACCGTCACCAAAAGGGCGCTGATGGAGGCTATTAACATGGGTAACTTGCGGCGCTGGAGGCGGTCCGAAAACGACCCGAAAGAAACCGCGCCGAAAATCCCCCCCACAAAAAGCATGGAGACCACGCTGGCGGCGTGGACTTTGTCAATCCCATAGACCTTTTGGATGAGGGTGGGCCCCCAGACCGCGCCGACCGCGGTAAACGTGATGTTCATGGTGCTGATGTACACCCCTAAAATCCAGAACTGGGGTTTGCCGAACACGTGCTTGAGATCGTTCCAGGTCTTGGCCAGGCCCCTTTCGTTGTCGGGTTTTTCATGCCAACACACTGTGCCTTTGGGATGGTCCCGGACCACCAGCAAGATGAGCACCGCCAGCACCACGCCCAGGCCTCCTATGGAGACCAGGCTGCCGCGCCAGCCCACCTGGGTCACCAAATCCGCCAGGGGCGCGGAGCCCACGATGGCGCCAATCATCCCCAGGGTGTTGGTCAGACCGGCCATAGTAGCAAAACGGCTGGCCGGGAACCAGTTGGAAATCAATTTCAGAACGGCGACATAGGAAAACGCGGCGCCGAGACCCACCAGCAGGCGAAGGAATTCCGCCTCCCCGAAAGAGCCGGCTTTGGCGAGGAGAAGGTTGCCCCCGGCGGCGAACAAGGCGGCAATGACCAAGGGTCGGTGCGGGCCCCAATGGTCCACGATAAGGCCCACCGGAATCTGCATGACCGCGTATGAATAAAAATAGTAGGCGGAGAGCGTTCCCAAGGCCGCCGCGGACACATGAAACGCTTGAATCATAGAGGGCCCGATAATCCCGGGGATCACTTGATTGATATAGTCATACAAATAAAAGGAGGCGCCAATGCCCCAGATGATCCAGGGAAGCGCCGGATGATGCCAGGAAGCTTTGGTGGGCATAGAAAACCTCCTCCAGGAGTTAAGCGATCTATATCTTGGTCTTTTTCTGGACCTTTTCCAGGGCCATCTTCAGGAAATTATATAAATAAGGCTTGGCTTGATTGTAGGGGACAGATATTTCGGTGCACACTTTGCCAGCGTCCCGCTTGAGGCGCTGGTTAAGTCCCGCTATTATTACCACGGTCATGGCATAACCCTCAATGATATACCATGGTAGAAATTAG
>CBFDAH010000103.1:0-10505 GCA_965602785.1 uncultured Syntrophobacterales bacterium
TTTAGCAGAGCTTCACAGGGATTTCATAACCCCGATACTTTTTAATCCCCTTGGCTTTAAACTTTTCCACACATTTGGGATCGGTAAAAGATTCGGAGGAAGTCAGGATTACGAGGGGGCCAGAACAGTTAAACCCGATACCCGCTTTCCTGCCGCCGTCCCTCCTGCCGCACTAGGTTTAAATCTTTATTAGGTCGGAAATTAAGGAAAAAAAGGGGGTTAGATGATCATCTAACCCCCTTTGGATTACTTGGTAGCGGGGGTTGGATTTGAACCAACGACCTTCGGGTTATAAGAACAAAGGGAATAGCTTACCGGCATTTACTTGACTATCCTAAAAGTGCTTGAAATAAAGGATAGTTAACCTTCATATTTTCCCTCGACTTCCCCGACTATACCCGTATATTAGTTTTAGAGGTTGGAAATAGGGTTGGAATTTAATCCCTTTGGGTCAGACAGGCCGTGGAGAAGCGGGCAAGAATTTTTCCAACCTTTTCCAACCCATAGGATGGTGGCCATGAGAAGACACAAGACAAATTATCCTGGCGTTTTCTACCGTGAGGCTGAACGAATCGGCGGCAAGGGCCCGGAACGGGTCTATTATATCGTCTTCAAGAAAGATGGCAAGACCATTGAGGAAAAGGTGGGCCGCCAGTTCGCCGATGATATGACCCAAGCTAGGGCCGCCAGAATCAGAGCGGAAAGGATTGAAGGCAAGCGACTTTCCCGCAAAGAAGAACGGAAGGCCAGGGAAGCGGAAAAACAGGCCGCGGCCAATCGCTGGACTTTTGACAGACTATGGAAAGAATATAAAGGCCACAGGCCGGGCCTCAAGGGGGTAATCACCGATGAAAACCGCTATGTGAATCACATCAGGTCGGTTTTCGGAGACAAGGAACCCCAGGAGCTTGCCCCTTTTGACGTGGACCGGTTGCGCTTAAAACTGCTCAAGACTCGCAAAGCAGGAACCGTTAAGAATATCCTGGAGCTCTTGCGACGCCTCATGAACTTCGCCGCCAAGAAGCACCTTTGCCCCACCCTTTCCTTTACCATCGAAATGCCCAAGGTGAACAACATAAAAACTGAGGACTTGACCCCTGATCAGTTAGCCCGATTGTTAGAGGCGATAGAAAAGGACTCCAATCTTCAGGCTGCCAATTTTATGAAGATGGCCTTGTTTACTGGCATGAGGCGGGGGGAGCTCTTTCGGCTGAAGTGGGATGACATTTATTTGGAGCGGGGTTTCATCCATCTGCGTACCCCCAAGGGTGGCCAGGACCAGAAAATCCCTTTAAATCCAGCGGCCCGGGAAGTTTTGAAAAACCACCCCAAGACGGAGAGCCCCTATGTGTTCCCCGGACGGGGCGGCAGGCGACGGGTGGACATCACCAAGCAGGTGAACCGCATTAAAGAAGCGGCCGGCCTTCCTAAAGACTTCCGGGCCCTCCATGGTTTGCGCCACGTTTACGCCTCCATGCTGGCCTCAAGCGGGCAGGTGGACCTCTACACTTTGCAGAAGCTCCTGACCCACAAGAGCCCGGCCATGACTCAACGCTATGCCCACCTTCGGGATGAGGCGCTGCGGCGGGCTTCTAACCTGGCCGGCGAACTTGTCAGTCAGGCTGTGAAGGGCAACGAGTCTGCACAGAGGGCGGACAAGGCAACTCAGCGATAATCAAAGATTTCTGGGGATAGGAACTGCAGCCCGACAAGGCGGAGGCCCTGGCCGCCATTGAGAAATTCCCCCTGAGGCCGTCTGTGTTGGTTGATTCAGGTGGGGGGTATCAACCCTACTGGCTTCTCCGGGAGCCTGTGGAATTGAACCAGGAGACCATCGCCCGCCTGGAAGGGATCAACCGGGGGCTGGCCCTGGCCCTGGGGGGCGACGCGGCGGCCACGGACGCGTCCCGGATTCTCAGGCTGCCGGGGACATTCAACCTTAAGTTGGCCGGCAACCCCCGGCCCGTGCAAATCGTCTGGTGTGAGCCGGACCGGGTGTTTGACCTGGCCGAACTTGCCAAATATAAGGCCGAGTCTCGAGATCGAGGGCGGCGGCAAACTCACCAGAAGGGGGGAGGGAGCGGCGGCGAATATGGGGTTTACGTTCGAAAGGCCCTGGCCGACGAATTGGCCAGCCTGGCCCGGGCTCCTGAGGGCGAGAGAAATGCCCAGCTGAACCAATCAGCCTTTGCTCTGGGGCAACTGGTGGGGGCCGGGGTACTCGACCGAGGGAGAGTCGAGGCGGACCTTTACGGCAAGGCCAAGTCCATCGGCCTGGGGGAGGCCGAAACCCGAACCACCATCACCAGCGGTCTTGAGGCGGGGATGAAGGAACCCCGGGAGTTGCCGGAGAGGGCCAGGAAGGGGGGAAGGGGCCAGCAGGCAGGGCAGAGAGAGCCCGAAGCGGAAAGAATCTGGTGGGTAGGCCATTGCTACTTTGTGGAACGGGACCGGCTGTGCCTGGAAACTTATGACCGGGAGGGCATGCCCAGGTCGACATATCTGGCAAACTTCCAGGCCCGGATCATGGAGGAAATCACCCGAGATGACGACCTGAAAAGGTCCAAGGAGTTTCACATAACCGGGAGTCTGGACACTGGCCGGCCCCTCCCTCAGGCCCTGGTGCCGGCGGAAAAATATAACTCCCTGGCGTGGGTGAAAAGTGAATGGGGGGCCGCTGCTACCGTAGCTCCGGGCCGAACCCTTGGCCCGCACCTGGCGGCGGCGATTCAAGCCCATTCGAAAGGCTTCAAGCAGCGCACGGTTTACGGGCATAGCGGGTGGCGGAAAATTGACGGGGCCTGGCGGTACCTGCACGGCGGGGGAGCTCTGGGCCCGGGGGAGGCCGTGGAGGTGGATTTGGGAGAGAACCTGGGGAACTACCGTTTACCCTCCCCTGGGGGGGTGGAGGCGGCCCGGGCGAGCTTGAGATTTTTAGACGTTGGCCCCTGGGAAATAACCGCGCCCTTGATAGCTTGTGTCTACCTGGCTCCTTTTGCGGATCTGTGCCGGATAAACTTTTCGATATGGCTATACGGACCATCCGGGAGTTTCAAGACCGCCAAGGCAGCCCTGGCCCTTAGCCATTTCGGAAATTTCGACGTGTGCAATGTGCCGGGAAATTGGATTTCGACCGTCAATTCCCTGGAGAAGTTGTGCTTCGCCTTGAAGGATACTTTGGTGGTGATTGATGATTTTATGCCACCGGCCACCGGCAAGGAGTCTCAAGTGCAGTTGGAAAAGGCCGCGCGGCTCATATATCAAATGGGCAATCGTTCCGCCCGAGGGCGGTTGGCCAGGGACCTAAGCGCCCGACCGAACTATCATCCCCGGGGCCTGATAATTTCTACTGGAGAGATGTTGCTCCCCGGCCAGAGACAGAGCGCCACGGCCCGCTATCTGGGGGTGGAGTTTGACCCGAAGAAGACCCCCATTGACAAGGCCAGGCTGACCGCGTCGCAAGCTGAGGCCCACCTCTACTCCGGTGCGATGGCGGCCTACCTTGAACACCTGGCCTCCCGGCTGGAGGATACCCAGGCTGAGATACGGGAGCTTTGGCAGAGCTATCGAGACGCATTTCGAGAGACCGCCCACCTGAGGATACCGGAGATCCAAGCCTGGTTATACGTGGGCCTTGATATGTTCCTGAGGTTTCAGGCTCGCATGGGGGTTATAAATGAAGACCAAGTTTTTGAAATGGAGAACCGGGCCTGGAAGGTGTTTAAAGACCTGGGGAAAAAGCATGGCCGAATCATTGAAGGGGAGCGGCCTACTTTAAAGTTTTTAGGGGTTCTCCGAGAGCTTTTCTACACAGGCCGGATTTTTGCCGAGTCGATCAACACCGCGGGTTTACCTCCACCAGAAGGGGAGGTTCTCGGTTGGAAGGGGGTTGAGCCGAAAGCGAAAAACGCCTTCCCGGTCGGCTGGGCGGATGAGGACACCCTATATCTCTTGCCGGAAACAGCTTTGCGGGTGGTGCAGGAGGCAATCAGGGCGCAAGGGGATTTCCTGGGCTTGGGAAAAAATGAAATGCTGGCAGCCCTGGCCCGAGAGGGGTTCATTGAACCAGGCAAGGATGGGAAGAATACCCAGGTTAAATGGATTCAGGGGGGATCGAAGCGGGTAATTTGCCTGCCACTTAGGAATCTTGCCTATGATGAGGCGGAAGGAGATGGGGAGAAATGATCCTCAGCCTTACACTTTCCTTACACTCCTTACACTTCGGGGTGTAAGGGGCGCAAATGCAGGCCAGGTAAGGCTATGAAGGCATTTTGGCGAAAAGGGGGGTGTAAGGCCGGAAAAACAGGCCAGTTGTAGCTTAGAAGGGTATCCTTACTTTTCTAACTGTTTTATTCTAGATAAGATCTTGTTTGTATTTTTTTAGAGGACTCTAGAGTATGTGGAAATATACAAGAGGGTATTTATCTGGGATAAAAGCGTAAGAAGTGTAAGACGGCAAATTGAATCAATGACCATGCTGGGTTGAGCCTTACACCTTAGGTGTAAGATGGTGTAAGGAAAGTGTAAGGTCCGGGCACCGGCGGCCGCATCATCAAGGGGGGGATCAAGCCCGGTGATGGGCAACGGAAGGGCAACATGAGAAGGAAAATCCAGAGATTAAACCGAGATTGTTGCCCTACAGACGGAAAAGTTGCCCAATCGATGGGGTTCTGTTGCCTAAATGCTCACGGGATAGGGGACGGCTCTTTGAGCAACGGCGCCACCTTGCCCCCTATTGATTTTGCCATCTGGAGCGGGTTTCAGGATTCCCTGGCGGAGGCTCTGCCGGAGGTGGCCAGGTGGGGTGGCAAGTAGCCTGACCCTTGCTTTACCCATTAGGTGAACGACGATCTTGAGTGGCCCCTTGCTTAATCCTTCACATGCCTCTTCAAAATTCCCTCAATTCTCTATTCCATCATATCCCGATCGAGCTTTCCACTTCTTGATGAAATTATTTGACCCGGCCCTCCATGCCCGGGGGTGGACGGAGGACCTCATCCGGCGGGAGGAAACCGCCGGGGGCATCGAGATTATTGAAAGCAAAAATCAGCTATACCCCCCGAATAATGAAGACACATAGTCGATGCCTGAACTTGACTGGCTGAAGGCCGCGCTGGCTTGTCCAAAAACCATCCTCAGCCACCTCTGAATACCGGGCTCTTGGTCTAATGAACCTGACCGACTTTCACGCCAAATACTTTGCTTATGAGCTAACTAAACGATGCGCATCCGACAGCATCGAAAAACTTGCAGCGGTGTTGGCTGATGCTCAGGTTGACCTGAATCCTTATCAGGTGGAGGCCGCACTCTTTGCCTTCCGCAGCCCCTTCTCGAAAGGTGCGATCTTGGCGGATGAAGTCGGGCTGGGAATGACCATCGAGGCCGGGCTCTTGCTCTCCCAAAAATGGGCTGAACGAAAGCGCCGCTTGCTGGTCATTGTACCGGCAAACCTCCGGAAGCAATGGAGCCAGGAACTGGCGGACAAGTTTTACCTCCCCTCCCTCATCCTGGAGACACGCAGCTTCAACGAGTCGATCCGCACCGGCAACCTTAACCCCTTCCAGCAAAACGCCATCATCCTCTTTTCCTATCATTTCGCCCGCACCAAAGAACCTTATTTGCGTCAGACCTCCTGGGACCTAGTGGTCATCGATGAAGCCCACCGTTTGCGCAACGTCTATAAGAACTCCAGCAAGATCGCCGTCGCCATCAAGCAGGCTGTGGCCCCATATCCTAAGGTGTTGCTCACAGCCACTCCACTCCAGAACACGCTGCTGGAACTGTACGATTTAGTCAGTATCGTGGACGATTTTGCCTTTGGCGATCTGAAAAGCTACCGAACTCGCTTTGCCCGCCTCGGCAACGACTCTGATTTCGCAGAGCTGAAGGAACGCCTGAAGCCTCTCTGCAAGCGCACGCTCCGCCGCCAGGTGTGGAGTACGTAAGATTCACCAATCGTCACGCACTCGTGCAGGAGTTTGTGCCCTCCGAGGAGGAGCAGCGGCTCTACGATCTGGTATCGGACTATCTACAACGCCCGATGCTCTTTGCCTTCCCGGCCAGCCAGCGCCAGCTCATGACGCTTATCCTGCGCAAATTGCTCGCCTCTTCCACATATGCCATTTCCGGTACGCTCGAAGGTTTGGTGCACCGGCTGGAAGCAGCGGCAGCGGCAGCGATTGCTGTGGATTCTTCACCGGACGAACTGGCGGCGGATTATGAAGAGCTGGACGAATTGGCTGATGAGTGGGAAGGAGACGAAGACGGCTCCCGGCAGCCGGAGAGGGCCCGCCTCACCCCCGAGGAACTGGCAGAGTTGCGGCAGGAAATGGCCCATCTTCGGGAGTTTCATGCCCTGGCAAGGTCGATCGTTAAAAACGCCAAGGGGGAAGTCTTGCTGACTGCCCTTCGCCGGGGTTTTGCCGCCGCCGCTGAGGCCCAGCGCAGCAATGGATGCGCGACCCTGCAACAGAAGGCCGTGATTTTCACAGAATCGCGCCGAACTCAGGATTACCTGTTCCGCGTGCTGGAACAGACCGAATTCGCCGGCAAGGTGATGCTCTTTAACGGGACCAACAGCGATCCCACCTCCAAAGCCATCTACCAGCGCTGGCTGGCGCAGCACGCCGGTACCGACCGCATCACGGGTTCGCCCAGCGCCAACATCCGGGCTGCGCTGGTGGAGAATTTCCGTGACCACGCCGCCATTCTGATTGCCACCGAGGCCGCCGCTGAGGGTATCAACCTGCAGTTCTGCAATCTGGTGGTCAATTACGATCTGCCCTGGAATCCTCAACGCATCGAGCAGCGCATTGGCCGGTGCCACCGCTATGGCCAGAAGTTCGACGTGGTGGTGGTCAACTTCCTTAACAAGAAGAACGCCGCCGACCAGCGTGTCTACGAGCTGCTCGACCAGAAATTCCGCCTGTTTAACGGCGTATTCGGGGTCAGCGATGAGGTGCTGGGGGCATTGGAATCGGGCTTGGACTTCGAGAAGCGCATCGCCGCCATCTATCAGCAATGCCGAACACCAGAACAAATCCAGTTCGAATTCGACCAACTGCAGCAGGAGCTGGAAACCGAGATCGCCGCCGGCCAGCGCGACGCCCGGGAGAAGCTCCTGGACAACTTCGATCAGGAAGTCGTGGAGAAAGTGCGCATCCAGAGCCATGATTTTCTCGACCGTTTCAATGACCAGCTCTGGCGGCTCACCCGGCACCTGCTCGCCGACTACGCTCGCTTCGCCGACAATGGCTACAGTTTCATCCTTCATACCAATCCCTTCCCCGGCGAGGCCATCCACCAAGGACCATACCGTATGGGCAAGGGGGTGGAGGATGCCAACACTTATCGGGTAGGTCACCCGCCGGCGCAGCGCATGCTGGAGCGCGGCAAGGCGTTAGCTCCCCCGCCCGCCAAGGTGGGGTTTGATTATGCCGGTAGCGGCAAGAACATCGCTATTCTGGAGCCCGTGATAGGCCAGAGCGGTTGGCTGATTTGCGCTCGCCTCACTCTGAACGCTCTGGAGACGGAGGACCTACTGGTCCTTACCGGTTTGATCCGGTGCAAGCCTTCGAGCTGAAGCTGGTCAAGCAGATCGTGGTGGCCAGCGCCGCCGCCCAAGACTCGGCCCACGACGCCTTCGTGCGGGTTGACCGGATCGATTACAAGCCGACTATCAGAGCCAAGCTGCGCATTCATGTGCAGACAACGGCAGGGCCGAAAGAAAGGGCGGTCACCGTTAAGAATGGTGCTGACCTGTTCGTTCTCTCCAATGAGCGGGCTTGCTATGCCCACGGCTTCTCGGTGGTGGAAATCAACGCCGAGCCTGGAAGCGAATTCATCCGATTCAACAATGGCCGCACCCTGCGCCTGGGCGAAGAAATCGGCGGGATGCGGGAGGACGTGTGGCGGGCCCAAATCAAGCACACCATCAAACGGCACCTGGAAAAGGAAGTGCAGATGCGCGAGCGCGGTATAAAGGTGCTCTCGCTATTTTTCATAGACCGGGTGGCGAACTACCGCGATTACGATGGGGCCGGGCAGCCGGTAAAGGGCAAATTCGCCCGGGCGTTCGAAGAGGAGTTGGCGACGCTGGCAGAGCAAGAGCGTTACCGTGATCTGACCTGGCTCAAAGAGCCCATGGACAGACTCCATGACGGCTACTTTGCCCAGGACAGGAAGGGCATACTCAAGGACACGCGGGGCAATACCCAGGCTGACGATGAAGTCTACAACCTGATCATGAAGGAGAAGGAGCGCCTGCTGTCGATTGACGAACCCTTACGCTTTATCTTCAGCCACTCGGCGCTGCGGGAGGGTTGGGACAATCCCAACGTTTTCCAAATCTGCACCCTCAACGAGACACGAAGTGCGATCAAGAAGAGGCAGGAGATTGGTCGGGGCTTGCGTCTACCCGTGGACCAGAACGGCTGGCGTGTCTTCGACGAATCGGTGAACAAGCTTTACGTAATGGCCAACGAGAGCTACGAGGACTTCGCCCGGGCTTTGCAGACCGAGTACGAGGAAGACTGCGGCGTGACTTTCGGCAAAGTGCCGCTCACCGCCCTGGCAAAGCTGACCCGAGTGGTGGATGGCATTGAGCAGCCCATAGGGCGGGAGGAAGCCCAGGTAATCCTTACGGCACTCGTAGAACAGAAAATGCTCGATGGTGAAGGGCGCATACAGCCGGCGTTCGATCCGAAGCGCCAGGACTTCAAAATGGAACTCCCCGAGGCCCATCGCGAGTTGGCGCCAGCCGTGGTCGATCTGCTGTCGGCCTATCAGATAGAAAGGCACATTCGCCGGGAACGGGATGAGAGGCCCAACCGGCTCAAGAAAGAGATCACGCTCAGCCCCGAATTCCAGGCGCTGTGGAACCGCATCAAGCCCAAGACTACCTATCGGGTGGAGTTTGAGACTGAAAAGCTGGTCGATCGTGCCGTAGATGCCATAACGCGGATGGAAAAGATTGAAGTTCCAAAAATCCAGATCACCACGGGACAGATCGGGGTTACCAAGGGTGGCATCGTCACAGCGGCAGTAGGAGCAGCAGAGGAGCAGGTGAAATATGCTTCCCGAGCCGTACCGGACCTGCTTGCCTACCTGCAGAATGAGACTGAGCTCACCCGTTCTACGCTGGTGCGCATCCTGAAGGCTTCCGGCCGGCTCGATGAATTCTTCAATAACCCGCAGCGGTTCATGGATGCCGTGGCTGCCTTTCTCAAGCACGAGCTGCACCGACTGCTGGTGGATGGCATCAAGTACGAACGGATCGATGGAGAAGGCGCAGAAGCCGAATGGGAAATGCTGCTTTTTAAGAACGAGGAGTTGATCAACTACCTGACAGCTCTCCAAGTGGAAAAGTCTGTTTACGAATACGTGCAGTACGACTCGGAAGTAGAGCGGGAGTTTGCCAAGCGCTTGGACGAGCGAGAGGACATCAAGCTCTTTGTCAAGCTGCCCGGCTGGTTTGTGATAGATACACCGGTCGGCACATACAACCCCGACTGGGCGATTCTCAAGCACGACGGACAAGCGCTTTATCTAGTCCGGGAAACCAAGGATACGAGGGACTATGAGAAGCTGCGGACCAGCGAGGCCGACAAGCTGAGGTGTGGTCTGAAGCACTTCGAGACGCTGGGGGTGCCGTTTGCAGTAGCGGTGACTGCGGACGAGGTGTAACCAGCAGCATTCTGTTCTCCAATGAGAGGAGGGTTACGTAGGAGGTGTGTTATTACAACATATTCGACGTGAAGCTGGGCAAGCGGAAACCCTTCACCCTGGACAAGTTCGAGGAGTTTTTCAAGCTACTCCCCGAGAGGGCTGATAGCGAGAGAAGCTGGACGGTGACCAGGGAGGAGATTGAGGCAAAAAATTTCGATCTGAAGGCCGTCAACCCTCATACAAAAATCGAGGAGGACACCCGCACCCCGGAAGAGCTCCTGGATCTGATTGTGATAGGGAGGGAGGGAGTCCCGCTCCGGGGTTTCCATAATTATTCAAGTGCAACATATCTACTTCATATCCGTAATGCTTTTCTTTTTGGCAAGGTGCGGGTATAGAGCAGCTAGCCGCAGAAAGGTTTGAGCCAATTTGCTCAGTATTCACCAGCCGATAATGAAAGCGGAGCAGCAGGGCACTTCTTGTATAAGGACAGACTTAGCAAACCGTGTGCTCTTGAGGCAAAGATTTCTCCGCCGACCGCATCATCCCTTTGATATGCTTCGACTGTGCCGCCTCATGATCATCTCCCTGCCTCACTTGGACGTTTATTCTAACGTAAAAGGGGGAATAGTTTTCGGGGGGCAGGTCAGACGTCGGGCGGGTGTTCCAAATGCCGGCAGGCCCCTGGGCTCTATTCTGCGCGGTGCCCTGCGGCCCTGGTCAAGCAGCTGAGGAGGCCTGAGTTACCAACATCCTCGTATAAATCAGGTACTTGTCCTCTTCTAAAAACATGTGCGCTTCAAACCCGTCTTGATTATAAGCCTCCAAGGCCCGCCGGG
>CBFDAH010000104.1:0-10452 GCA_965602785.1 uncultured Syntrophobacterales bacterium
GGTTCGAGAAGGAGGGCTGAAGCAGAGAAACGTTGGTGTCCAAGGTTTGGCAACCTGACCGCTATAAGTTGGGGTGAAAGTTGCCCCTGTACGTGGACTGGGGCCGGGACCCTTGGGACCCGGTGCTCATGTTCAAGCTGGTCTCCTTGCAGTTCCTCTATGACCTCTCGGACCGGCAGCTGGAAGAGCAGGCCACCTGGAACCTGATGTTCAAGTGCTTTCTGGGGCTGAGCGCCGAGGAGCTGCACCCGGATCACAACACCCTGTGTCGCTTTCGCCAGCGTTTGGGGGCCGAGGAGTTCCAGCGCCTGTTCAATCAGGTGGTGGAGCAGGCCCGGGCCACCACTTTCTGGAACCGCAAGATCATCACCCTGTGCAATCCCACCATGGAGGAGGGTTACATCAACATCGAATACGAGCGCTCCGACCGGCGGAAGTTCTGGGTGCCCTGCCCCCATTGCCACGGTTACCAGGTCCTGGACTTCTGGCAGGTGAAACACCAGGGAGAGAAACGGGGGGAGTGGCCGAAAGACAGGCAGGATACGGAGTATATCAAGGCCAACCGGGTGGCCCGTTATGAGTGCCTCCACTGCGGGGAGGAAATAGACGATAAAGACAAGCCGGGCCTGCTCAGCCGGGGCAAGTGGGTGCCGGAAGGCCACCTCTTGTCCCCAGACGGCCATTTTACCAGAAACCCACGGGTGCACTCGGTCAGAGCCACAGTGTCCTCCGGGACCACCGCCCCAATCATTTATGGGACTGCGAAGTGTACGCCGCAGCCATGGCGGACCCGGAATGTCTGGGGGGGATCATGGTGGTGCCCCGGCGCCCCAAACCTTCTCCGGAGAATAAGAAGGATGACGTGAACCGGTTCACCGGTCAACCCCATGGGTCATGGTTGAGGAGGTAGATGATGGCTGAGGTTTTTCCACAAGCCCACCTGGAAGAAGGTGGTCGCCGGCCTGGCCGCGGGGCTGATGCCCCTGTGGGTGTTGAAAAAATTGTTCTTTTAAGACGGGGAGGCCCCGCCTTCGCCTCTAAAAAACTTATGGCCTCCAGAATCAGGCGTTCCAAATCCAGGGAGGGCACAGGACCGAGGAGCAATCAAGCGACACTTTCCCATTACTTACTCTTGACAAAGACTTCATGAGTCCTTACTAAAGAGAATAACTCGGCGCGTCCATCTTCTTATCGCACCACCTCGGATCCTTTAGCCTTCCTGAAACTTTTCCACCATCGGCAACCCGGCTCTGACGTGCCGGCTCTGACAGCTACCCACTCCCATCAGGCCTTTCCAGAGGTTGTTCCTAAGGTAAGTGATCCATGCTGCCTGTCGTGTCAGACCCGCCGCCCGCCGCCGCTCTCCTCCTGTCTGCCCCTGAATATGCCGCCTTACGGTCCCAAACCAAGGTCCTCCCCGTAACACTTTGGGGTAATCCAAATCTGAGAGGAGAACCGGGATGCTGAGTTACGTGAGCATGGTTTTGTTTGCCATTCACGCGGCCATTAAATTGGGCCAGAAAATCCGCGTTGCATATGAAGATGGAGTCCGGGACCGGGACTTGATTTTGCCGCCTGTAGGCTTTGAACCGGCCGAGCTGCCTTTTTGGCCGATCACCGAGCAGTTTTTCCAGAACGAAGGCCAGGGCTTCGTGGCCCCGCCCCCCCCGCCTAAGCCAGGGGAGGAATCCCAGCCCCCCCAGCCTAAGCCAGAGGAGGAAACCCTGCCCCCCGGGGGACTGTATTCCTCATTATGGGAGCAAAGGGACCAAGAAGACATCCGGTATCAACTGAGTTTTGCCCACCTAAGAATCATGGAAAGCATCGATCCCCATCGCCATGATGACGATGTCAAAGGGGACTATCGGCGGGAGCCGGATAAGTTCTACCAAGGCACCAATGCCTTGTTCGTGGTCAAGCAGTGGCGGGAGGGGACCGACCCTGAACGTCCAGTCTGGCAGCGCTTGGCCGGGACCGTAGTGGAGTTGGCTGTGGATTACGTCAAGGCCGACCCCGGCCTCTTCGGCGGCAACGGCAAGGGCGACCGTATAGTGCGCTCCTTTCTGGTGTCTCTGGATGACGTCAAATTTGCGGAGACCCGGTACGATGATCTTCTCCTGGAAGTCTTGCAGACCTCCCTAAACACCTTTGCCGGCCAGGTCGAGGTAGTGGTCAGCGATGATACCCTGGCCTTGCTTCTTAAAAGGGTGAGCCTCACCCTGGTGAACCAAATTGATCAGGCCGACGGAGATGCCCAGAAACTCCTGGCCTTGCATAACTTCCGCCGGGAAATGCTCCAGGATATTCTAAGGGTTTCCGTTGCCACCGTGTCAGAGCAAGCTTCCCGTCTGCTCGGGCCTCCTGACAGCAAGGAAGGACAACTCTTAAATGCGGTACTCCAATCGGTATTGCAGACGTTCCAGGAACAGCCCGATCTTTTTTCCAGTGAGATGCTCCGGGCCGTTTATGGCGCCAGCCTCAAAGCCGCAGCCCAGAATATCGCCCTTATCATCCCTGGCGAGGATGGTAAGCCATCCCACGAATTCCTGAGTCAACTGTTCACTGGCACGGCCAAACTCCTGGCCGAGACCGGCCCGGCCGGACCCCAGGCCCTCTTCACCCCGGACCTGGCCAAGGACGTCATCGCCCTGGCCCTGGACACCCTATCCCAGAACGCCCGGCAGCTCATAAAACCTGACAATCCCCAGGAGCAACTTCTGGTTCAGGCCCTTGAAGGGATTATTATTTCATTTTCCGGAGAATTTCACCAGGACCAGGCCCTCCCCTTGATTTTGGCTGCGACGTTCTCCCAGAAGCAACTCACGGCCATTATCCAGGAGGTCTTTGGTGCGGTGGCCAAGAATCCTCAAGCGCTGCTTCCCGGTGCGAACGGTAATCCCCAACTCTCGGCCCTGGCCCAAATCATGGGTTCCGTAGCTGCGGTCGTTAGCCAGGACACCAAGAGCCTCCTCACCGGCGATGGCTATGTGGAACTCTTCCGGGTGGCCCTCGAGGCCTTTGCCTTGAACCCGGACCGGCTGCTCGACCTCAACACCGCTAAACCCCTGGACAATGTCATGGCTCAAGTAATGACCGGGGTATTGACGGCTGCGGCTAAAAACCTCGAGAGCGGGGGTCGCCACTTTCTGTGGGGGGACGTGCTCCTCCAGGCCATGGAGGCTGCCTTGGCCGCAGTATCTAAGGATACTGAGGGCTTCCTGACCGATCCCGAGGTGGTCACCGAGGTCTTGAAACGGCTCCTGGAAGCGGCCTCAGGCCCCCAGGCGAATATTCTGGACGCCGAAAATCTGCTGGTGGTCTTCTCGCCCTTACTAAGCCGGGCCCTTCAGGAGGGGCGGGGCATCCTGGACGAGGAGGATAAAAAGCTCATCATGCGGTATTTAATTCAGGTGCCGTGAAAATTTGTCTTTTATAGACCGAAGAGACAAGCACCCTAAGGCTAACGAACGATTTTTCAATAACTAAAACCCAGAGTGAAAGTAACTTCTTCTTGAGAAAGGAGGTCCCCATGACTCGCCGTCATCTGTTTCATCCCGTCTCTTTTTACCAGGGCTTGAGCGCCCTTTTGATCCTCTTCCTGCTGATTACGGGTTGTGCAACGGTTTCCACTGAGGTAGGGAAACCAGTAAAGCCTCCAACCCCTATTCGGCCGGAGGCGGTGCGTTCTCTGGAAAAAGCCCAGAACCTCTTCAATGAGGCGGTCCGGTCAGACCAACCAACTGTGGACGTCCCGGCTGCAGCCCTCCAGAAATATCAGAAGGTGGTCAATCAAGTGGAGAAGGATGTGCTGGGCAAGGTCGACAAGCCTTTAAAAATGAATGCTTATGCCCTATTGGCCTTTTCCCAGTGGCGCCTGGGGAACTACGAGAAGGCCATGAAGGCCGGGGACAAGGGCAGCCGGCTCTATGATGAAACCCAGAAACTCTCCACCAATCGCCGGGATTACGGCATGTGTCTCATGGTAGGAGGGCTGTGTCTGGCTTCCCAGACCTATAAGGAGTATAAAGACCGCCAGGGCCCCACGACCAAAGCGCTAGCCCAAAAGCTAACCGGCCAACTGGAGCAGGCCCGTCGGGCGATAGACTCCGGCAGCACGCAAATGGACCGACGGGAGGATATTGCAGTATACGCCAATCTGTGGCAACTGGCCCTGGTAGACAACGCGGTCCGCATTTGGACCACCGGCCTGACGCGAGAGGTCTGGCAACCGGAGGTCTGCCGCTGGCTGGACCGGGCCAAGCCGGTGTTTGCCAAATTCCCTGATACTGCCTATCCCTGGCAGAATCGTACCGTCACCTATAAAAATAAATTTGAACAACTGAAAAAGAAATATTGCCAGGGGCAATAGCCTCGAGTCAACCAGTAAAAGCTCGAGGGCCCTTTAATTAATTATCGGATTGGTTGGCCATTTCGGTCTTAAATGCAAGAGGAAATTTTAAACTTGCCAGAGCAAGCCTCTTTTAGGGAGGAGTAAGCCTATGGTTAAGGAAAGGTATTACATCGTAACCGCCAAAAGTGGGCTCAATATCCGGTTCGGGCCGGGAACTGATTACGTGCGCATAGGAATCTTGGAAACAGGGGAGGAGATCATATCTCCCGAAACCAAGGGTTGGGTGCCCATTCTCTTGGATGACGACTCCATCGGGTGGGTGTACGGGAAATATCTCCAGGATGCTCCGGAAGGAAAACCTGGTCCGTTAGAAACGCAGATCGTTCCGAGCAAAATTTCCGGGGTTAGCTTTCCCATCTTTCAAAGAAATTTGACTAGGAAGTTTGGTACCCCCAACTATCAACAGTTCTCCCGTAAATACGTGGTTAATATCGACTTGAGTGAGTTTGCTGACTACCTGACCCATGTACGGACCTTTAACGGCAAACCATTCACTTCAATCGAGGGTCATAGACTCCTGGCAGAGCCCCTCAAGATGGCCCTGCGCCTGGTTTGTGAACGTGGTCTGGCCAGGGAATTGAAGACTTATGATGGCTGTTTTAACATCCGCGAGATGAAGTCCGGTAATCGCCTTTCGGTCCATTCCTGGGGATTAGCGGTAGATTTTAATGCCAGGACGAGCCCTTTTCAAAATCGCAAGTCTCCAACTTGGCCGGATATGGTTACTGATTTTTCAGATGACTTTGTCCGCTGTTTCACAGAAGCCGGATTTGAATGGGGAGGCCTCTGGAACTCAATCTACGATCCCATGCACTTCCAGTTGCCCTGGATCAGTGATTGGCGGGAGTCATCGGAAGAATTGCGGCCCATGGTTTATTCCGAGGAGGCGCCGGCGGCAGAGGAAATTAAACCAGAAAAGATCCCCATTGTTCCTGTTGAGTTCGATTTTTCCAATAAGGAAAGCACTATCGCTGCTATCAAAGCCGAGTGCCAAAAACAAGGTATCGGCCTGCCCACCCAGATCGCCTACGTCCTGGCCACGACGGATTGGGAGACGGGCCATACCTTCGAACCTGTCCGAGAAGCATACTGGGAGAATGAGGAGTGGCGCCAGCGCAATTTCTCTAGGTACTATCCCTATTACGGCCGGGGTTATGTGCAACTCACCTGGGAGGCCAACTACCGCAAATATTCCGAAGTCCTGGGTATCGATTTGGTGAGCGCCCCTGACTTGGCCATGGAGCCCCAAAACGCCTTATTCATCCTGGTGCATGGGTTCAAGACCGGGGCTTTCACCGGTAAAAAGATAAGCGATTATATAAACGCGGGAAAGACCGATTTCTATAATGCCCGGCGCTGCATCAATCGCCTGGACCGGGCTAAGAAAATCGCCGCAATCGCAAAGAAATTCTTGAAGGCCTGATAAACTACTTCGTAAATTCTTCTCGGCCGATAATTCGAAGATCGACATCCAGGCCGTGTTGTCGGCCGGCCCATTTACCATTCACAACCCATCAATGGTAACAGGGTTCAGCTCACAACCAGGGCCATCGGAGGTAACCCCTAAGGCGACTTCAGATGGCCCTGGCAAAGGGATAACCGAAGCTCCGGCGCCATTCCGCCAGACGCTCAGGAAACGGCCGGGCGTGTGGCAGGGTGAAGAACAGGCAACCAGCTGTCTTTGTGTTCAAGGTTTAATCTCCGAGGGTCTTTTGGGTTTTTGGCCGCCCCTTGGGAGAAAAGATAGCTCGGGGCAGGGGGAATGACCCGGTTCGTACCGGAGATATGGCTACCCCGTCAACGTTAAGGGGTTGGGGAGCCGTCGGGCCGAGTTACTATCCTTGCGGGAATACGAGATGAAGACGTCGGCCAGCCCGGCGGCAGCCTGGTTATAAGCCTTTAAAGTGTTCTCCACTTGCATGAATCCCAGATAGGAGGTGAAGGCCGTGACCATGGCAGTGGTGGCCGCCACCCAAATCTCATGGTTAATCGCCGCCAACAAGGTCCCGAGACCACCGAACAGGTAGATTCCCCAGTGCAGCCGCTTCAGTTTTTTTTCAAGAGACACGGCTTCTTTACGGTAATAGGTGAGCTGTTCTTCCAGACGTAGATTCAGGTACTGGGCGGGGGAAAGGATACTGTAACCGTCTGGTCCGGTGGGCAGTCCGGTGAATTGGAAAGGGAAGGGTTTGACGGGAGGGCTCAGGGCCGTGAGATTTACCTCAGTCTGGAGCAGTTGTTCGTTAATGTGCTCAAGCTTTTCGGCCAACTTGACTTGGCGGGAGGCCTCGCCGGATTCGGCTGGGCGGTAAGCGCCGGTACCCGTCCAATACCGATAGAACTCACGCTTCACCGCTTCGGTGGCATTTCTCAAAAAAATCCATTGTTGTCCCCATTTGAAGCGGTTCACCATGGCCAGTAAACCAGCGGTGGTGATGGGGATCAAGATGAGCAGGAGATGGGAGAAGCCCGGTGGAGTCAAGTAATATTTGATACCTTGGGGTAAAGTTTGTTGCAAATCTGGCCAAATTTGATTCTTGACCAGGGCCAGGACCGTGGCAAGCACCCCCAATGCCAAAACCAAAACTTGAATCTTCTTGAAAAAGCGCTACTTTTTTTGAGAATAGGTGCTGTAGAGGGCACGGCGTTCCCAGGCCAGCTGGAGAGTGGGGTCCAGTTTCAGTTTGCGCTCCAGTAAATCCTGGAACTGTCCCACCGGCTCGTTCAGGGGAAACAGGGTGAGGTCGCCGTCGGCCAATATTTCGGCCAGCGCCGGGTCGTCAATGGACTCGGGCGGGGAGGTTATATAGTTAGCCAGCTCGTCGGCCAACCGGCCTGTTTCGCTGAGGACTACGAGGGGCCAACCCCGGCGCACAACCCGGAGAACTTCCGGGTAAGTATGGGAACCGCCGTTTACCAAAACTGCGACCACAGGGGTTTGGGGACCGGCCAGGGAGTCGGCAATGTCGAACATGGCCTCGGTTTCCCCGCCCCAGTCGCCGCTCTCCACCAACACGAAGTGGGTATGGTTAGGGTCTAGAGCGGTTCTTCCCGGTGAGTCGGCGGCCTCCGCCTTATCCCCCGGATAGGTGACTTTCCCGGCCGGAGCCACACCCAGGAGGGTGACCTGCCGTCCTCCTTCCGAGACCGCTTCCCCCATGAGGGCCATGACCCCGCTGTGCGTGCCGCCATCTATAATCGTGGCCCCCAGACGGGCAGCCAACCCGGGCCAGACCCCGGCTGAGCAACTGGAGGAGGCGCGGGATCAGGGCTTCCTCCAGCTCTTTTGCCCCACCCAAGAGGAGGATAAGGGCTTGCGTTTTCGGGATTTCCAGAGCCTGGATAACACTTGCGGCCGGTTCGCCAGCCGGCAGGGTGGCGAGTTGGGCCAAGTGGCCGTTGGAAAAATGAATTTCCTGAGAAGGCATGAGTATCCTCCTGGTGTTCATGGGGAGAGTCTATAGTGGTAAAAAGATAAGAGTGTTTGACTTGAAAGACAAGATTGCTTTTCAGGCTCCGTTTATTTTTCAGCTATTTTATGTAGAACAATATTGCTGATGAAAAATTTTACAAGGAAGAAAAGGTTATGCAGCGGGCAAAAAACCTAAGAGAATGTTCCCATCAACGTCGAAGTGCTATCCATTAATACAGGACTGAGTCTATAGGGAATTTTTGTTATTGCGGGTGGAAGGGGCCCAGTTGATTCTGCCCCCGAAAATGTTTGTAATAACAGTAAACGAGGAGAAGGGTTGATGTTAATCTTATTCCGATCCATTATCATCGCTCGTCAGAAAAAATAGCGGTCGGTTCGGTACCTTACCATATAAGATTAGATTAACTTAAAATGCTCTTGTTATTTTTTGCTCCTGGGGAACCCTTCGACTTTTTCACACAAGTTAAATTTAGCATAGGTCGGTTCTCTTTTGTAATTTTTATATTCTATGAAGGCTGTCACTTCGCGAAGACAATTAATGCCATCGTAGGAACCGGTAAAATTTGTGTTTTCACCGGTTACGATGACGGGATTATCAAATTTTTTATACTCAGTCAAAATATAGGTTATAAAAGCTATTTCTTTGAATTCGTCTGATATAGAGTTATCTACAGGAAACATTTGAAACCTGTATGACTTATTTCCTCTGACATTTATAAAAAGATATGTTGCTTTTCCTTGGAAGCGAATTTTATTATTCACTGGGATATCTTTTAATACTTCTCTTACTTTTTCTCGATCATCAGAGAAAGCGGCTTGACGTAAAATAGTAACTTTCTCTATTCTTTTCAAACTCTTTTCGGCTAGTTTCTTTTCGGTAGCAAGTTTATGATAAAGTGAACTAATCTTATGTTCTTTTTCTTCTGCAATATCGCGTTTCCTATATGCCTCGATAGTCATTCCAACAACAACAAATAATGTTATCGCAAGCCCTAGGAAATATCCGTCTTGATATTGAAATACACGCGGATAGTCTGTTAGCCTATGGGCACTTCTTCTGATACCCCAAGAAAACCTCGGAGATCGATATCTTTCTCATGCCTGGATTCCACTGCCTTGATTGCTATGCCCGTGGCCGTGGCATGCGCAATAAGGCTAGTGGTCAGGCAGCCTGACAGGGGCACAAGGGGATGCTCTGTTGGACCCGCACCCAGACTGTTCCCGCATAGAATCGGCGGTTCATCAATTTCCAAAACCAGGGGTTCCCGGGAGTCATCTTCCTGAAGGGCGCCATAAAAACCCTTTACCGTGGCCCGATTGTGGGTTCCGTCCACCCATTTATTCCTGACCCGAAATTTGAACTGGGCAATTTCAGGTTTTTCTTTGACAAGCTCTATCGTCTGGAACATTTGGTCGACGTTAATACCGTTCACCATCTTAGTCTGTGCCAGCTTCGTCTCTTCCGGGAATGTTAAGATATGTATCAGCTTATTGCCCTCAGGGCATCATTGAGGCGCTGACGCTGAGCCTCAGCGGTGAGAGTATTTATAAGCGCAGTGAAACGATGATAACGCGTTCCCGACAAAATATAATGCCATCGGTAGGCCCCGAGGTTATCCCAGAGGGGGAGCAACACCAGGGCTTTCCTCAAAAGCACTTGCCCAGGGCTGTCCAAATCGATGGGGTCTATGGAGAAGATAGTGCTGGAAACTCCCAGTCTGTGCCACAGAATGACCGGACCCTTATTCCCTGCCTGATAGCGGGTAAGCTTAAGCTGCACCCCATCTTGAGTAGAGAAAAAATGCACCTTCGGGGACTCCACCCGTAGGGGCCTTTTTTTCCGGGACCGAGGCTCCGGCTCGAAGACACTGGGCTAGGCGGAAAAACCGCCATATATGTCAGATAGCACCCCGACAAAGAAGTGGCCAAATCGGGCCAGAGCCTCCAACTTTTGCTTAGAAGACGTGGCGTTGGTCACCTTCACGGTCTTAAGTAGCCGCAGGAAATCTCTCCTATGGATAACCAGAATCCCTTGTCCCAGAATCGGGCTTTGCTGGCTTTCTCCATCATAGAGGGTGATATACAAGGTGGTATTATCCTTCCATATCTCCCATACATCGAATTCCGGGTCATCATGGATCACCTTAAACCCGTAAAAAAAATACGGTTTCCCCTCCGTACTCCTCAGCTTCATCCTATAGCGCATCTGCCGGGTATCAGGATCATCCGGGTCCTTCACAAACAGGTTGAATTCTCCCCCTGTAACCACTAAAGGGTCTGGTGAAAGGAATGGAGCGGTTACGGTGCCCAGCATCCGGGCCCGGTGGGCGGGACTGGCAAGCATGTCCTCCAGATCATCCGAGATGATGGTGAGGGTGAACTCAAAGGATGAACCGTCCTCCTTGCCCTGCCTGTCTCCCTGGGTAAAATCATCTTTAACTTTGGGGGAAAAAAAGCCCTTCATGGTTTCGGTGAACTGCAGACCCAGGCGGGCCGGCGCCACCGGGTGTATGGGGGCCGAGGGGAGCAAGTAATTAATGTGCCAGCCTCGGTCCTGACCTGCCCCCCGAAAACTAGTCCACATGTTAAGTTAGAGTGATGGACCGAA
>CBFDAH010000105.1:0-10368 GCA_965602785.1 uncultured Syntrophobacterales bacterium
TGGAATTCTACGATACTTTTTATAAACCTGGCTCCTATCTCAGGACCCATGCCGAACACCTGCAGCGCTGGCATCCTAACGATTGACGCTGAAACATGGGGTCAGCAGGCGCTAGCGGACCTAAGGGTCAAAGGGGGGGGAGCGCTTGAAAGGGGGGAGACAGGGGATGAAGCGGCAGTGCCAGGCCGTCGGGTGCCGGGTCTGATACAAAGGTGCATGCAAATATGCCTTTCCTGGAGCCGACGGCTTTAGCCTTTGCCGGCACAGGTTAAAAACCTGTGCCACCAGAGTCTTCCCTTATCGAAGGATCGCCTCTCAGCATGAAGGGGATTTGCTATTCACAGACAGGTGGCAGGCAGAGCCCGCCCTACGAAAATCTTTAAAAATTAGGGATCTTGGCAGAGAATCTCCCCTCAGCCACAAAACAACCTAATCTGATTATTCCCTTTGCTCCGCAAAGAGAATAATGCTTTTTCAGTGGGGGGAGGGCCAGGGACCTGAGCTCCCTGCCCCCCCCCCCCACCCCCCTCCCAACCCGCTTAGAAGGTTGTTTGGGGCTGGACCCACGGGCTCCGGCCCCAAACAACATTTCCAAACCCTTTTTCAGAGGTCTCAACTTGGCAGGGGGAGTCAGCTTCAGGAAAAGATAATCCGGCCGGCTAAAACGCAGGGGATGTCAGGAACTTCAGGTCAGGCCGTGATAGGCCTTGTACCAGCTGACAAACCGGGGGATGCCTTCGTCGATGGGGGTGGTAGGCGAAAAACCCAGCTTGGCCTGGGCCCGGCGGATGTCGGCAAAAGTGGCGGGGACGTCGCCCGGTTGGATGGGGAGGAGTTCCTGCTTGGCGGTGACACCCAGTTCCCGCTCCAGGAGGGCGATCACCCGGGGAAGAGGCTCCGGGCAGTGGTTGCCGATATTAAAAAGCTCGTAGGGATGGAGATCAGGGTTCAGGAGGGCGGCCTCTATGCCCTGGACCGCGTCGTCGATGAAAGTGAAATCCCGCTCCATCTGGCCGTAATTATAGACCTTGATGGGGCGGCCGGCCAACATGGCCTCGGTGAAGAGCCACATGGCCATGTCCGGGCGGCCCCAGGGGCCATACACCGTGAAGAGCCTGAGCCCTACGGTGGGAAGCCCGAAGAGGTGGGTGTAGGCGTGGGCCATGAGTTCGTCGGCCCGCTTGGTGGCGGCGTAAAGGCTGATGGGGGTGTCCACCCGCTGCTCCTCGGAAAAGGGGAGTTCGGTAAGGCCGCCGTAGACGCTGGAGCTGGAGGCGTATACGAAGCGCGTCACCTCGAAGCGTTTGGCCAGTTCCAGGAGGTTTAAAAACCCCTCCAGATTGGCTTTCTGGTAGGCAAAGGGGTTGATGAGGGAGTAGCGCACCCCGGCCTGGGCCGCCAGATGGCAGATTGTGCGGGGGCGGTGCTCCTCAAACAGGGCGGATAGAGTGGCAAAGTCGGCCAGATCCCCTTCCACCGAGAGAAAATTAGGATACTGCCGCAGTTCCTGGTCCCGGGCTCGTTTTAGCCCTGGGTCATAATAGTCGTTGAAATTGTCGAGGCCAATAACTTTGGCCCCCTGATTGAGAAGGCTCAGAGCAACGTGGAAGCCGATGAAGCCGGCGCTGCCAGTCACAAGAACGGGGGAGGAGTTTTCGGCCAACAAGGACATGGTCAGGAAACCTCGGCGAAATTGTAGTTTATTCCGAGCAGGGCCGCAACTGTGGAAGAAAAATGGTCCAGGGTTGCATGTCACCGGGGAGCCCGGGCAGGCTGCCAGGAATATGGGTGTGAACCCGGTGGCTTCCTGCCAATCCACCGGCGGGGCGGGGTCAGACTAAGTTCCCCTAGTCTGGAGTGGAAGAATACCTCGCGGGTATTGGTGACCCAGTTGTCCTGCCTGGACCTGCGCAGGCTAAAAGGCTAGTGAAAAGGGCTTTTGGGGGCGGGGGTTAGGGATACCAGCCCTCTGCCTCCTCCCTGAACCCCTTCCCCCACCAGCTTCTCGCCAGGGAGGGGGAGCTAGTACTTAATTGCTAAAGTTAGCGAATTTTAAAAAGCGGTTTTTATTCCCCCCTTTTTTAAAGGGGGGTTAGGGGGGATTTCTCTATCCGCTTGAAAATCCCCCTAAATCCCCCTTTCCCAAAGGGGGACTTTAGGCGTTCCTGATCTTCAAGAATGCTCGCAATTACGTATGCTTATTTATGCAACTAAGTAATAACAGGGTAGATAATTTTACAGGTTAATCTTGAAATTTGACCTGAGGCTGTCCCACCGGCCCGAGAAGCTTGGCTCGGTCAGCCCCTTGGTCTGCCGGCGGCTCCGGACTCCGGCCAGCCATGATCAACAGACACATGATGAAGACCCCCATAAGGGTGCCGACCACCAGCCCCAAAGAGAATTGCAGCATACCCACGACCGTCCTCCTGGTCACCACATCGGCCGCAGGTGAAATAACTTTAGAGGGCGTGAAGTTTTTTGATAGGTTCCTGAGTTACCGGGGGGAGAAAAAAATGAGGATTGGCGGGGGGACATGCCACCTGGAGCTCCTGTATTGCCCTGGGGCGGTTCGGTGATAAATGGAGCGCCGCCGCCGGGGTTGCCTGCACAGGCGAGACGCTTTTGCCACCGACGCTTCCTTAAGACTTTCCCCGTTGCTGGATATGGGTCTTAATTGAAGGATTTAATGACATCTGGTTGCCGTTGTGTGACCTAGCTACCAAGGCCCCGCCCCATCGGCATGGCGCGTGAGACGCGCCCTACAGGTAAATACCTTTATGAACGCAGCTTGGTATTAGGGGGATTATCTTGAAGGTCGTTCCCCGATGGCCGCTTTTCAGGAGGTCTCCCGTTGGTCAACCCCGGATCATCTCCCAAATCCGGGCCAGGTCAAGATGGCGGCGCAGGGCTGCGGCCAGGCGGTCGAGCTGGGCTTCCTGGAAGTCCTGAAAGGACCAGCGCGGCGGCTCCTCGGTGGCCACCCCCCGGGTACCCAACAGGGTGGCCACAAAAGCCTGGCGGAAGTCGTCGGCGTCAAAGAGGCCGTGGACATAGGTGCCCATGGTTTGGCCCCCCGGGCTTACCCAACCGTCGGGCTGGGACGCAGGTTGATCGTTTCGGGAGGTGAGGGTGAGGGCGGGCTCCCCCGGGCCCCGGACCGAAGTCTCCCCCAGGTGAATCTCATAGCCCGCCACCTCAAGGCCCCGGCCCGGCAAGCCCAGGACCGTGCCCTGCACCTGGGTGGTGGTCTTTTCTCCGGCCAGGGTGGTGACCATGGGGAAGAGGCCCAGGCCTGCGGTTGACCGGGGCTCGCCCTCCATCCCCAGGGGATCCCGCACCTCTTCCCCCAAGATCTGGTAGCCCCCACAGATGCCCAGGACGTGGCCGCCCCCGCGGGCGTATGCCAGGATGTCGGCGGCCAGGCCGGTTTCCTTCAGGTAGAGAAGGTCGTTGATGGTGTTTTTGGTGCCGGGCAGGATAAGAAGGTCCAGGCCCGAGAGGCCGGTCCGGTGATTCAGGTAACGGAGGGCCACCCGGGGGTCCTGCTCCAGGGGGAGAAAGTCGGTGTAATTGGAGATGTGGGGCAGGCGCACCACCCCCACGGCCAGGCGGTGGGCCGTTCCGGGGGCAGGCCCGTCGCTCCCCTGGCGGTCCAGGGGCACGCTGTCCTCCTCCGGCAGGGCCAGGTCGGGCAGAAAAGGCACCACCCCTAATACCGACCGGCCGGTGCGCCGGGCGATGATATCCACCCCGTCCCGGAAGAGATCCGGGTCTCCCCGGAATTTGTTGATGATGAAGCCCTTCAGGAGACGCCGTTCCGACCGGGTGAGGAGGTGGTAGGAGCCGATGGTGGCCGCGAAAACCCCGCCTCGGTCGATGTCCGCCAGGAGAACCGCGGCCGCGTCGGCTCGGCGGGCCATGGAGAAATTGACCAGGTCGCTTTTCCTGAGGTTCAACTCCACGGCGCTCCCCGCGCCTTCGAGGATGATGAGCTCATGGTCCCGGGCCAAGCGGCGGAAGCTGGCCATGAGCCGGCGGACCAAGCGGGGCTTGAGGCGGTAGTATTCTTCGGAGGTGAAATTTCCCAGGACCTTGCCCAGGACGATGACCTGGGCCCCCACCCCGGTGGTGGGTTTCAGCAGAATGGGGTTCATGTCCACGTGGGGGACGAGCCCTGCGGCCTGGGCCTGGACTGCCTGGGAACGGCCCATCTCGCCGCCGGCCAAGGTGATGAAACTGTTCAAGGCCATATTCTGGGCCTTGAAGGGGGCCACCCGCACACCCTCCTGGCGAAACAGGCGGCAGAGCCCCGCCACCAGGAGGCTTTTACCCACGTCCGATCCGGCGCCCAGGATCATCAGGGGGCGATACTTCATGGACTTGCGGCTATCTGGGGAGGCCGGTAAGGCGTTCTGAGTTGATGACGACGCGGCTCACAGGCCGGGAGAATACGAGCGGTCCTCGTACAGCCGTAGTTTAGAAATCTATTTCTTAGGCTTTTTACGCTTATCACGAATGTAGATTGTTTTGGAATGACCGTCACGGCTGACTCTTTCATCTATATCGAAGAGGTTGGTGGCTGTGGCGAGTTCCCTAAGCTTGCTGAAGCCATAGTTCCGAGGGTCGAACTCTGGGGCCTGCTTGACGATATTACTGCCCACAGCGCTCAAATGGGCCCACCCACTATCGTCGGAAGCCGCCTCCAGAGCACTTCTGAGAAGAGCTACCAGTTTGGTATCATTTTTCAATTTATTCGCTGTTTTGGGTTTGACGGCTGCCCCAACATCCTCTTGGAACCTGAGAACTTCAGTAAAGATGAATTTGTCGCATGCGGATACAAAAGCTTTTGGAGTTTTCTTCTCTCCAAATCCGTACACGAGCAGACCTTCCTCTCTAATCCGGGAGGCGAGACGGGTGAAGTCGCTGTCACTGGATACCAGACAAAATCCGTCAAAACGTTTCGTATAGACCAAGTCCATGGCATCGATTATCATGGCACTGTCCGTGGCATTCTTCCCCACAGTATATCGGAACTGCTGAACCGGATGGATGGAGTGCTCCAGCAGAACCGACTTCCATCCGCTTAGGCTCGGTGTAGTCCAGTCGCCATAAATACGCTTCACGCTGGCAACGCCGTACTTCGCAACTTCTGATAGGAGCCCCTCCGTGCTCGAGGGCTGCGCGTTGTCTGCGTCAATAAGCACAGCGAGCCTTTTTTGAGAAGGTTCACTTAGTTTCATATGATGTTCCCTTTGTACTTCTAACCAGATTTTCCCGGCAAAGGAGTCATGATGCCGCAGCGCTAAACCGATTAGTTATGACGCGGAAATGGTGGCCCGCCGCAGCCAATGACAATCCGAGACGGAACTGCGAGGGGTGAGAAAAGACCAGGCGCCCCAGGAAAGACCAGAAGGCCCGGCGGCCCCTCTCCCTGAGACCCAGTTCCCAGAAAACGTGCAGAACCGACTGCAGGTCGCGGCGGGTGATAGGCTTGGACGAAAGGTGGGAGTTGGGCTGGTACTGGTTCAGGAAGGTCAGCACCCGGCGGTAATAAGGCTCAGGCTCAAAAAGGCGGTAGAGAAGGGACTGGTAACCGTCCAACAAAGGCTTTCGTCCCATCCTGGGTATGAAGTTCAGGCCACCCTCATTCATGGTGGTGTCTCCGTCAGTGTCTCCCAGAAGGCGTCCTTCAGAATCCAGACGCCGGTAGAGGCGGGTGCCGGGGGGGGCGGCCAACAGGTTGATCATGGCCGTGGGAATGGCGGCTGCTTCGATAAAATCCGCCTGCAAGGAGAAGACGTCGGGAGAGTCCGAATCAAAACCCACGATGAAGCCACCCATGACTTCCATACCGTGGGCCTGGAGGGTGTGCACCGCGGCCAGCAGGTCCCGGTTGAGGTTTTGGCGCTTATTGCACTCCCGCAAAGAAGCAGGATCCGGGGTTTCAATTCCCAGGAACAATCCTGCAAAACCCGCCTGGTTCATGAGGGCCAACAATTCCCGATCGTCCACCAAATCAATGCTCACCTGAGCATTAAACAAGAACGGATAACCGTGCTCGGTTTGCCAACGCTTCACGGCGAGTAGGATGTTTTTGGCCTTGCCGTGATTACAGATGAAATTGTCGTCGGCAAAGAGAACGGACCCACGCCAACCCAGATCATAAAGCCGTTGCAGTTCGGCCACTACCTGGTCCGGATCTTTGTATCGTGGGCGGCGGCCGTACTGCACGATGACGTGGCAAAAATCGCAGTCGTGGGGACAGCCCCGGCACACCTGGATGGCTATGACCCAGTAGGGGGAAAACTTTAGGAGTTCCCAGGCCGGTACCGGCGAGCGGCTGAGTTCTGGGAAGCGGGAAGTCCGATACTCCGGCAAAGCCTTCCCCTGGGCCAGGTCCGCCAGAAAGACCGGCAGGGTTTCTTCCACTTCACCGATAAAGAGATGGTCCACCGGCTCGAACTCCAGCCCCTCAGTGCTGAAATGGACCCCACCGGCACACACCTTGAGTCCCGCAGCACGGCAGCGCCGGATGATGGCGTCGGCTGATTGAGACTGGATGGTCATGGCACTGATAAAGGCCAGATCAGCCCAGGCCAGGTGCTCAGCCGTGAGAGGCTCCACGTTCATGTCCACCAGTTGCTTGGGCCACTCCGGAGGCAGCATGGCGGCCACGGTGAGAAGGGCCAGGGGCGGACCGAAAGACTGGACGCCGGAGAATTTGAGGGCGTGTCGAAAAGTCCAGAAGGTTTCCGGAAACTCAGGGGAAATTAAAAGTGCCTTCATACTTTTTCCCAGACGGGGGCGAATCTTCCTGGAGGGGCGGCGAGAGAGTCCATGGGGCCGCCACTCCAGTCCCCTCGTAAAATATTTTTTAAATTTTACTATAACATATAAAGATGCGGCTTCACCGGGGAGTTCTCCATTGCCAAAGAAAACCCAGGCAATCAGGGACATCGCGTCTTTGGGTGCCAGGGTTTTAAAAAGCCTGCTTAAGTGTTTTGGCACAGTTTTCCTTGAGAAGCAACCTGTTCCGGCACACACCTGAGCTTTCCGGAAATAGGGTTTGACAACCCTGTCCCCATTCCTTATTTTGGAGCCAATCGAGGAGCCGAGCGGTGACCCAGAAGAAACTGATCCTCTCCCAAGAAAAAATCGCCCGGAGAGTACAAGAACTGGCGGCCCAGATCAGCCGGGACTATGCCGGTCAAGAACTGGTGGCAGTGGGCATCCTCAAGGGTGCCTTTATTTTTATGGCGGATCTGGTGCGGGCCCTGGATTTTCCCGTGGAAGTGGACTTCGTGCGCCTCAAGAGCTACGGCGCCGGCAAGGAAACCTCCGGCGAAGTGCATATCACCAAGGACGTGGAAGTGAATCTGGCCGGCCGCCACGTGCTCATCGTGGAAGACATCGTGGACGTGGGACTCACCCTGGACTTTCTGCGGCGCCACCTGGGGAACCGACACCCCCAATCCCTGAGGATCTGCTGCCTCATCGATAAGCAGGAACGGCGGCAGGTGGAAGTGCCCCTGGACTACGTGGGCTTCACCGTGCCCCGAGGCTTCCTGGTGGGCTACGGCCTGGACTGCGGCGAAAAACTCCGGACCTTGCCGGAAGTGTACGAGTTAGTGGAGTGAGGAGCCGGGGGGAGGGCCAGGGCCTTCCACAGGTAAGGACACCTGTGCCACTAGTCCCTGCCCTCCCCTCGAGCCCCCCTCCCAACCCGCATAAGGGGCCGGCGCAGGCGGGGCTTTGAGCCCGGCCTGCGCCGGGAAAAATGCCCCGTGTGAGGGATTGGGGGAGGGGGTAAGGGGCCGCGCCCCTTAGCCCCCTCCCCCAAAGAGCAACTTCCATTATGACATGCATAGCTGCAGTTGATATTGGCAGTCTGACGGTGCGCCTGGCGGTGGCGGAGGTAGCGGCATCAGGGGGTTTTCAGGTTATCCTGCATCGCCGGGAGATCACCGGGTTGGGGCGGGGGCTAGGTGAGACCGGGGTGTTGGACCCGGGGGCTGTGGATCGGACTTTTGCGGCTTTAAAGGAATTCGCCCAAGAGGTGGTTTCCCATGGGGTGGCCCGGGGACAAGGGGTGGCTACCCAGGCGGTGCGGCGGGCTGCCAACGGTCAGGAATTTCTGAGGGAAGCAGAAAAGGTGTTGCACATCCCGGTGCGCCTCCTCTCGCCTGAGGAGGAGGCCGGGTTGACCTTGCGGGGGGTGCTAACCGCTCTGGACCCGCAGCACCTGGAGGCCGGCCCCCTGGTGGTCTTTGACGTGGGGGGCGGGAGTTCCGAGTTTGTCCTACTGCGGCTGGGCCGGGAGCCTTTGTTTGCCGGACTTCCCCTGGGGGTCCTTTCCTTGAGCCAGGCCCGGCCCCTGGGGGACCCGCCCGAGCCGGGACAGGTGGCGGCCCTCAAACAGGAATTACACGAGCAATTAGAGAACTTTTATCGAAAAAATTTTGCCGGGATACTACAAAAAACTCCCACCCTGGTGGGCACAGCCGGGTCGGTGACTACGCTGGCGGCCATGGCTCAGGAAATGACGGTTTACGAGCCCCAGCGGGTGAATAATTATATTTTGACCAAAAGAAGAGTGGCGGAACTGGCTGAGCGGCTGGCCGGCCTGCCGGAAGCGGAGCGGGCCCGGCTTCCGGGTCTCGAGCCCGCCAAGGCCGGGGTCATGGTGGCCGGGGTGCTGGTCGTCCAGACCGTCCTGGAGGTATTCGGGCAACCTAGCCTGATAACCATAGACTCAGGCCTGTTGGAGGGGGTGCTGGCGGAACTGGCTGGCTAAAGAGAATAATGTCTTACAAGGCAGGCGAAATGGAGATAATTTCGATAAAGTGAGGCAATCCAGGGTTCGAAGAAGGAGCACTCATGGCACACGATTCCATCCCTTACGCGTTTACTTTTGATGATCTTCTGCTCCTGCCGGGAGCCTCAGCGGTGCTGCCGGGTGAAGTTGACCTGTCCACCCGCCTGACCCAACGCATTCGGCTCAGTATCCCCATCACGTCTGCGGCCATGGACACGGTGACCGAATCGGAAACCGCCATCAGCCTGGCCCGCCAGGGGGGTATCGGCATCCTCCACCGCAACCTGGGCATCGAGGCCCAGGCCCTGGAGGTGGCAAAGGTCAAGAAGTCTGAGTCCGGCATGATCCTCGACCCGGTGACCATCGGGCCCCGGGAGCCCATCTCCAATGTTCTGGCCCTCATGGAACGCTACCGCATCTCCGGCATCCCGGTGGTGGAGGGGCGCCGTCTGGTGGGCATCGTCACCAACCGGGACCTCAGGTTCGAGACCAACCTGGACCTGACGGTCAATGAGGTGATGACCAAAGAAGAGCTGGTGACCGCGGCGGCGGGCATCACTCTGGAGGAATCCAAGGCCCTGCTCCACCAATACCGCATCGAAAAGCTCCTGGTGGTGGACGATGATTACAACCTCCTGGGGCTCATCACCATCAAGGACATCGAGAAAATCAAGAAATACCCCCTGGCCTGCAAGGACGAATACGGCCGTCTTCGGGTGGGGGCCGCGGTGGGGGTGGGTCCTGACCGGGAAGAGCGGGTGGCCGCCCTCATCAAAGCCGATGTGGACGTCCTTGTCATCGACACGGCCCACGGCCACTCGGAGAAGGTGCTCCAGGCGGTGGCTGCCACCAAAAAGGATTTCCCCGACACGGAATTGGTGGCCGGCAACGTGGGCACCGCCGAAGGCGCCCGGGACCTCATCAAGGCGGGGGTGGACGCCGTGAAAGTGGGGGTGGGGCCGGGCTCCATCTGCACCACCCGGGTCATCGCCGGGGTGGGGGTGCCCCAGCTCACTGCTATCTTTGAGGTCGCCAGGGTCGCCCGGGAGTCAGACACTCCCATCGTGGCCGACGGCGGCATCAAATACTCCGGGGACATCACCAAAGCCCTGGCCGCAGGGGCGGACTCGGTCATGATCGGCAGCCTCTTCGCCGGCACCGAAGAAAGCCCGGGGGAAACCGTGATCTTCCAGGGCCGGAGCTATAAGATCTACCGGGGTATGGGCTCGGAAGAGGCCATGAAAGCCGGCAGCAGCGACCGCTACTATCAGGAAGCCCTCGACTTGGAGTCCAAACTGGTGCCGGAAGGCATCGTGGGCCGGGTGCCCTCACGAGGGAAACTGGCGGATGTGGTCTACCAAATGGTGGGAGGCGTGCGCTCCGGCATGGGCTACGTGGGCGCCAATAACATCTCCGAACTCCAGAGCAAAGCTAAATTCGTGCGCATCACCCCCGCGGGCCTCAGAGAATCACACGTCCACGACGTCATCATCATGAAAGAAGCACCCAACTACTGGGTGGATTAGGAGTGGTGGGGGGAGGGCCAGGGACCT